>JAGAKV010000058.1 GCA_017625505.1 Clostridia bacterium | reverse complement strand
TGTGCGATGAAGAAAGTTATAAACGCATGCTGCAAACGGGCGTAGACGGCGTTATGATTGGACGAGGCGCGCAAGGAAAACCATGGCTTTTCAGCACTCTTGCAGGAAAAGAATTTAACGGAAACAAGTTTGATATCATTCAGCGACATGTCGATGTTTTGCGCTCTCACTATGAAGAAGAATGGTTGACGCTGTATCTTAGAAAACATTTTCTGTGGTATGCAAGCGGCTTTGAAGGCTCAAGTAAAATAAGGCTGGAGCTTGCAACAAGCCCGTCAATTGACAAAAGTCTTGAAATATTGAAAGAAATTTTGGCAAAATGATTTTGAAGTTGAATACAAAATGAGTAAACTTAAACTGGGGGAACAAAATGAAAAGAACGATAAAAGACCTTGTAGGGCTTAAAGGAAAGGTAGTACTTCTTCGCGTTGACTTCAATGTCCCTATTGATGAAAATGGCAGGATTGCTGACGCAACGCGAATTGTTCAGGCAATTCCTACAATAAAATATTTGATAAAACAAAAAGCAAAAGTTGTGATTTTGTCGCACCTTGGAAGACCAAAAGGTTATGACGTTCATAAGTCATTGTGGCCAACGGCGTTGTATCTTAAAAATCGTCTGCCTTGCAGTGTAAGCTTCTGCAACAGCCTTTTTGATGATGAAGCAAAATATCGCATAAGCCTGTTGAAAGAAGGCAATGTGCTTGTGCTAGAAAACACAAGGTTTTATGAAGGTGAAGAGACAAACGATATGGCTTTTTCAAAGAAGCTTGCCTCTCTTGGTGATATTTATGTCAACGACGCTTTTGCGACGGCTCACCGAGAAAATGCCTCCACTTTTGGCGTTGCAAGAATTTTGCCTAATGCAATAGGGCTTCTTATGGAAAAAGAGCTTAATGCGTTGGGGCCAATCTTAAACAATCCAAAACGTCCATTTGTTGCGGTAATTGGTGGGGTGAAAGTGTCAAGCAAACTTAAAATTCTTAAAAGCGTTTTAGAGAAAGCGGACACCCTTATTATTGGCGGGGCTATGGCGTACACCTTCTTAAAAGCCAAAGGACAAACGGTTGGAGAGAGCCTTGTTGAAGAAGATATGGTTGACGATGCTCTTGAAATTTTGCAAGGCGCAGAAGGCGCGGGGAAGAAAATCCTTCTTCCTATAGATCATATTTGCGTGGACAACGCAGACAGAAAAAAAGAAGCAATTCAATCAAAGGTGCTTAGGGGCACTCTGATGGGACTGGATATTGGCCCTGCGACTACAAAACTTTATGTCAATGAAATTGCAAAAGCAAAGCAAATTTTCTGGAACGGCCCTATGGGCAAGTTTGAAGATATTCGCTTTGCGAATGGCACATATGATGTAGGTAAAGCAATTGGCGACTCAAAGGGATACAGCGTTATCGGCGGTGGCGATACGGTTGCGGCCGTTCATCACTTTGACTTGGAAAAGGGAATTAATTATATTTCAACCGGCGGCGGCGCGACTATGGAATTTATTGAAAGGGGTTCGCTCCCTTGCGTAGAAGTTATTCAGGAGAAAATTATATGAGAAAAGTAATTGGAAATTTTAAAATGCATCAAACACCAACCCAGACAAAAGAGTATCTTTTGCAATTTATGTCAAAGGTTGATGGAACAAAAAATGAAGTGGTGCTCTGCCTGCCAGCAACGTCACTGACAACTGCAAAATATATGGTAAGCGGAAGCAACATCAAACTTGGCGGTCAAAACATTTGCGATGACGATCACGCAAAAACGACAGGTGAAATCAGCGGAGACATGCTTAAGGACGCTGGCGCGGAGTACGTGATTGTTGGACACAGCGAAAGAAGAACTAAGTTTAAAGAAAACTTTCGCACAAACAACAAAAAAATCAAACTTGCCTTTAAAAACAGACTTAAAGTTATTCTTTGCGTAGGAGAAAACCTTACCGAGAGAAATACGCTTAAAATGCTGGAAAGTTTAAAAATTCAAATTGAAGAATCTCTTAAAGGTATTTATGAAAACGAGCTTGAGAGGGTGGTTATTGCGTACGAGCCAATTTGGGCAATCGGTTCGGGCAAACTTCCAACAAATAAAGAACTTGACAGGGCAGTGAAAGCAATCAGAAAGGTCATCACTGATGATTTCTCTGAAAAAGCTGGACAGTCAATTCAAATTGTGTATGGCGGATCGCTTGATGCCAAAAATGTAAATCAATATCTAAAACTAAATACAATCAATGGATTTTTGGTGGGCGGAAGTTGTCTTGATCCACTCGAATTTGCCACAATTGTTAAGGAAGTTTAGTGCTAAACAAAAGAAAATCGGGTTAATACCGATTTTTTTCTTGCAAAAGTTTGCAGTTGGGTGTATACTAGTATAGAAAAGTGGGGCTATGGCCTCGTAGGAGAGAGGATGGAACATCAAGCATTATATAGAAAATACAGACCTTCATCGTTTGAAGATGTGATTGGGCAAGAGCATATTACCCAGGCGCTTAAAAACCAAATTGCCAATGGCGGAGTGGGGCACGCATATCTTTTTACAGGGTCAAGAGGAATTGGAAAAACATCGATTGCAAGAATTTTTGCCAAAGCAGTCAATTGTCACAGCAATCGTGCGGGCTCTCCTTGTGGGCAGTGCGAATCTTGCAAAAAACTTGAAACGCAAAATGACATAAACGTTATTGAAATTGACGCAGCGTCAAACAATAAGGTTGACGATATTCGCGAGCTGCGTGAAAAAGTGAAGTTTACACCAGTTGATGCAAAATATAAAGTATACATCATCGACGAAGTTCACATGTTGACGGACAGCGCGTTCAACGCACTTTTAAAAACATTGGAAGAGCCACCTAAGCATGTTATCTTCATTTTGGCAACAACCGAAGTGCACAAACTGCCAGCGACTATTCTTTCAAGGTGCATCAGATTTGATTTTCGCCTTGTAAGCGTGGCAGAGCTGTCTGCGCGGCTTGCTAAAGTGCTAGACAGCGAAGATATCTCTTATGATGATGACGCGCTCAGCGTAATTGCAAAGGCAGGCGAAGGCAGTGTGCGAGACACTCTCTCAATTGCTGACTGCGTAGTTGCCTATTCATCTGGCAGAAAAATCACAAAAGATGCGGTGCTTAAAGTGCTGGGTTCAACAGACGAAACGCTTATGGTGAAGTTTTTTGACCTTATGGGGCAGCGTGATATTGGAGGATTGCTTGAGTTTATCGCAGAGGTTGACAGCACAGGAAAAAATCTTTCAATTTTTGTTAAAGATCTTTCACGGCATGCCCGCAACCTTCTTATCTGCAAATCATGCAAAGCGCCAAACGAGATTCTCTCACTCTCAACGGATACTTTCGAAATGATTAAACAACAGTCAGAAAGATTTGAAGAAAAAGCGTTGATTGAATATATGCAAAGCTTTGGCGGAGCAGAAAACGAACTTCGTTATACCCTCTCACCAAGACTGCTGCTTGAGACGCTTGCATTGTCAATTATGAGTGGGCTTAACAGCGACGAAACAAAAAAAAACTGAAGGCGCAGGCGCTGACAGGTAAATTGTCGGCAAAAACCATTTGGGGGAAGGTTGTTTTGTTTTTAAAAGAACACAGACACATCGCCCTTCATGTAGCCTGCGGAGATATTACAGATGTAGAGCTTGACGGCGACAAGCTGATTGTCAATGTGTTTGACGGAACTCTTGTTAAACTGCTCGCCGACGGCAAACGCGACATTGAAAATGCGCTAAGGTGGCAGGGGCTGGAACAAAAGCTTGTAATCAATATTAAAGAAACACAATATTCAAAAACCGATCTTGATTTAAAAAGACTTAGCGAAGTGTTTGATAAGGTAATTATAAAAGAATTTAAAATGTAAAGGAGAAAATAAAAATGGGATATGGTAATTTCGGTGGATTTGGCGGAGCAAATATGCAAGGACTTCTTCGTCAAGCACAAAAAATGCAAGAGGATCTGCAAAGAGCGAAAAAAGAGCTTGAAGAGACAGAATTTTCCTCTTCAGTTGGCGGGGGTATGGTTGAAGTGAAAATGATGGGCAACAAAACCCTTAAGTCAATTTCAATCAAACCTGAAGTTGTAGATCCAGACGATGTTGAAATGCTTGAAGACCTTGTTGTCTCTGCAGTAAATGACGTGCTTGGACAAATTGCAAGAAAAGAGCAAGATTCAATGCCTCAAATGCCAGGCGGAATGTTTTAAGCAAACTTTTCTAGTCTAGAAAAGTTACAAAAGAGGCTGTGGATAGCGATTTCCCCAAAATATAATGCAATCGAGAAGCAGAATAGGAGAGACGAGTTGCAAAACGATATAATTGAAGCGCTTATTGAACAATTTAGAACGCTGCCAGGCGTTGGGTATAAAACAGCCCAGCGCTATGCTTTTTCAATCATTGAAGGCAAAAGAGAGCGGGCAGAGCGTTTTGCAAACGCCCTTATCAGCGCTAAAGATAAAATAGGCTTCTGTCAGGTGTGCGGCAATTTTACCGACCGAGAAATCTGTCCAATTTGCACAAGTAGAAATCGCAAAATTGTATGCGTTGTCAAAGAGCCAAAAGATATTCTTGCAATGGAAAAAGTTAAAAGCTATAATGGTGTCTATCATGTGCTTTTTGGGACGATCAGTCCGCTTGAGCACCGCGGCCCAAATGATATTAAGATTAAGGAGCTGCTTGCAAGGGTAAATGAAGACGCCGTTGAAGAGGTGATTATGGCGACAAACCCTGACGTCGAGGGAGATGCAACAGCGATGTATATTGCAAAACTTCTGAAGCCTCTTGGCGTGAAGGTTACACGCATTGCACAAGGTGTTGCAATGGGAAGCGATCTTGAATACGCAGATGAGGTGACTCTTTCAAAAGCTCTTGAAGCGCGAAGAGATTTATAAATTGCTTCAGATGTGAAGGGTGTGCTTTAAATATAAAAGTAGTAAAATATAAGCAGAAAAATATTAGAGGATATAATATGATTATAGAAAAAATACAACAAGTATTAAATGCGGCAGCAAAGAAGGCGGGCTATGATGAAGAGTTTAGCGTGTCTTTTTCCAACATGCCTGCGCTTTGTGATTTTCAATGCAATGGATGTTTTGCTTTAGCAAAAAAATATGGCAAAGCACCACTTGCTATTGCCGAAGAAATTGTGGCGGCAGTTGAACAAAATGACCAATTTGAATTTGTGGCAGTAAAGCCTGCATTTATAAATATTAAGCTTACATACAAGGCTTTTTCTGAGCTTGCAAACAAATATATTCAACTTGAAAAGGTTGGCGTGCAAGAACACGAGCAGAAAATGAATGTTATGTTTGACTATGGCGGTGCAAACGTTGCAAAAGAGCTTCACGTTGGTCATCTTTGCTCACCTATTATTGGTGAAGGCATGAAACGCCTGTACAAACTCTTAGGGCACAATGCAAAGTCGGACGCTCATCTTGGCGATTGGGGATTGCAAATGGGACTTACCGTTTTGCAACTTCATGAGGACGGTGTGCTTGATTATTATTTTACAGGCAAGGGGCAAGAACCTGAAATCACTTTAGATATGCTCAACATTGCCTATCCAAAAGCAAGCGCACGCAAAAAAGAAGATGAAGAATTTAAAAAACGTGCAGATCAGTATACTAAAAATATTCAAGATAAAATAGAGCCTTATTATTCAATCTATCTAAAAATTAGGGCGCTTTCAATTAAGACGATTGAAAAATTGTATAAAGAGCTTGGTGCAGAATTTGATTTCTGGTATGGCGAAAGCTCTTGTGATGAATATACAGATGTTGTTGTCGATGAATTTGTAAAGCAAGGTTTTGCTCGCGAAAGTGAAGGAGCGCTTGTTGTTGACGTCGCAAGGGAAGGGGAACATATTCCAGTTCCAAAGAAAAGCGAAGATGAAGAGCAACGCTACAAAAATCCAATGCCTCCTGCAATCATCAAAAAATATAACGGTGGCGACCTTTACGCGACAACTGACATAGCGACCATTTATATGCGAAATTTGGAAAATCCTGTTCCGGATGAAATTTTCTACTATACAGATAATCGTCAGAATATGCATTTCGAACAAGTGTTTAGATGTTGCAAAATGGCTGGCATTTCACCAGAGGGACAAAAACTTATCCACATCGGCTTTGGTACAATGAATGGCAAAGACGGAAAACCATTCAAGACTAGAGAGGGCACAGTGGTTAAACTTGATGACGTAATCAATCTTCTTATTGACGCTTCAAGCAAAAAACTTGCATCTAATGGCGTTCAACCAACAAGAGAGCTTGCTCTTAAAATCGGTGTTGGCGCAATGAAGTTTGGTGCGCTTTCAAACTTTGTCACAAAGGATTATGTTTTTGACATTGAAAAGTTCCTCTCTTTTGAAGGAAAAACAGGACCATATTTACAATATACAGTTGCCAGAATAAATTCAATTCTTGCAAAAGCGAATGAAGAGTATGGACAAATCAATATTGCTGATGACGAACAAAGAGCAATCATTATGCAGATTATTAAGTTAAACTCTGCCTATCAAATTTGCTTTGAAGAAAAATCACTCAATTCACTCTGTCTTGCGACATATGATCTTGCAAGTGCGTTCTCTACTTTCTACAATAATCATCATGTTCTTAATGAAAAAGATGATGCAACCAGAAAGAGCTATTTAGGAATTTTAACACTTGTCAAGAAGGCGCTTGTCCAAGCGTTAAACGTGCTTGCAATTGAAGTGCCTGAAAAGATGTAGCAAACTTAGTTCTCACCATTTGGCAACGATAGATGACGATTGTTTGAAAACCCTGCTTCTTGAACTTGAAGAATGATGAGTCTTAGTTGCTTTTAGTGACTTAGTGCGGAAGATCATTTGATTGCTGGAGCGTTAACTATATAAAAAACTATTGTTAGATGAGCCATCGGGGGATTAATAAACTTAAACTTTTTAAATAATTTTTGCAAAAGCTATTTACAAAACAAAAAATTTGTGCTATAGTATAGCCAAGTTAACGGAGGTTAATATGAAAATCACATACAGTATTGATAAAGCAAAATTTGCAAACATGGTTATTGCAGGAAAAGATAAAATGACAACAAAACAAAAGGTTTCTGACGCACGCTTTAAGAAGAAAGTTGCTGAAGTGGAAATGGAACAATAAAGTATAAGAAAATCAAGGGGGCTTTTGCCCTCTTTTTTCATGTCAAAAAAAGTTGGTTTTGGTTTAACCATTTTTTTGAGGTTGAATTTCAAGAAAGGGCATTGACGGGGGCTGATAATAATATAGATGTTACTGAAAAATAAATAACATGTATAAATAATATTAGTGTTAATGGAGAATATATTTTATAGAAACCCAAGCGGTGTCTGGAATGAGCAGATAGCGTTTTTTTGTTTTATTAAACGAAATTTTTTTTAATTTGACAAAAATTTTTCATTGAATAAGTGTTAAAAATGAGAGGATTTTTGTTGAATTAAGAGGAATTTTTAAACAACCGCTTCGGGAGTGTCGCGCAAAAATCGAAAAAAGTTGAAAAAAGTTAAATTTTTTTTAAAAAAGTGTTGACAAGGTGAGGCGGGATATGTTAAGATATGTACGCTAACTTGGAAAGCCGAGTTAGAGAACAATGACAATTAAATAGTAAATAATGTACAAGAATTGAAAAAGAAAGTCAATTTACTTAAAGTTATTGAGCCAAAGCATGCAAGTGTATAAGCATGTGGAAAAATCAAACCCAAACATCAATAAGATGTTTAGATAGCCCAACATTTAATCTAAGGCGAAAGCCTTCCTTAAATGAAGGGAGATTGGGACGGGGAAACAAGGAAGTAGCGGTTAGCCGAAAGGCGTGCCCGCGTTAAACGGACTTGTTGCCTCCCCAGTTTTTAATTAGAGTTTGATCCTGGCT
>JAGAKV010000057.1 GCA_017625505.1 Clostridia bacterium | reverse complement strand
TGCAAGACGTGTAAGATAGTCTACAATGCCTGTCACGTCTTCCCTCATAAGCTCTTCGCTTAGCACTGTTGTTTTGACATGAGATAGCCCTACCCGTCGGCCTAACGCAATTTGGGCGTTGTAAAGCGCTTTCGCAACATTTTCCGCTTTTCCAGAAACTACTGAGTCTACCTCCTTGAAGGTTTGATTTGGCTTTGGAATAAAGGTAAGAAGAGACACCTCATATCCCTCTTGCGCTTTATCAATTCCCATCGCAACCACAACACCTACATTTCTACTTTGACCGGGCGAGTATAACCCTTGCGGAGTAAAAATGATGAGAATTAAAACAAAAATAATCAACATGGGATTTTTAAGATATGATTTAATTTTTTTCATTCTTTCTCCTTATAAAACATATAATCAAGCTTACAAGCGCAACTATTATTCCTATTGCAAGGGCCAAGTACGAAAACCATCCGCCTGCAAACTCAACTATATCAGCATGATTGCCCACGTGCAGTGTGAAAATTAATATAAAGATAACATCAAAAAGGGCTAACGCGTGCTTTCGGTTTAGCGGCGGAAACACCTCCTCAAAGCATTTGCAGAATCCAAAGCTGTAAATTTCCACTTGAAATAACGTAATAAGCATAATTGTTATCATTGCCACAATATCAAGTCTTCCAATCGCACTAAACTGCACAGAAAAAACAAGAAGGTCGGCAAGCGCATTGTCATGCATGAAAGCCGTAACGGGATATTTTGCATAAAAGAAGAAAAAGAGAAGAACAACCATAACCATGCCAAGCAATGCGTAAAAATATAGGCTTTTGCTTTTCCCAGTTTTAAGATCGATTTTGTCAATTATTATAAAGAAAAACAAAAAATCATCAAACACGATAAAGTACGTAAACGCAGACGAAAAAACGGACGATGCCGAGCTTATAAAGAAAGAAGGAAAAGAAATTGAGGTAAAAAGTGACAAACTGAGGCATACAAAAAAGCCAACCACAATGATTGTAAAGAAAAATTCTATAGTTCTTGAAAGCGCACGCAGCCCTGAAACAACCGCATGAGTAACCACTGGCAGCATGCAAAAAAGAATGAGCACCAAAAACTCTTCTTGATAGATTTCCTGTTTAAAATACACATAAACGATGCTGAAAGTAAGAAGTGCTTTGATAAACATAAAAACGCCAAGCGCAATGAAAACGATTTTCCCGCCCGCCGACGAAAGGCAACCTTTCAATATTTCATAAAAACTCTTGTCGGGATGTTTGTTTTTGAGTTTTAAAAGAATGGGCAAAAAAATCATTTCAATTGAAAACGCGATTATAAGCGAAAAAATTCCATCAGTGCCAGATCTTTCAAAGAAAAGTGATGGAAGAAGTAAAACCTTGTTTGAGAGAATGACAAGCACCATCAACACGCCTGCCTGCCTTATTGAAATGCGATCTTTCATTGTCTTTTCTCCTTTTTTGGCGCAAACGACTGAGGCAGGCCTTTGTTTCTCGTAATAGACGTTGCCAAAATTGCATCTTTAAGATCTGACTTAACGCGAGGGCTGTATGGAGCAAGATATGGCGTGCCATAACTATCGAGCGTATTGAGATAGTTGATTATATAAACCATCCCCGCAATAATCCCCGCAAGTCCCATCGATCCGCCGATTATAATAAAAACAAGTTGAAGCACTGTGATTTGTGATGACTGCTCTGGCATGGTGTAAAGGGCAATTTTCGAAAGAGCAACAATAATAACCGCTGGCGGAGAGATGAGTCCCGCTTTGACGCCTGTATCGCCAAGGATAAGCGCCCCTACGACAGAAGTTGCAAGGCCTAAATAGCTTGGAAGGCGCAAACTGACCTCGTACAAGATTTGAAAAAGCAAAAAGATAAACAAAATCTCTAAAAAAGGCGTAAACGGCAATCCTTGCGTTGTGTCAGCGATGGTAATTAGAAAGTTTAGCGGGATGATGTTGTAGTGATAAAGCTGCAATGAAATATAAAACCCTGAAGCAACAATGGCAAGCAAAAGCCCAATCAGCCTTATCACTCTTACAACTGAAGAATAGTGGTGATTTGTATAATAATCATTGCTGCTTTGTAAGTCTTCTAGAATGATAAATGGAATTGTCAAAACGATTGGCGAGTTGTCTACTATTATGGCAACCTTGCCTTCCAGCATTTTTGCACAGACAATGTCTGGTTTCTCGCTGTTTCCAATCTGCTTGAAAGGCGAATTTGGCCTTTCTTCTAGGAAAGATAGCACATAATAGGAGTCTAAAATCCCATCTATTTTAATGCTTTTCAGCCGCTTTGTCACTTTGCTTACAATTTCATCATTTGCAATGCCCTTTATATAGCAAACTGTCACTTTTGTTTGCGACTGCTGCCCTATTTCCATTGTTTGAAAAACAAGATTGGGTGATTTAATCCGCCTGCGCAAAAGAGTTATATTTGTTTGATAGTCCTCGACAAAACCTTCTCGTGGCCCTTGCAACACGGGCGACGTTGGTGGTTCTGCTGGAAGCCGAACTGGCACTTTAAAAAGGTCTATTGCCAGCATTTTGTCGTCAAAGTCAGCCATAAGCACAACCTTGCCGTTCAAAATTTCCTGATAAAGTTTTTCTTCCTGTACTTCTTGCACGTCGGCACATTTTAGAAGCCGATCTTTAATCACATCAACAGTAAAAGTTTTCTCATAGGTTTGCAGCGGAAAATAAACCGCGCTTGACAACAGATCTTGATTTATTATGCTTTTTAGGAAAACAAAGGCTATCGTTTGCCCTTCTTTCTTAAAAAATCTATGCGAAAAATCACTGCTTTCGTTAAAAGCAGCCTTCAGCTGTTCAATTTTTTCTTGTAAAATAAAATTAGACATACCTTTTGACCTTTTTTGGCCTTAGTATGTCTAATATTTTTTATTTTTAATCATCTAATATACATTATCTCTCCAGCAAATACTGAATATTCATCTCCTGGATATGGTGCAACGCCCAATCTATCTGAGCTGATGTAGATTGTAATAATGTTGATCGTATAAGTGTATCTCCCGTTGCTGCGAGATGGGCTGCCAAGTTTAGCCACTTTTTGTTGCCCGTTTACATAAATGCTTAGATATTGAAGTTCTTCCACTGATGTTACTGTCAAAATGTAGCCATCAAGACTTGCAGAATATAAGTCCTTCATTTTATAAACGTGATTAAATGACAAAACATTTGAGTAAGTACTTTGCTTGTAGTTGCGATTATTTGAGCAAGCTGTCACAAAAAATTCTTGTTTTCCGCCATCAAAGGTTTTATAGCTGAATGAAAGCTCAGTTGTTTCTTTTGATTTCAGCGCCCCGTTTTCTTTATAATATAAGATGTAGTAGTCCGCGTTTTCAATGGCTTGCCAGCTTACAGTACATTCTTCACTATTCCTAGTCAGCGTTGGCGCTTGAAGATATGAAGTATATGTCCACGTTACTGAGCCGCTGTAAGGGCTTGATCCTCCCTCTGTTTCGCCAAGATAGCAAGCAGAAATTTTGTAGGTTTGCCCTATTGCTATTTTATTTTCTTCAAGTTCGCTCTGTGAAATGACGTTGTCTTTTGAATCAATAACAACCTCATCAGTCAAACTTAAAAACCTAAAACGATATCCTTGATAATTTTCATTGACCGATGTGGTAATAAAAATGTTTTCTCCATCATCTAATATAGAAGGCACTGCTGGCTCAAAGGTGTTGTAGTTGAGCATAAAAGCCCCTGCAATCCCTCCAATTGCCAAAATGCCTAAAACAATAAATACAATAGTCAACAACGGACTTTTTTTCTTATCTTTTGCTTTATTTTCCATAACTTCATCTTTAGTATAACCTAAATTGAAAAAAAATCAAAACATTTTTCAATAAAATCAGAAAACAAATATTGACAAATTGATATTTATGTGTTAGAATACAGATAATTAATCGGAGGATATTATGTTTGAATTTATGACAACTTCTCAAATCGTTGCTTTCTTCTTCGGGATTGTATTTTCAGTCTTTTCAGTAGCAACAACCCTTCTCGCAATAAAATACAGCGAGAAAATCAACTCATTTGTAAAAACACTTTGCCTCGCACTGACGGCACCATTTATTGCAATCACATCTTGGATGTTTTTATGTTTAAGCTTTACGGTTGCCTTTGCTGCACACGAATTTCTTGCTTTCATCACTGCTATTGCCCTCGCTGTTGTTGTAATGGCAATGATTGTTGTGGTTGCAAAAGCACTCCACAAAAAACACCCAGAACAAGTTGAAGAAATCACTTCTGAAGAAATCGCTGAAGAAACCGAATCTGAAGAAGCAACAATCAACGAAACAGAAATGGCAACTGCCCTTCTTCTTAATCATTCTGTTGAGGAAGATAAAGAAATGGAAGAAGAGATTGAAGAAGACGATGAAGAAGACCTTTCATTTGAAGAGTTTATTGCAAGAATTGAAGCTGGACAAATTAAAGACGAAGAAGATGCCGAGCAAGATGCAGTAGACACAGAAAACACAACTGAAAAAACAGACGCTGAAGAAAACGCAGAAGCAGACACTGAAAATGAAGAGCCCGCCACTGAAGAAGAAACTGCCGAAGACAATATTGTAGAAGAAAACATTGACCAGACAAGCGAAACTGCAGAAGAGGCAACTGAGGAAGCTGTTGAAACAACAGACGAATCAATTGAAGAAGCTGCTGTAGAGGCTAGCGAAACTGATACTGAAGAAGCAGCAGAAACTGATGCTATCGAAGAAACTGCTGTAGAAGAGACCATTGAAGAAACAATTGATGAGACTAGCGAAATTGACTCTGAAGAAACAGCAGAAACTGATGCTATCGAAGAAACTGCTGACAACAACATTGACGCAAACATTGACTTTGACACTGAAGAAGACAACGATCCACTTCTTAAAGATCTTTTCGGAAATGGCGAATTCAACTTTGGCGAAGAAGATGACGAAATTAGCGATGACGAAGCTGCATTCGATGCATTCCTTGAATCTCTCAAAAAAGAAAATCCAGACTCAGACGATGACGATGAAGATGAAGATCCTGTCTTAAAACAAGAGCCTGAAGAAGACAACATGACGGACGATGACAAAGAGTTTGAAAGATTCCTTGAAGCACTTAAAAACAGAAAGAACTTCACAAATGATGATAGCGACTTATAACAATTAGACTGCAAATTTTGCAGTCTTTTTTGTTCTCCCCTTTCAACTTACGAAGTTCCCAACTAAAATAGGATTTAACGCGTTTGTTTTTCCTAACGCGGACATAACTTTTAGAGAGCAAAAAAAACAAGCCGCTAATGCTGTGAACGCCAAAAGTTAGACAACCTTAGGCAGTTCACTCCATTTTTGTGACCTGTTTTTATTTTATTGTTGAAATACTATGCAGTAGGTTTTGCTTTGTAAGTGAAATATCCGTTTGTATAGTTTGCATAAGTGCTATCAATTTTTGAGGAACTATAGCTGATGGCACCAACAAGTTTGCTGCAACCGTCAAACATTTGAGAATCGCCTGCTACTGTACCGTTGCAAGCGGCACAATCATAAGAAGCCAAAAGTGAAGTTATGCTCCATTTGTCGTCCACAAAAATAGTCTCCAGTTTGCTGCAATTCCTAAACATTCTGTCCATTGATTGCACGAGAGAAGTATTAAAATTTGCAAGATCAAGAGATACAAGTGCCTGGCAAGCGGTAAACATATGAGCCATATTTGTAACTTTTGAAGTGTCCCATTTGGAAACATCCAGATTTTCAACGGCTTGACACTTATTAAACATAAATGACATATCCATCACATTTTTTGTATCGAAATTTGAGACATCAATATTTGTTAACTTTTCACAACATTGAAACATTGCCACCATATCAGTAACGTTTGAAGTATCAAAACCCGAAACATCTAAGTATAGCAAAGAGCGGCACTGATTAAACATATATGACATATCATTAACATTTGAAGTGTCAAAATTTGACACATCAATAGATTTTAAGTTTGTGCAATCTTCAAACATCCCTGCTATATCAACAACATTTACAGTTTTAAAATGTGAAATATCCAAATTTTCAAGGGTATTGCAACTTCCAAACATCTGTCTCATATCAGCAACGTTGCCCGTCTCAAACTTCGTCACATCCACACTCGCAAGAGAAGAACAATTATAAAACATATATTTCATTGATGTCACATTTCTTGTATCAAAACTTGACAGATTCAAGCTTATAAGTGACGTACAATCACTAAACACGCCTAACATATTTGTAACGTTTGATGTATTGAAATTTGACAAGTCTAAGCTTTGCAGCGACGAGCAAAGATAGAACATATCTTCTATTGATGTCACTTTTGAAGTGTCAAAATTTGAAAGATTTAAACTGGTCAGCGCAGTACAATTGTAAAACATTCTATACATTTTTGTTACATTTGAAGTATTGAAGTTTGTAAGGTCAAGCGTTTTTAATGCGCTTCGATTTGCAAAGAATAAGCTGCAATCTGCAGGAAGATCGATTGTGTAGTTTGAGTAAACATAAAGAGTTGTGCCGTCAAGTTCTGTCCAGATTTTCTTTTCTGTGTCTGCCATTGGTTTTGCTGCGTTTGTTTGGGCTGCGCCTTCTGGCTGCTCTTCTGCGTAGGCGAAAATAATTTGCTCGGCAGTTGTATTTGATTGAAT
>JAGAKV010000056.1 GCA_017625505.1 Clostridia bacterium | reverse complement strand
TTATGCAAAAGAGCAACCAGCAGGTGCTGTTGAAGCGGCAGCAGCAAAGCCAATGGCAGACACAGAAAAGAAAATCTGGACAGAATTTGACGAGTCAACCCTTACACTGTACGTTTATTCAAATCATACGATTGACCTTCCTGCAGATTGTACGTCATTCTTTGCAAACCGCAGTACCCTTACAAGTCTTGACCTTTCAAACTTCAATACATCAAACGTGACAAATATGTCCTCAATGTTTGATAAATGCACTGCACTGACAAGTTTGAATATTTCAAGCTTCAACACATCAAAAGTGACAAACATGCAAAAGATGTTCAACTATTGCAGCGCATTGACAGAGCTTGATCTATCCCATTTTGACACTTCCAACGTGCGTGATATGGCAGCAATGTTTCAATGTTGTACCCTTTTAGATAGGGTTGATGTATCGTCATTTAATACTGCAAATGTCGACGAAACTGGAAATGGTATGAGAAATATGTTTTATGAATGTCGTGCACTGACAGCTCTCGACTTGTCCACTTTCGACACTTCCAAGGTTACAACGATGCAGGCAATGTTTGGAAATTGCACTCAGATTGAAACACTTAAGTTTAATAAAAACACATTTCTTACTTCAAATGTAACAAGTATGCATACAATGTTTGGCGGTTGTAACAAACTTACAAATATTGACCTGTCAAACTTTGATACGTCAAAGGTCACATCTATGAAACAAATGTTTTATGCTTGTTTCGCAATGGATGTCATTGATGTATCTAGTTTTGATACTTCAAATGTGACTGACATGGGTTATATGTTTTATAATTGCAAAAATACAACATCCATTGTTTTTGCAGATGATATGGATACTTCCAACGTGACTGATATGTCATATATGTTTTGTTCTTGTTCAAAAATTACAAGCTTAGACGTAACTCACTTTGACACTTCCAATGTGACTGATATGAAATATATGTTTTATTCGTGCTGTAATATTGAAACCCTCGATGTTTCAAATTTTAATACTGCAAAGGTTGGACTTGGACCTGAAGATAATCCAGGAGACACAAGTTATATGTTTGCTTTTTGCGAGATAGTAACGGAGCTTGATGTTTCAAACTTTGATACATCAAATGTTAAGAACATGGAGCATATGTTTAGAACTTGTATTTACCTGAAAAAACTGGATCTTTCGGGCTTAGACACACAAAACGTGACTAATATGCAATATATGTTTTACAATGGCAGTAGACTTGTAACCCTTATTATCCCAGACGATTTTGACACATCAAAAGTGACCAACATGCAGTACATGTTTGCAAATTGTCCAGTGACAAGCCTTAATACAAAGGCGTTTGATGTATCTAAAGTTACAAATATGACGCTTATGTTTCGTGGCTGCTACAATTTGAGGCAACTTGATTTGTCTACATGGAATACTGCAAGCTTGAAGTACACAACCTCAATGTTTGACGCATGCTCTAACTTAAAAACAATTTATGTCGGCGACAACTGGAAGATGACTCAAGTAACTTCTTCTGCAGCTATGTTTAATAAATGTACAAACCTTGTGGGTGCGGTTGCATATGACTCAACAAAAGTGGATAAAACAATGGCAAACTACACAACCGGCTATTTGACCTATAAGGCAGCTGCGTAAAGAGTCTGAATGAGTTATGTAATCAAATTGGAAGTAGACGGTTAAAAAATAATCAAAAGTTTTAAACAGTACACAAAAAGATAAGGCAGTTGCCTTGTCTTTTTTAAATTTAAGAAGCTGATTTTTTTATAATTGAGAAGAAAAAGAGAAAAAGGGGAAGGGTGGATTGATTGATAAATAGGTCGGAATATCGTTGATATGCTCTGAGCAGGGTGCTGCTGTCCGCGTTTGATTTAAAATATTTATATTTTTTTATTTCGAACTGTTGAATTTTTCTTTAATATATGTTAAACTTATGTAGTTAAAAGGATAGAATTATGACAAACGAAAAAATTAGAAATATTGCAATTATTGCCCATGTAGATCATGGAAAGACTTCACTTGTAAACGAACTTTTAAAGCAAGGCAGTGTATTTAGAGATAATCAAGTTGTTGAAGATCGCGTTATGGACTCAAATGCGCTTGAGAGAGAAAGAGGAATTACAATTCTTTCTAAAAACTGCTCTTGTCTTTTTGGCGATACAAAAATCAACATCATCGACACACCTGGTCACGCTGACTTCGGCGGCGAAGTAGAACGTGTACTCAAAATGGTTGACGGCGTTCTGCTTGTTGTTGATGCGTATGAAGGCCCAATGCCTCAAACAAGATTTGTTCTTGAAAAAGCACTTGCGCTTGGGCTTAAGGTTATTGTGGTTGTAAACAAAATTGACAGACCTGATGCGAGAATTAAAGAGGTTATTGATGAAGTGCTTGAATTGTTCTTAGAGCTTGATGCGGATGAAGAGCAGCTCAACTCTCCATTCATTTTTGCTTCAGCGCGTGAAGGAATTGCCAGTGCCGATCAAAATGTAAGAGGAAGCGACTTTAAACCTCTTTTTGAAAAAATTGTTGAGTATATTCCAGCCCCTGTTGGCGAAGATGATAAACCTTGCCAAATGCTTGTTTCGTCTGCAGAGCACAATGAGTATGTAGGAAAACTTGCTGTCGGAAAAATCAGCAGAGGATCGCTGTCTGTTGGTCAGTCAGTAACCCTTTGCAACTTCCATGACGCTTCAAAAGCAGTTCGTTCTAAGGTTGTAAGTCTTTTCGTGTTTGAAGGACTCAAAAAAGTGCCTGTTGAAAGCGCGGGAATTGGCGAAATTGTTTGTGTTGCCGGCCTTGAAGGCATTCAAATTGGCGACACAATTTGCGATAGCAGCGCGGTTGAGCCGGTTGAGTTTGTCAAGATTGCAGAGCCATCTGTTGAAATGACATTTATGGTCAACGACAGCCCATTCGCTGGCAAAGAAGGCAAATTTGTGACATCTCGTCACCTTCGTGATAGACTTTACAAAGAGGCAGTGAAAGATCTTTCCCTTAAAGTGGCTGATGGTCAAACGGCTGAGCAGTTTAAAGTCAGCGGAAGAGGGGAAATGCACCTTTCAATCCTCATCGAAAATATGCGTCGCGATGGTTATGAATTTCAAGTGTCAATGCCTAAAGTTTTGATTAAAGAAATTGATGGCGTGAAGTGTGAACCTATTGATAGACTTATTCTTGACGTTCCAGAAGACTGCACTGGTGTTGTTATGCAAAAAATGGGCGTAAGAAAGGGAGAACTTGTTGGAATGGATCCTCACGGCTCTCGTATGAAAATGGAATTTCTTATTCCTTCAAGAGGACTGTTTGGCTTTAAGAGCGAGCTTCTGACCGACACAAAGGGAGAAGGCGTCATCAATTCAATCTTCTATGAATATCAACCATGGAAAGGAGAGATTAAGAGAAGAGAATACGGCTCTCTTATTGCTCATGAAAATGGCGAGGCAATTGTTTATGGCCTGTTCAATGCACAGGAGAGAGGAGATCTCTTTATCGGGGCGGGCGTACCTGTTTATGCCGGAATGGTTGTTGGACAAAATCCAAAAGGCGATGACATTGTTGTCAACGTTTGCAAGAAAAAACATCTTTCAAACTGCCGCTCATCTGGTGCGGATGAAGCGTTAAGGCTTACGCCACCAAAAAATATGAGCTTGGAAGAACATATCGAATTTCTTGCTGATGATGAAATTTTGGAAGTTACGCCAAAGAGCTTAAGAATTAGAAAAATTATTCTTGATCACAATCTCAGAAATAGAGAACGTGGAAAAATGCTTCGCGGAGAGATTTAACGAGAAGATGTTGTCCAGTTCTTGAGAACATATACAATAAATTTTGATTCAAGTTAGATTGTACAATTTATATCAACTATACAATCCCTTCATTCCTTTTAGGGAGTGATATAATTACAAAATATGTTTTGTGTGTTAGCGCAAAAAAGGAGGAGAATATGCCAATATTAAAACCCAACGAAAGTCGCGATTTAAAAAAATCATATAAAAGGATACTTTGGTTTTTGCTTGGTGTGCTGTTGATTGATGCTTTTATCGCATTTATCTTATATAGATACACGGCTATTAGTGATTTTCTGTGTGGGCTGGTTGTTGTCCTCTTCACCACGATTGCATATTTAATTTATTTGTGGATTTGTGGAAAAATTGATAAAAGAAAAAAAGAAAAACTAGAAAAGAGTGGAGAAAAAGATCCATTCAGTCGCAATTAAGGAGGAAAGGTTATGGCTCAACAGTATAAAATCATGCCACACAACATAGAGGCAGAGCAAGCAGTCCTTGGCTGTATTTTGATTGATAATTCAGCCCAGACTGACATTCTTGCAATGATGAGAGAAGATGATTTTTATTCGGCTTCTCACAAAGATATTTATGCCACAATGCTTAAGATTTATCAAAAGTCAGTCCCTGTTGATTTCGTAACCCTTACCGATCAACTGGATAAGGATAAAATTCTTGATAAGGTTGGCGGCATTGAATACATAACAACACTTACAAACGTTGTTCCTTCTGCGGCGCACTTTAATTATTACTGCGAAATTGTAAAATCTGACTCTGTAAGAAGAAAACTTATCAAGTCAGGGCAAAAAATCATCGAAAATGCCTATGAAAGTGAAGATAAGGAACAAAGTCTTCAGTTTGCTGAAAAAGAGGTGTTTGACGTTGCTGAAAAACAAGGCAAAAGCGCACTCGAACATGTCGGTACTCCCGGGGGAGCAATCAGCAGAGTCATTGACAAGTTCGACCGAATTGCGAAAGATCCAAACGCCCTTAAAGGAATTCCAACGGGCTTTAGAGATTTTGACAAGATTACAAACGGACTTCAAAACAGTGACCTAATCTTGCTTGCAGCCCGTCCCGGCGTTGGTAAAACATCTTTCTCGATGAACATCGTTGTCAATGCGGCTGTAGAACAAAATAAAAAATGCGCAATTTTCTCTCTCGAAATGGGTAGAGATCAGCTTATGCAAAGAGCGATCTGCTCGCTGGCGAAGGTCAGCATGGCAAAAGCGCTGAATGGTACAATGGATGCGGAAGAATGGAAGCGTATTTGGACGGCTACAAAAAAACTGGAGGCAAGTGGCCTTTATGTTGACGACTCATCACTTACTACTCCTGCCGATGTTCTTGCAAAATGCAGAAGACTGAAAGCCAAAGAAGGGCTTGACGTAATCATGATTGACTACCTTCAACTTATGTCTTCAGGAAGCACGAAAAAAGATCAAAACCGTCAAAACGAAGTTGCTGAAATTTCGAGAAATCTCAAAATTACAGCGAAAGAACTCAATGTTCCAGTCATTGCACTTTCTCAGCTTTCCCGTGACGTTGAAAAAGCATCACGTCCTGACCACAGACCAGTTATGTCTGACCTTCGTGATTCAGGATCAATTGAGCAAGATGCCGACATTGTATTATTCCTTTACAACCCAGAAAAATACAACGATGTTCCGCAAGAAGACGAGCCGGGCACAATCGAGCTTATCATTGCTAAGCATAGAAATGGTAGCACGGGGACGGTTAAGCTTCGCTGGATTGGTGAGTACACAACATTTGTCAACTTGGGCGAGAAAACATTCCTGCCAAAGCGAGAACATGTCGCGGTTGAGCAGATTGAAGAAACACCAATTGAAAACATTGCAGATGATGTATTTGATGACTAGGAGGAAATATGGCTGAAAAAAAGAAAGGCGGAAAAGGAAAGAAAATAGCAATCATAATGCTTGCGCTGTTGGTAGTTGCCGTTACCGTAGTGCTGCTTGTTGTTTTCCTTCCAAAAAATAAAAGCACCGCAGATAATTTTAAAGAAATTACAAGCATAACGATTGCTGACAATGAAGAGTCAAAGGCAGATTATGTTTTATTTGAAGAAAAAATTGCAAAAACATCAGGAGTGCAATATTATTCTGATGAACTGAGTGCGATCAAGTCTTTGACAAATTCACTTGATAGCGTTGCTGACTTCTATAATGACTATTATTTGTTTGCACAAGATAATAGCTTTAACGGGCAAATTAATGATGGCATTAATCAAATCAAGAATTCACAGAAAAAGCTTAATGACATTTTGGCTGCGGCAAAGCTTGATGTTGAAGCGGGAATGAGCATTATTCAAAGCACATGGATTGATTATAGAGCAACTGCCGCAACATTTGTAAAGGGCTATCAAAAACTCTTCGAGGGGATGAATAAAGCATATCATTCTTCACTTGGAAATGTGCTTGTTACAAACGACGCGTCAAGGGTGATTTTAAATACAGTTGACGCTTACGTGGCTGTGATTATAAGCGATATTGACAAGCTTGTTTCTTCAAATTTAAGTGGAAGCAAAGAATCTACATACAGCCTTGGCGACTTAGGGGCAAAAATTGAAGGGTTTAGTCACTTTGTTGCCTCATATATTAAAGACCAAACTCACATTCAAAACTTCTATTACACAATGCCAGAGTGCTATGGACAGCTTGCAAAGTTTGAGCAAACTTTTGGAGAGAATCTGACGAAACTGCTTGATACAATTTCATATAATCCAGAGCTTGAAATAAGCTATTCAAACAATCTCACATTGACAAACGCACAAGCGGCAGCCCTTTTGTCAAATATGAAAGCTTTTGTGCTTGGAGGTGAAGTATGAAAAAAATATTAACTTCAATTTTGATGGCGATTATCGTTGTGTTTGGGTGTGTGATGTTCACTGCATGTGGTGGCGGAGAGCCGGGAAAGGTTGTGTATGAGGCATACCACGCACAACTTGAAGAGATGAAAAAAGAGGATTCGCCTTTTGGTGCGGCTACCAGAAACAACATTACTTCAAATTTTATGATGAAAAACTTTATGATTAAAACAGCGTCAGAAACTAAACTTGATTATGGCGATCAAGATGAGCTTATTGCGCTTGGCCTTAATTTTATTGAAAAATATTATCCACTTGCAAAAGACTTTGAAAAGGGAAGCGATATTGCTCACATTAAATCGTCGCTAGAAAAGATGTCGGAGGGTTACGAAATTCTTAAGGAAGAATATAGCAACACAAAAAAGATTTCTGACAGCGAGGATATGACAATTTACAATGGCTTTATTGCAAGATATGCAGAAGCAGCAAGACACTTTTCAAGCACGGTTTACGACTGCGCGGCAGCACTTGCACGATATCTTTCAAACACTGTAAAGGTTGACGAAAGCATTGAAAGCGAAGCGCCAACAGCGGCAGCGATTGAGTTTTATGTAGAGCGCAATATTTTGAAAGTTTATCATGACTATAACGAATTTCTGATGAATAATTGCAAGGCGTCAGTAGGCAGCATGAACAGCGGATGGTACAGCCTTAGCGGCAAATCGGTGAAGACAAACCTTTCAAAAGAGGCGACTGCACAGGCGGTTGCATATTTCACTGCTTTAGATGGCGAGCGCATCCTCACCCGCGAGGCGCTTGAAAACTTTTCATATTATGACTATCAAATCATATACAATGGCGACGTGAAAGCATATGAGAAGATTGACTCACACGTTGGAATATATCTCAAACAAATTGAGAAGTACTTTAATCAGTATTTAATCACATTAAATGCGTTTTGTCAGACAACACTTTATCAATAGAAATTTTGAAAAATAAAAAGGAAAAACAAAATGGAAAACAAAAAAATCGCACAGCTTCTTTTTCCAGATGTAACAATGACGGCTGAAGAAGTTTTGGCAAAATATCCAAAGCGAAGTCTAAAAGAGGGGCAGATTGTAACAAGATTTGCACCATCTCCAACAGGATTTGTGCACATTGGAAACTTCTTTCAAGCGTTTATAAGCTACAACCTTGCAAAAAATTCAGACGGTATTTATTTCTTGAGACTTGAGGACACAGACAGAAAAAGAGAAAAGGCAAACGCAAAAGAAATTTTGTATAAAGCACTCGAGACGTTTGGAATCAAGTTTGATGAATATCAAACCCTTGACGGAAAAGACGTTGGTCAGTATGGCCCATATGTTCAAACGCAACGAGAGGTCTATTACAAAGTGTTTGCAAAGAAACTTGTTGCTGAAGGAAAAGCCTTTCCATGTTTTTGCAAAAAGACAGAAGGAAAGGAGGACGTTTTAAAACAACGTGAGACAAAGTGGCTTGAAAACGATGCCTGCGAATACGACCCATGCCGCGACCTCACATACGAAGAGGTTAAGGCGCACCTTGACAATGGCGAAAGCTTTGCAATCCGCCTTAAAACAAAAAATAAGGGCGATGAGCGTATTGTTTTCAACGACCTTATCAAAGGTGACATTGAGGCAAAGGCAAATGCGAAAGACATCATTTTGCTTAAGAGTGACGGCATCCCTCCATATCCATTTGCGCACGCCATTGACGACACCCTTATGGGTACAACAATGGTTGTAAGAGGGGAGGAGTACATCGCGTCAACCCCTGCACATATCGAAATTTTTGAGGCGCTTGGTTTTCCTCTTATTCAATATTGCCACAATCCTCTTATCTGCAAGATTGGCGACGAGGGCAATCGCAGAAAGATTTCAAAACGCTATGACCCAGAAGCAAACATGACATACTATATTGAAATGGGCTATCCAAAAGAAGCCATTCTTGAATATCTTCTCAACATGATCAACTCAGGCTTTGAAATTTGGAGAAAAAACAATCCAAGTTTGCACTGGAGCGAATTTAAATTTAAACCAACAGAAATCACAGCCGTTGCGCCACTGTTTGACATTGTCAAATTTAATGATATTGCAAAAAATATTATTGCGACATGGAGCGGCGAAAAACTGTACAATGCTTGGCTTGAATGGGCAAGGCAGTATGACCAGAATCTTGCTGGAATTTTGGAAGAAAACCCTCAAAAGTTTATCAGACTTTGCGCTATGGATCGAGACGGCGCGGCTAAGCCTAGAAAAGATATTTACAACTTGGCAATGATGAAAGAGTACTTTAAGTACATTTTTGAAATGCCACAAGTAGAATTTGAAGACGCTGACAAAGACAATGCAAAAGAATTTTTAAAGGCTTATGCAGAAAATTATAAAGAGGCATCGACAAATGAAGAATGGTTTGAAAATGTCAAAACTCTTGCGGGCAGCCTTGGCTATGCAACAGATAATAAACTTTACAAAGCAAATCCAGACGCTTTTAAAGGCAACGTTGCCAAAGCCTGCGAGTTTATCCGCGTTGCAATCACAGGACAGAAAAACAGTCCAACCCTGTTTACAATCATGCAAATTTTAGGCGAAGATGAAGTAAAAGAAAGATTGAAAGTATAATAAAAAAGAGCATTTTAGCTCTTTTTTTGTATGCACTTATAAAACATTAAATTAAAAAACAGCCAATGCAAAAGTGGATGTTTTGTTGTTATATCAAGTTTGTCAAAAGTAAATCATCAATTGAGATATTAAAAAAGTTTGCCACAGCAATAATGTTTGAAGCGGTGGGCTCGCATATCTCATTTTCCCAAAGAGAAATCATCCCTTTGCTGACGTTTAAGGCTTGCGCAAGTTGGGGCTGCGTCAGGTTTTTCTCTTTGCGAAGCGTCTTTAAGTTTGTTGCAAAATAGTTCATCAATCTTAGTTTACTAAAATTATCATCTAATATGCTTGACATCTTAGAATTCTAAGATTATAATGTTATTGATATTTAAATGGTGAAGGCATATTAAATGTCTTGACTTAGTTGAAACTATTCTGCTAAAATAGCGTCAAGAAATCATCTATAAGTTATTTATGCGCAAGGAGAAAAGTATGGAAAAAGCAAAATCACAAAACAAAAAACTTATCTATGCTGTGGTGGGGCTTGCATTTGCATTGTTTGCAGTGCTTGGCGCGCTTATCGGCGTATTTGCAGCGACAAGCCAATCAATCACAACAGGGTTTAACATCAATTATACAGTTGGTGACAATGTTGCTGCTGCAATCAGAACGGAAGCTTACGTGCCAAACTCAGGCAACGCTGCCTCTACAATCATCACTGATAAGGACGGAAACGAAGTTGACAACGAAAACGGCTATGT
>JAGAKV010000055.1 GCA_017625505.1 Clostridia bacterium | reverse complement strand
CTCTTGCTTATGGACTTGACAAAGGCGAAAATGCAAATCAAAAGATTTTAGTTTATGACCTTGGCGGTGGTACTTTTGACGTATCAACCCTTGAGATCGGAGACGGCGTATTTGAAGTATTGTCAACTGCTGGAAACACAAGACTGGGGGGAGATGACTTCGACAACCGTATTATCGATCTTCTTGTAGAAGAATTTAAGAAAATAAATGGAATGGATCTTTCAACTGACAAGCTTGCTATGCAAAGACTTAAAGAAGCTGCAGAAAAAGCTAAGATTGACCTTTCTGCAACTCCAAAAACAACAATCTCTCTTCCATTTATCACTGCTGATGCAACAGGTCCAAAACACCTTGAAATGGAACTTACTCGCGCTAAATTTGATGCAATCACAGAAGACCTTGTAAAAGAAACAATCGACTGCACAATTAAAGCGCTTAGAGACGCTAAACTTTCAAAAGAAAACCTTGACAAAGTTGTTCTTGTTGGGGGTTCAACAAGAATTCCAGCCGTTCAAGAAGCTGTTAAAAACTTTACTGGAAAAGAGCCATACAAGGGCATTAACCCAGACGAATGTGTAGCTGTTGGTGCAGCTATTCAAGCGGGTGTTCTTGGCGGAGAAGTAAAAGATGTTCTTCTTCTTGACGTAACACCTCTTTCTCTTGGAATTGAAACATTGGGCGGAGTATTTACAAAACTTATCGAAAGAAATACAACAATCCCAACAAAGAAATCTCAAGTGTTCTCAACTGCTGCCGACAATCAACCAGGAGTTGATATCCATGTTCTTCAAGGGGAAAGAGAATTTGCAAATCAAAACAAAACTCTTGGAAGATTCCAACTTTCTGACATTCCACCAGCACCAAGAGGTGTTCCACAAATTGAAGTAACTTTTGATATTGATGCAAACGGAATTGTTAAAGTTTCAGCAAAAGACCTTGGAACAAACAAAGAACAAAACATCACAATCACAGCTTCAACAAACCTTAAAGAAGAAGATATCGAAAGGCAATCAAAGAGGCTGAGGCTCACGCTGAAGAAGACAAGAAGAGAAAAGAACTTGTTGAAACTAAAAACCAAGCAGACAACATGGTTTATGGCTTAGAGAAAATGATTAAAGAAAATGGTGACAAACTTGCTGAAGAAGATAAAACAAAGCTTACTGAGGCAATTGAAAAAGCTAAGAAAGAGTTTGAGAGTGACGACATTGAAGTTGTTAAGAAAGCTCTTGACGAACTTACAAATGTTTCAAACGGAATTGTATCAAAAATGTATCAATCTGCAAATCCAAATGGGGACCCAAACGGCAATCTAAATGGCGATAACAACGGAAGCGATCCTGAAGTTGTAGTTGACTAAATAGGATTAGCTTTTTCAGCGTGAAAAAGTTACAAAAAGCGCCGAGGAGTTGCGATTCTCCTCGGACTCCTACAAACGCTTTTAAGCGGAAGTTTATTCAAAAATGAAATGTAGGTCTGAAAAGCAGCAAAAGGACTCGGGGGTTGCGATTCCCCCGAACCCCTAAAACGCTTTAAAAAAAGAGTGATTTTAAGTAAAAAATTATAAACTTAAGCCGAAAGGCTGTCCTTAAAAAGGCAAACTAAATTTGCAAAAATTACCAAAACACGCAAGTATGATCAACAGTAAGCAATACTTTTGCTTGCTTAGGACATGACAAAGACAAGGAGATAGCAAAGGAGAAATTATGTATACACTCAATAATGAAAAAACCAGATTGAAAATAGATAATTTTTCAATTGACATAGACGAGATTGACTTTATTTCAATGGAAAAGATGAAAAAGGATGCGCCTTATCAAGGATATTGTGTCGTTTTTCATAAAGATGCTGGAAAACGCAAGACATATTTTAAAGACACCAACAGCAGAAATGGATTAGCGACTTATGACAATTTCAAAACTCTCGCTGATTTGCTTATCGGCGAGGGTTCTCCTTTTGTTGAAATAAGTGGAGTGCGTTTGTTGAATAAGGATAAAATCAGCGGCTTTGAGGTGATTGCTGATTCAACAGGAAGACGCAAGGCGATGATTGTTGATTTCGGCGGAAGAAAGGCAGAGTTTGTGGGAGTGAGAGATCAAGACATAGCTCTTCTTGAAGAAGCAATTTCTCTTGAAAGGGCGAAGGAGTGATTTTATGGAAAAGATTTTGCAGAAGTACATCATTCAAGAAACAGGCGAAGGGGAATATCTTATAAATTTAAATGATTTTCAAAAAATAACACAGCTTTTGGATGAAAACGGATATACAATTAAGTCTCTATCTTTTTATTATCATGCAAAAGTGGGTGAAACTTCAAATGAGAAATATTATGGCGGGCCTTTAGACGAAAATGATAGCAGCTACTTTTGGGGAGAAACGATTTATTCTTTTGAAACGGAAAGTACGCAGGATGCAGCTGAAAAACTAAAAGAATTTACCTCGTCGCAAGACTATAGAGAAAAAATGATGCCTGCTATTATGATTGAAAAATTGAAAGGAAAATAAAATGGCAAGTAAAGATTATTATTCTACGCTGGGGGTAGACAAAAATGCCAGTGATGATGAGATTAAATCAGCTTATCGCAGGCTTGCAAAAAAATATCACCCAGATTTAAATAAAACTGAAGAGGCCGCAAATAAATTTAAAGAAATCAATGAGGCGTATGAAGTGCTGGGAGACAGCAAAAAGCGCGCAAACTATGATCAGTTTGGTTCAGCGGATGGCAATCCGTTTGGACAAGGTGGAGCTGGCGGTTTTGGAGATTTCTTCAGCGGCGGTGGTCAAGGCGGAGGCTTTGGAGATTTCTTCTCTGATATTTTTTCTGCTTTTGGCGGCAGTCGTGGCGCTTCTGCGCAAGCTCAACGCGGGGAAGATATTGATACTTCAATTACCCTTGAGTTTGAAGAGGCTTGCTTTGGTTGTGAAAAAAATATAACTATTAATAAAATTGATAAATGCACCGCTTGCAATGGTACTGGTGCGAAAAATGGCAAAGAGTTTACCACTTGCAGTCAGTGTGGCGGGGCGGGACGAGTCCGCTTTCAACAAAATACAATTTTTGGTACAACAATTAGAGAAGGTGCTTGTCCAAAATGTAATGGAACTGGCAAGGTGATTAAAGAAAAATGTCCAACTTGCAATGGCAGGGGAAATCAAAAAACAAGCAAAACTCTTTCTGTTAAATTTCCAGCTGGTATTGACACAGGCAACACTCTTCGTATGCGCGGGGAAGGGAATGCTCCGTCTGGGAAAGGTGTAAGCGGCGATCTCAATATCAAGGTCAACGTGAAACCACATAAGATTTTGATAAGAAAGGGTAGTGATTTGTATATGGACTTATACATTCCATTTACTACAACGCTGTTGGGCGGAAAGGTGGATATTCCTACACTCAACGGAAACTATACACTAAATATTCCAGAGCGTACGGCAAGTGGCACAGTAATGAGAATTAAGAACAAGGGTGTCAAAGTGCTCAATCAAAATTCGTATGGCGACCTTCTTGTGACAGTTAAGGCGGAAATGCCAAAAGGGTTGTCAAAAGAAGAAAAGAAAACTCTTGAAAAACTTGCTGATAGCATTGGCGACAATTCGTACGTAAAATATAATGATTTTTTAAAGAAAATGAAAAATTAGTCAAATAAACAAAGTTTTGTTCCATTTTGTTTTAGCTCGCATTTTATTGCGAGTTTTTTTGTGTGTACAATTGCAAAAAAAGATTGATCTGCTTTATAAATTAATATGCACATAATTGTTGTGCAAAGATAAAGATATGAAATTGCGGAGAGTATTGATCTGCGTAAACAGTTAGAATGAAAGAGTAAATAATAAAGTTGAGTGTTCTGAAATCTTAGAAAATACAGTTGTCGCAGCAGAAAAAAAACAGCCAAGTGGCCGTTTTTTTTCTCTCTGAATTTTAAAAATTTTCGGAAGGAGTGAAGTGTGGCTTAGCTTTTGTAAATGTGTTTTTTACCATTTAGTTTCCTGATAAAATACAGACAAGTGAAAGTGTGGCAACAACTGCGGTGTCGCAGCGGAGTATTCGTTTGCCCAGGCTGATGGATTGAACGGGCCTTGCTTGAATTTGTTTTGCTTCTTCTTCGCTAAAACCTGCTTCGTTGCCCACAATTACAGCAATTTTTTGCTTGTTTTCGAGAATGGCTGGGGTGAATGGGTTCTCCTCGTTTTCGTAAGCGAAGATGACCACGTCAAAATCTCCAAGGTTTTCAAGCATTTGTTTGAATGAAATGATGTCGCTTACAACGGGAAGCTTTGAGCGCTCGCACTGCTTGCAGGCTGTTTGTATCTGTGTTTGAATGCGCTCTCTTTTGAATATTTTATTTTGTGTAAACTGACTTGAAAAAGGAATAATTTCATTAACGCCAAGTTCGATTGATTTTGCAATTATTGCATCAAAATAGTCCTTTTTTGGCATCATTTGAAACAGCGTTATATCGCGGTTTGGCAGTGCTGGGCACTTCTCTGCGCTATCAACATCAAGCACGCAGTCGTTTTTATTTATCTTTGCAATTGTGCAATAATAATCATTTTCGTCATTCAGGCTTGCGATAATTTTGTCGCCCTCCTCCATGCGAAGTACTTTTTTTAGGTGTACGAATTCATCTCCGTCAATCAAAATTTGCTTTCCGAATTGTTTTCCAAAAAATCTTTTCATAGTATTCCTCTTAAAAGTATTGTATCACGTTTTAAAAGTTAGTGCAAGCATTTTTGACTGAATAACATTCCCGCAAGAAAAAAGAACGAGTTTGAAGGGGAGTGGCAGGAGTTTAGGCAGCAGCGATGCTTGGTGATAGTGTCGCAAAAACATGGGCGATTTGGCGTATTGTGTTTGGGATAAAGATTATGCAGACAATCATTTTGACCGCAAAAGTTTTCAAAACAACCGCAAAAGCCGTTGCAGTAATTTCGTCCACATTGCTCAGAAAGGAAATCGCACTGGCAAAAGTTGAACAAATTGTCAAACGAGTTTTGGTATCCGTGGCAACAACTGAGCGGCGAAAGGTGGCAAGAAGGGCGCACCTCAAAGGCGCATCCGCAGCGGTAGGGGGATGTAATAATCATAGAATCTCCTTTTATTCTAAATGTGTGTTGAGTGAAATATAATAAAATATGTTGCAAGAGTTATCATGTATATTGGCAATAATTGGCATGGTTGTGGGGTCAGGATTTATCAGCGGGAAAGAAGTTGTAGTGTTTTTTTCGCGGTTTGGATCGTGGTCTTTTTTAAGTATTTTTCTTGCGTTTTTTGTTTTATTTTTTCTCTTTAAATGTATTTTAAATTATGCATCAAGTGCAAGAGAAAAACTGAAATGCTCTAAGTTTGCGGCGATTTCAAATATAATCTTGTGCACAATCTTTTCAGCTGCAATGCTGGGAGGTGTTAATAATTTATTAAAATGTAGTGCAAAATGGCTAAATTTTGCTGTTTTTTGTGTAATTTTGTTGATTTGTGTCTTTATTTTTAAAAAGGGCAATATGTTTTTTAATAAAATTAATTTGTTTTTAGTCCCAACTATGCTGGTAATTTTTGTTGGCTTTTTATTATCAAAACTTTCTTTCGCGCCCTCTTGTCATGTGTCGTTTGGAAGTGTGTCCATGTTTTATGCAATTTTATACTGCATTCTCAACACGTCAAATGGCTGCGCTTTGCTGTGTAATATTGGTGAGAATCTGGCTAAAAAACAAAAAGTGCGAGTGGCTTTTATCAGCGCGCTCGCACTCTGCTTATTGTTGTTGGCGGCAAACATTGTATTGCTTGCCCGGCCAAGCTCTTTTGATTGTGATATGCCTCTGTTATCAATCTTTTCGGGTGTCAGCAAAATTTGCATGATTTTTGTTGTTGGGCTTGGATGCGCGACCACGCTTTTTTCTCTTGTGTATTCAAGCAGCCAAAGCTGCAGGGGGCTATTTAAAAATGAGTTTTTAAATTTTTTTATTTCAATTTGTGTGCCCTGCATTGTAAGTCTTTTGGGGTTTAGCAATCTTGTGCAGTATTTATATCCACTTGCATCCATCCTTGGGGGAGGATTGCTTGTTTGGTTATTTTTTATACCTTCGCTCAAGCGGGCTTACAATAAGGTACATTCCTGTCGCAAGAATGCAAAGAATGAAAATGCTGGCCATAACAATGTCAAGTTTTAAGATTTGAGTCCCGTAATTGATAAGATAGCCAAGGCCGGCTTTACTTGACAGATATTCTCCCATGATGGTCCCCACCCAGCTCATGCCAACGTTGATTTTGAGTACCGAGGTAAACTCTGGTAGTGCATTTGGCATTATGAGTTTAAATAGAATCTGAATCTTGCTTGCGTGCATTGATTTCATAAGCAATATTTTATCATTGTCGCATGAAATGAAAGCGTTGAGCATAGAGATTGTTGTGATGATGACGCAGATAAGAATACACATCACTACAGTTGCTATGGGGCCAGAGCCAAACCATAAAATAATCATAGGGCCAAGTGCTATCTTGGGAAGTGAATTTAAGATGATTATATATGGTTCAAGCACTTTACGCAGTCGCTCGCTCCACCAAAGCAGTACCGCAAGTATAAAACCAAGAGTAGTGGCGAGTATAAAGCCAATAATCGTTTCATAAAGCGAAGTCCAGATGTGAATCCACAGGTTTCCGTCTGCCGCCAAAGCGCCGATTGTGGTGGCTATTTTTGACGGAGAAGAAAAGAAGAACGGATCGATTGTTCCTGTGGATGAAAGAAGTTCCCAAAGTCCAAGCAGTAAAACAATTAATAAAGTTCTGCCCACCCAAACAATGATTGCGTCCCTCTTTCTTTTTTTAAGAAACATCGCTCGTGCTTTTGAATAGGTTTGTTTTTTGTTCATTAAACTAGACTTCTCCAAATCTTTTCAAAATAGCTTCCAAAACTTTTGTCCTCGCGCTTATGAAGAGGTGTTTCACCGCTGAAGTCAATTTTTACCTCTTCTTTGACAGTGGCTGGGCGCTTTGAAAGAATGACTATGTGGTCTGACATTGAAAGAGCTTCCGATATGTCGTGCGTGACGAGCAGTGCTGTTTTTTGCTCTGATTTGATTATATTGTAAACGTCGTCGCAAACTTTAAGCCGTGTTTGAAAGTCTAGTGCTGAGAAAGGCTCATCAAGAAGAAGGAGCGAAGGCTCAAGCACCAGCGTTCGTATAAGGGCAACGCGCTGTCTCATTCCGCCGCTAAGCTGGCGAGGCTTCTTGTTTTTAAAGTTGTAGAGATCATATTTTTTGAGTAGCTCTTCGGCAAGGGCTACTTTTTTTTCATCTTTTTTGAGTCCTTTAAGCTCAAGCCCGAGTGTGATGTTTTGCCAAATGCTGCGCCACTCAAATAGGTGGTCTCGCTGGAACATATATCCAATCCGGCTGTCATGCTTTTCAATGGGCTTGCCGTCTAAAAGAATTTCTCCACTTGAAGGAGTAAGAAGTCCTGCGGTCAGAGACAGTATAGTTGTCTTTCCGCAGCCGCTAGGCCCTACAAGCGAGGTAAAAGAGTTTTCGTCAAGTGAAAAAGATATATTCTTTAGTGCCTCAACTTCGCTATCCTTTGTTTGATAGAAAAATTTTACATCTTTAAATTCTAATATTTTTTTCATTTGCATTTCGACCTCTACATTAACATTTTAGCGCAGATTTTTTCTTTTGTGACAAATTTTAAAATTTTTGTCAGTCAACCTTGAAAATTGTTTCTGACCGCGTTTATAATCATGGCAAAGTTGCGAGGGAGAAGAGTGTGAATGAAGAAGATAAGATTAAAAAGGCGTTATTAAAGAAGGCACTTGGCTATAGCGCGAGCGAAACGGTTGAAGAGTATAGTGTTGACGAAGAAGGCAATAGAAAACTTTCAAAAAAGAAGGTGACAAAGAAACATTTTAGTCCGGATATCGCCGCGGTCAAGGTGTTGCTTGAGCGCTATTACAAAACTTATGAAGAAAAAATTTTATCAATGTCAGACGAAGAGTTGGAGGATGAAAAAAGACAGCTGCAGCAACTTTTAAAAGGAGAGAAAGGTGGAGATAAGCAAGACGAAGGTTAAGTCGAAATGTGATTTTTATGGGTGCAACAATATTGCTCAGTACAGTTTTTCAACAAAAGGGATCATCAAACGTGATTTATGCTTTTGTGAAGAGTGCTTGCAAGGAATGTATCAGGCGATCGGAAAAATTAAGACGCCAAAAGGGATGAGTAGTCCATTTAAATTAAATAAAAGGATGAGGAAAGAAAATGACTAAGAGTGAAGAAAGATTAATAAAAGAAGTTATTGAAGATTTTAAGGCGAGGGCGGAAGAACGAAAGAGTTTTGACCTTATTTGGCAAATTAATATGAATTTTCTGATGGGGAATCAATATTGCAATGTTGGATATGGCGGAAATTTGGAGGAGCAGGATAGGCAATTTTTCTGGCAACAGAGGGAGGTGTTTAATCATATTGCGCCTATTTATGATATTCGTTATGCAAAACTTTCAAAGATAAAACCAGAAATAAATATTATTCCTGCCACAAATGACGAAAGGGATAAACAGGCCGCGAAAGTGTCAAAGAAAATTTTTCAATCAGTGAAAAACAGGCTTGAGATTGATGAGAAAATCAATCAGGCTATCAAGTGGTCGGAGGTTTGCGGAACTGTATTTTATAAAATTGGTTGGAATAGTAATGCCGGCCTTGCGATTGGGCAGGATGAGGATGGCGTGCCTATTAGAAGCGGAGAGATTGATTTTTCTGTGGTAAGTCCATTTGAAATCTATCCAGATTCATCGGTGTGTGAGAGAATTGAAGATTGTCAAAGCATCATCCATGCAAAAGCATACACCGTTGAACAGATTAAAAATATGTATGGCAAGAAGGTGCAAGGAGGAAGCGTCAACACATTTGCGCTTGACGGCGTGTCTGTCGGGGTTGGTGGTCTTGGCTTTAATGGTACAGCGTCAAAGCTTGGTCAGTGCACAAAAAATGATAGTGCAATTGTGATTGAAAGATATGAAAGAGAAAGCGAGGCGTATCCTTTTGGGCGACTTACTATTGTTGCGGGGGATAGTCTCATTTATGACGGTGAACTTCCGTTTGCGGTTGGTACGGACGGCAAAAGAGATTTTCCGTTTATCAAGCAAACCAGCATTGTTGAGCCGGGAAGTTTCTGGGGCACAAGTGTTATTGAAAGGCTTGTTCCTGTGCAAAGGGCGTATAACGCGGTAAAAAATCGCAAGCATGAATTTATCAACAGATTGTCGATGGGGGTGCTGAGTGTTGAAGATGGATCTGTTGATCTTGATAATCTGGAAGAGGAAGGCCTTTGTCCAGGGAAGGTGCTTGTATATAGACAGGGGGCAATTGAGCCTAAGTATTTGCAGGGAGAAAATCTGCCAAACGGGATTGATCAGGAAGAAGAATTTTTGCTTGATGAGTTTAGCAAGATTAGCGGCGTAAGTGATCTTTTGAGTGCAAGCACTATTTCGTCAAGCATGAGCGGAGCGGCGCTTGAGCTTATGATAGGTCAGGATGAAACCCGCCTTAACGCTTCGGTGGAGAGTATTAAGGTAGCGACAAAAATGATTGCATCGAAAATATTGAAACTATATAAACAGTATGCAATTGTTCCACGTCTTGAAAGAATTGTTGGAGAGAAAGGCGAAATTGAAATGTTTTATTTTACTTCATCAGATATTTCAAGCGACGACATTATTATTGAAAATCAAACAGATGATCTGCAAAGCTTGTCAAGTAGAAGAGAGCTTATCTTGAAACTTCTCGATAAGGGTGTGTTAAATGAAGAAGATGGCACACTTTCAAAGAAAATGAAAAGCAAAATTTTAGAAATGCTTGGCATGGGGGTTTGGGAGAATGCTCAGGATACAAACGAGCTTCACATTAAAAAAGCAGGAGGCGAAAACTTGAAGATGTTTGGCGGACAAGAAGTAAAAGTAAGCGAGATTGACAATCATGAGCTTCATGTAAACGAACATATTGCGTTTATGCTTGGCGAGGATTTTGAAAAGAAGGGTGATGACCTTGAAGAAAAATTTTTAAAACATATTAAAAAGCACAAAGAATTGATGGAGGGGTAGAAATGGAAGAAATTAGAGAACAACCGACGGTTGAAAGCCAAATCGATGTGGCTGAACGCGGCTCTCAAGAGGCCGGTTTTGGTAAGTTTAAAACAGTGCAGGCTCTTATGGACGCATACGAGAATTTGCAAAGTGAATTTACTAAAAAGTGCCAACTGCTTAGCCAGTATCAGAAAGATAAAATTGCAGCAGCCGAAGAAAATCAAAATAATGTTGAAGAGGAAACGGATGAAGTTTCACAAGGTGTAGAAAATGGGTTTAATCAAGAGGCATTTGCGCAGTTCCTTGAAGATAACAGCGAGGCAGAGGAGTATCGTAAGGAAATCGAAGAGAGGTTTGCTGCGACAACTCCACAACAAAAAAGCCCATATGAGATTGCGTGGGCAAACGTTCTTTTAAGTCACTTAAAAGAGGGCGATAAAATAAGCGATCCAATTATCAATCAATATGTTTTATCTGATGAAAATGTAAAAAGCAAAATCATACAAAATTATCTTTCGCAGGTTAATAAAACTAAACCGCCAATAACAATATCATCACGTTCGGGGGATAGGGTTGCTTCGGTTTTGCCGGAGCGCCCTAAGACTCTTGCCGACGCTAAAAAGATTGTTGATAAAATGTTTAGCTGAAGATAATTAATAAATTTCTACATTTTTTTCAAATCAAAACATTAAAAAATCAATGTTTTTAGTAAAAAGGAGAAAAAATGGTAACATTACAAACAGCTGAAAGTGCACTCAAAAACGTTTATCTTGGAGTTGTTGCAAATCAACTCAACGTAAATGCAAATCCACTTTTAGCAAAAATTAAACGCTCAAACAAGGATGTTTGGGGAAAAGAAATTCGCAAACTTGCTCCATTTGGAATTAATGGTGGAGTAGGTGCAGGCAGTGAGAGCGGGGCTCTTCCAACTGCTAGTGGCAATGGCTATGTACAATTTGTAAGTGAGCTTAAAAACCTTTATGGTAAAATTGAAATTTCAGACAAAGCAGTAAGAGCCTCTGCAAGCAATGCAGGTGCTTTTGTAAACCTGTTGACTGATGAGATGGAAGGTCTTGTTAAGGCAAGCTCTTTCAATCTTGGAAGAATGATTTATGGAGACGGAACTGGTCTTCTTGCAACAGTTGCTTCTGTTGATGGACAAACTGTTTCTTGCGATAAAGTAAACAATCTTATCGAAGGAATGATTATCGATGTTTATACAGCCGATGCAAAGTCATCAACAACTCCAATCAAAGTTGTTTATGTTGACAGAGTAAATAAGACATTTACTTTTGCTGGCAGCGCTACAATTAAAACTGGTGACAAATTATACGTTCAAGGATCAAAAGACTATGAAATTACTGGTCTTGGAAGAATTTTTGATGAAAGCAAAGATTCTATTTATGGTGTATCAAAAACTGAACATCCTTGGCTTAAACCTTATGTTCGTTCAACTTCAACTGAAGTTTCTGACATTTTAATTCAAGAAGCAGTTGACTTCCTTGATATGAACTGCGACAGCCAAATCAACTTCATTACTTGCTCAAGCACAGTGCGTCGCGCTTATCAAGAATATCTTGGGGCTTATAGAAGAAACATCGACATCACAGAGCTTGAAGGCGGATATAAGACAATCACTCACAATGGTATCCCTGTTGTTGCTGATAGATTTGTTGATGACGATACAATGTACCTTCTCAATACAAATGATTTTACTCTTCATGAACTTTGTGACTGGAAATGGCTTGAAGGTGAAGATGGAAGAATCTTGAAGCAAAATCAAGGATATCCAACTTACAGTGCAACATTAGTAAAATATGGCGAACTTATTTGTGATAAGCCATGCGGACAAGCAAAAATTTCAGGCATCAGCGCTACTGTTACAAATCCATTTGCAAACTAAAATTTAAGTAAAATGATATCAAAAAGGGCAAAAATGATAAAAATTTCATAATTTTTGCTCTTTTTCGTATTAAAAGGAGGTTATTTTGAGGGGGTTAATCAAAATTGAAAGTGATGTATTTTTCATTGTACAGCGATTAAAAGAAGTAGATTCAAGCTATGAAGTTTATTACAATCTTCATGCTAAAAGCTTTGAAGTTCATTCAACTGAGCAGCACAAAAGCAGCTATTGTTTTAAAGTGCCATTTGAAAGGCTTGACTCAAGGACTATTGATTACGCAAAGAAAACCCGCGCTGAAAATCGAGATAAGCTTATCGCTGAAATCGAAAGAAATAACCTTCTTTTATACGAAAAAAAATTAAGGGAGAATGTTGAAATTCTCAAGGAGATGTTATGAAAGTAAAAGATGTGATTTTAAAAGCTTGTGATTTTATTGGAAAAGATGAGCTTGCGCTGGCGCTAAGCTCTTCAGGTGAGTTGTCCGCCGAGCAGCAAGTGTTGAAGGAATCTTTGGTGAAATATTTTAATCTTGTGCGCGAGGAAATTGCAAATGAATTTCAGCCTATTATGCAAGCAGAAAAATTTATTGTGCGAAATTTCAAACTTTCATTTTCAGATTTTTCAAAACCGCTGCAAGAAATTTATGCAGTAAAAGATAAATTTGGTCGCAATGTCAATTATAAAATTTTTGAGGATTATATCTTTGTTTGTGGAAGAGAAGTAGAGGTGATTTATTCAAGCGTAGCTACGCCGCTTGCTTTTGATGGAGAGTTTTCTTCATCTTTGCCAGAGCGAATTTATGCTTACGGCGTGGCGCGAGAATATTATTTTATCAACAATCTCTTTGAAGAGGCAAATGTCTGGGAAGGTCGCTTTAAAGGCGCGCTTGAAATTATGCTTCGACGTAAAAGTGAAGTTAAAATTCCTCAAAGGAGATGGATTTAATGTTTTATAAAAATCTTCTCAAAACAAAAAAGACAAGCGACAAACAATTTGAGTTTGATGTATTTAATATGCAGCAAAACACATCTGATGATGATGTTTTGGTGAAGGATGGTCAAGCGACACTCTCTTACAACTTTATCTGTGGTGACGGAAGTTTGAAAAGTGGGTATGGTTTTCAAGAACTTGTTATGCCATACAGTGAAACAAATTTGGATGATGAATATCCTTTTGCTGTAAGAGGCACGCAGGTGCAGAGGCTTTGGAAGCTTAAATGGTACGATGCGGCAAACGATGAAAATCATCACTATCTGTTTTTCTACAACGATGAAAATTACGTTTGTTTCGATGATCTGTTTCGCGAACGCTTTATGACGTTTTTCTGGCCAACAGAATTTACCAGTTTGCCTTACATAACAAACTACAGATATAACAATCAAGATTCAATCTTGCTTTCGGGCAAAGATGACAAACTTATGATTATTTGTGGAAACGGTACGGCTAAGAAGGGTGAAGCGCCCGAAATTGTTTCATGCTGCAATCATTATGGAAAACTTTTTGCAATCACCGCGTCTGCGCGCGGCGCACTTGTTTATACCGATGTGGATATCATCAACTGGGATGACGCGCTCACCAAACAGCTTGATTTTAGTGATGGAAGGGGTGACTTAAACAAAATAATTTCATTCAACGACTATCTTTATTTATTCAGAGATTTTGGCATCACCAAAGTTTCGGTGTACTCAAGTGGTGCGGACTTTTCTATAAGTCATATTTATAAAAGTTCGGGTTATATTCATCCAAACACCGTTGTGGAAATGGGGGATGAGGTTTATTTTCTTGAAGGGGAGAAGCTGAAATCCTTCGACGGAAACAACGTCAAAGATGTTGAGGTTGACTGTTTGAGTCTGCTTAAGGGGCAAGATAATAGATATGCCAACGCAGAAGCGTTTGATGGAAAATATTTTCTTGCCTGTCGCGGCTTTTTTGAAGGAGAGAATGTCGGCTGCGAAAGTTGCGCGGATGGATACAACAACAATATGCTTGTTGTGTACGACGTTGCACAAAAACATGTGGATGTGCTTAGAGGTGTTGACATTAGACAGCTTCTTGCACTTACAAACAGTTTAAAATCTAAGCTTGTTGCTTGTTTTTATAATGATAATAAGGCAAAAATTGGACAGCTTACGTACAACGGAGCTGTTTTTGGAGAAAAATTGACGGGCGTGTGGAAAAGTGGAAAGATTGATTTTGAAATGCCAACAAAGAGAAAAAGAATTAAATCAATTTCAATCACCTCATTTTCTGATTGTCAAATCACGATAAAAAGTGATGAGGAAGAAAAATCTTATACGGTGAAGGGAAACAGCGAGAAACAAAATCTGCAAACAAATGTTTTTGGGCAGCGATTCGAGTTTGAAATATCCTCTTGCGGCGAAGATGCTGACTATATAAGTGATTTTGTTGTTACGGTGAGTGTGTGAAAATAATAAACAGAAATCATATTGATTTGATAAATCATCAAAAGTTTATACTTGAAAAAATTCTGACAGAGAAAATGCTCCAAAGAGGGGATAAAAAGAGGTAGATATGGATTTCTGGAGTGAACTTGTAAGTTCGATTGTCAGCAATGGTATTTTTGCGATGTTGTTTGTTGTACTGTTGTTTTATCAGCTTAAGGACAGTCAAAAAAGAGAACAGGCATATCGCAATACGATAGATGAACTTGCAACGCACCTTATTGTCATCGAGAAGGTGCGTGAAGAAGTAAATGAACTTAAAAATATGCTGACTAGGGAGGATGAATGAAAATTTTTAAAAGCTATGGTTTTTGGACTGCCTTTGCAGGTGCGGTTGTAATTTTAATCAATGCTCTTGGCGATCTGTTTGGGTTTAAAATTGAAAGCAAGCTGGTTGAAAATGTCATTATGGCAATTGCCGGAGTTTTAGTAACGCTTGGCGTGGTTTCGATTGGAAACAAAAAGTTTGGAAGTCAAGAAGAAAAGGTCGGCGAAAGCGAAGAGGCTGCGGTAGTAGAGGCTGCTGAAAAACAAGAGGAGAGCCAAGATGATGTGTGCGGCGATGAAGAGCAGCAACCACAACAAGATGAAAAGAAAGAAGACTAGAAAAACGCCTTAGGGGTTTCCCTAAGGTTTTTTTGAAAAAAGATTAAAAAAGAAAGATTGGCTATTGACAAAAAAGAGTTTGTGTGATAAAACAGTAGTAAGATAAATTTTTTGGAGGCAATATGGCAATAGAAGTGATTGGCGGGACTAGAACTCCGCGTTTAAAGAAAATTGATGAAAATAAATATTATTTCGTTTTTCAAGGAAAACAAACTTCACGAACATTTTACGCAGCGAGCGCGTTTTCTGATGGTTTTGCAGCAGTAAAGAAACATTCTTGGTCAGACTGGCAATTTCTTGATATGCAAAATAATCTTTCGAAAGATAGTTATGCAGAGGTTGTAAAAACATATACAAATGGCTATGCAATTGTAAGAAAAAATTCACATGGCCCTGTTCAGTTTAGGGATAAAGAAGGAAAACTTCTCGAGCACGCTTTTTCAGAGGCATGGCAGATGACAAAGGATGGAATTGCGCTTGTAAAATGTGATAATGAATATTACTATTATGATGGTAAGAATCTTAGTGATGATTACTATGCTGCTGCAACTGAGTCTAACGAGGGGTATAGCATTGTTCGTTTGGAAGATTATCTTTATCATTATAGAAACAGCAAAACTGGAGAGGTTGAAGAAGAAGGCTTTTCGGACGCAAGAAGAGTTCAGTCTGGGTTTGCCGCCGTGCGAGGGCAAGGAGGTGGACGTGGACACAAGTGGCAGTATAGAAGAATGTCAGACGGCGCGCTTTCTCAAGAATTTTCACATGTTTATACTTTTAGTGATGATGAAGAGTTTGCGTTTGCCCAAATTGAAGATATTGAGTCATTCTGTTTTGTAGATCGAGATCTAAACACGTCAGAAGTTTTTGCAAATGCACAGCCATATGATAAAGGTTTTGCTATGGTTGTAAAAGACGGCAAACAGGGAGTACGCGATATGTTGGGTAGAGTGACTGAAACAAATACAAAAAGTGGCGAAGATTTCTATAAATATTATAATGGTCAGCTTTCTCTTGGTAAGATGTCAGCGCTCCATTTTGTAGATGAGAAATTTTGCGCTGCGATTTTAAAACATGAAAAGAGAAAATTTCAGGAGCTTGGAAAAGCAATTTACAGCAGCGATCTTCCTTTAAATCAAAAGAAAAGCAAATATGAAACTCTTCTTGCGGAGCTGGCGCTTGTTGAGGAAACTATTGATGATAAGCGAAAGAAGGGAAATGAGATGATTGAGGCGAGAAAGGCTGATGATGCAAAGAGAAGAGCGCTTGAAAGAAAGAAAAGAGAAGCTGAAAAGGCTGACAAAGCAGCTTTTGATGAATTTCTAGGAAAGTTATAATAAAAATTTGAGTGCGACTGTCGCGCTCTTTTTTTCGTTTCAAGTTGTTGTCGTTGTCCGAATGTGAATGATTTTTGCGAAAGTTTGATAAATTGTTTGAATTTTTTTAAAAATATTTTTATTATAAGATTATACAAATGAAGAAAATTAATTTTAGGTGGCTATTTTATCCTTTTCTGGCATTCTTGCTTGGACTCAACTCTGCAAGAAAACTTTTTGCTGGACAGGTTGACTATATCGTTGTGCTGTCGCTGCTTATTTTGGCCGTTGGTGGATTTTGTTTGTTTAAAAAATATTATACACGCCTGATAGTCTTGTTTTTATGTCTATTAGTTGGCGGTGGGTATTATTTTGTTGGTCTTAGTGAGTTTAACGTCAAGGATTATCACGGAAGTGTTGCAGTGGTTGGAAGGATCACTGATAGCATTAAAGACAATAATTATTCTTACACCATAATTTTAGATAATGTTAAAATTGATGGTGAAGGTGCGGCGAATGTCAGTGTGCAGGTTAAGGATTGCGCAGATTTGCCAGACGTTGGAAGTTTTATTGCCTTTGAAAGCAAGGTGACACCTGTGCATGCGTTTACGCTTGAGAGTTTCAACAGTTCTTGCTATCGCAATGGTGTACGTTATTATGCTGTTTGTGATTTTGATAATGCTGTAGTAAGCGGCGGCTATCAAACTTTTGATGAGACGGTGCGTCTGAGAATTAAAGATTTGTTGCATGCGAATATGTCAGAAGATTGCGCCGAGACGGCATACGCTTCACTGTTTGGTGATAAGAGTAGTCTTGATGACGAAATATATTCAGCCTATCAAGATGCTGGGATAATTCACGTGCTTACAGTCAGCGGACTTCATGTCAGTTTTCTTATATCTCTTATTTATGGATTGCTCAAATTGTGTAGGGTGAATAAATACGCTAGCTTTGCTGTTACGACAATATTTATAATCTTCTACGCCTTTCTTTGCAATTGGGCTCCTTCTGTTTGTAGGGCGGGAATTATGGGTGTTGCTTTTATGGCAAGCAAACTTTTGTATAGAAAATATGACGGGCTCAATTCGCTTGGACTTGCAGGTTTTATTCTTTGCCTTGCTCGGCCGCTTAATGGACTTGATATAGGCTTTTTGATGTCGGTGTTTTGCGTGATGGGCATATTTGTAGTTATGCCGCTGCTGTCAAAACTTTTTGCAAAATTTATGCCTACAAAGTGCGCTGACGTGTTTGCCGTGTCAATAGCCGCGCAGATTGGAATTTTGCCAATCATGTCTATGATGAGCGCGTCGATCAATCCGCTTTCAATTTTTGCCAACTTTATTATTGTACCACTCTTCGGTGTGATGTTTCCATTTCTTTTTGCGGTGTGTTTCTTAGGCCTGATACTTCCATTCTTGGGAAAATGTTTGGTGCTGGTAGAATATGCATTTAGTGCCATCTTTGCGATTGCAAGGTTTTTCGCGGCAGTCCCAAAAATAAATTTAAAACCATTTGATTTTGCGAAAATTTTGCTGTTTTACATTATATTTTTCATTCTTTCAGACTATTTTATGGCTTTGTCAAAAGAGCGCTTGATGATTTTTGCGGGGCTAATTTGTGCATATGCGCTTGTATTTGTCGGATATTATTTTACGCCGTCAGGCTTGAACGCTATTTCATATCTAACGCAATACAACTCCTCAAGTGTGATCCTTAAAAACTCGAAAGGCAATGTGATGATTGTTGGCGACAGCTATTTAAACGAGCGATTATTGTCGAGAGGTGGAGAAGATTTCCACATTTTCGTCGCAAACAAAAGTCTCACGCAGCAAAGATATTCGCTTTATGAAAATTATGGTGTGGACAACTTTGTATGCTGGAGAGAGGGCGAGTATAGCGAAAGTGACGTTATTTCGCTTGATAAAGACTATGTAATCGGTGGATTTAAGCTTACATATCTCTCAAACGGGGCAAAAATGGCCGGTGTACGCGTAAATTTTGACAATTTGGAAATTTTTATTGCATCTGATGAAAAATTAAGTTATAATGAGTTTGAAATATTTGACCAAAAATATGAATTTGATTTTGTTTTTGCGGATTATTCGGTGAAAGGAAATGACGATTTTATCCACATTTCAACAGAGGAAGTGGAGGGTTGCGATTACAATTTTAATTCATATGGCAACATCGCTTTTGCAGGGGCGAATCTAGGATTAAGGAGATTGGATTGAAAACACTAAAAACAAGACTGAAAGAGGGGCTTGCAAACTGCTATCTTATGGAGGGGGAAGATTTTGAGCTTTACCTGCGCGGCTACTCGATGATTATGAAAAGGGCGGCGCTCGGGCTGGAAGACTTTAACCTTGTCAAGTTTGATGATGACAATTACTCCATGAAAGGTGTGCTTGACGCGTGTGAAGTGATGCCTATGGGTGACGAGTGGCGAGTTGTACTTTTAAAAAATATTCAGAAGGTGAGCGAGGGGGATAAAAAGATGCTGGCAGAGTATCTTAAAAATCCAGTGCCAAGCACAATTCTTGTAATATTTGATATGTATGACAAATTCGCAAGTTTGAAAGGCGAGACAACCTTTGTTGATTGCAAACGCTTTGACTCTTCTATGTGTATTGGAGTAATTGTCAACGAGTTTGCAAAGAAGTGTAAGCAAATTTCAACCGAAGCGGCGAGCGCGCTATATGACTATTGCAACGGCTATCTCACCCGCATTGTCAGCGAAATTGATAAGCTTGCTTATTATAACATGGATGAAAGCCTTGTCACGAAAAAACTAGTTGACAGCTTGGTGACGAAAGATGAAGAGTTTGTCGTGTTTGAGCTTACGGAGGCGTTGGGACTTAAGAATGGTGATAAGGCGCTGAAAACTCTTGAGGCGCTGAAGAAAGAGCCGGGGGTGCTTGGACTTATTACAAATCACTTTCGCAGACTATTTTTTATTTCAATCAGCGAGATGACTGATAAAGAACTTGCCTCACTTCTTGGTGTGAAAGAATATGCAATTGCAAAGCAGCGCTTACAGACAAAAAACTTTTCGAAGATGCAGCTTAAGAAAATTTACACACTGCTTGAAAAGGTGGACTATATGATTAAAAGTGGTGCAATGCTCCAGGAGAATGCGTTATACTTCCTCGTTTTATCCATTCTTTATGTTTAAAAAATATGAAAAAGAAAAATTTGAACATTTAAAACAATCAAAGTTGAATTTTTGATTGTTTTTTTTTTTGCGAATGTGTTAAAGTAGGATGAAAGGAGAAATTATGCATAAGCCAATTGTTGCAGTTGTGGGCAGACCAAATGTTGGAAAAAGTACATTTTTCAATAAGATTTGCGGGAAGAGAATAAGTATTGTTGACGATAGTCCGGGTGTAACTCGTGACCGCATTTATGCTGACGCAGAATGGGCAGGGCATAATTTTACACTTGTTGATACTGGCGGAGTTGACGGTAAAAGCGATGACGTTTTTCAAAAGGATATCAGAGCGCAGGCTATGCTTGCAATCAATGAGGCGGATGTTGTTGTTTTCTTGGTTGACGGCAGAGTGGGCGTAACACCAAACGATGAAGAGGTGGCGGACATCTTGCAAAAAAGCAGAACTCCAGTTGTGCTGGTTGTCAACAAACTCGACCGCTTTGAAGTTGAAAAGACGTATGAGTTTTATTCGCTTGGATTGGGCGATCCATATCCACTGTCAGTTATGCAAAGTAAGGGAATTGGTGATGTACTTGACGCAATTGTCAAAAATTTTAAAGAGACGGTGGGCGAAGATGACAGCTCGGTGACAAAGATTGCCGTTGTAGGCAGACCAAACGTTGGAAAAAGCAGCCTTGTCAACAGGCTTATCGGTCAAACAAGGGTGGTTGTTTCAAATGTTGAAGGCACCACTCGTGACAGCGTGCTTGTTCCTTTTAAATATAATAAGAAAGAATATGCACTTGTAGACACGGCCGGCCTTCGTCGTCAACGCTCTGTTGAAAAAGTGTCTGTTGAAGGATACTCGGTGCTTCGTACGATGTCAGCCATTGATGAGGCGGACGTTGTTGCAATTGTGATTGACGGCAGCGCGGACATTATTTCAGAGCAGGACGTACGCGTTGCAGGGTACGTGCACGAGGCAGGCAAACCAAGTGTGATTGTTGTCAACAAATGGGACATCAAATCGCGTGGCAAGCCAGAGTTTATCGCGCTTTTAAAAGAGGCGCTTGCATTTATGGACTATTTTGAAGTCATCTTTGTTTCTGCTCTCACAGGTGCAAGCACTGGTCAGATTATGGAAAAGGTTGAAAAGGTGTATGAAAACGCAAGTAAGCGAATCACAACCGGCCTGCTCAATGATTTATTGCATGATGCAATTCTCAATCATGAGCCTCCTTCTCATAATGGCAAGAGGGTGAAAATAAGATATATCACACAGGCCTCAACAAACCCACCAACATTTGTGTTGTTTGTAAACGATCCAAAACTCATCAACTTCTCATACAAAAGATATCTTGAAAACAGGTTTAGAGAGCGTATTGACTTTTCCGGCTCTCCAATCGAGTTTGTAATAAAAGGAAAAGGGGAGGAATAATGAAACTGGGACTTATGCTCACTCTTGTTGCGGTTGTATCCTATTTTGTGGGGACAATCAATTTTGCTAAGATCATTTCGTGGAACGCACGAAGAAAAGATATAACAAAAATAGGCAGCAAAAATCCGGGCACAATGAATATGCTTCGCTCGCATGGCTTTGGACTTGCACTTGCTACATTTATTTGCGAAGTTGCAAAATCAGGCCTGACTTGCTTGATGTTTAAATTGATTTTCGCGCACACAAGCTTGGCGGCATATCAAGAAATAGCATACTACTGCGCGGCGCTGTTTATGGTGCTTGGCTATGACTTTCCTGTTTGGTCAAAATTCAAAGGTGGCAAAGGTGTGGCTGTGTTTGCAGGTGTCTTCCTCTTCTCGCCACTATGGTATGCGGCAATTGGCTGGTTTGTGCTTTGCTTCATTCTTCTTATTATAATAGATATAGGCTCGCTCGTGTCTTTCACTTACACAGGCGGCCTGACAATCGGCATGACAATTTATGCGTGGCTTGCCGGCTTTGACCCTATCACCTCAATTGTGATCACGTCAGTTTTATGGTTTTTGTACATTCTTATGCTTGCAAAACACCACGCCAACCTCAAGCGCTTGTTTACAGGCACTGAAAATAAAGTAGGCTTCAAAGACAAAATTTCAAAAGTGTTCAACAAAAAGAAAGATGCCGCAGTGGACACTGCCCCAGCAAAAGAGGAGGCTGCGCAAGAAACCCCTGTTGCAAGTCAACTGGCAAGCGAAGAAAATCAAGCTTTGCCACAAGAAGATCAAAACAAATAGATTGTTTATATATTAAAATATATAATGAGGTGCGAAAAGTGCAAAAAAAATATAACCAAACTTGACTTACTGTTGAGTTTGGCTTTTTTATTGCAGCTGTGAAAAAATTAAAATATTGCTTAAAAAGGCGGCTTTTTTATCTAAAATCACTCTTTTGTCAAGCAGTTTTGCTTGCAAAGAGAGGTTTTTCTGTCGAAAATTAAAATTTTTATAAATTTTTTGAGAAACTTTGAATTTTGCTTGACAAAAAATTTCATAATGGGGTAAACTAAGATCGAAATAGAAATATTTCACGGATTTAGTCTAAAAGTCGAAAATATAGGAGACCGCTAAAATATGGAAATGGAAGAAGAAAGATCGGGACGTAAAAAGAAAAAACTTATTGTCATCATCATTCTTCTTGTTTTAATTTTAGTGGCTGGCGGCGTGGTTGGCTTTATAGTCGCTATGCCAAAGGAAGAGGGAAATGACATAGGTTATTCTTCAAACCTGCACGCTGATGTCTCTGCAACTTATCAGCTGCTGGGTGGCGAGGAGGTCGCTGTCGGCACCATTTCCTTTACGCCAGGTGAAAACGTCACTCAAGTCAACACTTTGAGTTTTGGCAACATTTATCTCTCGCTATCAACTTACAGCGTTGTTTTCAGGTATAGTTTTACAAATAAGGATACTGTCCCATGCAGAGTCACTCTTGTAGACAATGCCGCAAAACACAATGTTGAAATAGGGTATACGGTGATGAATGGTGATTATCCAGTTCCAACAGCAAACCCTGCACAAGGGCTTATTGTTGGCGCGGGTGAGACTTGGACGGTTGAACAAGAGGTTAAAATTTTGTTTGCCGACGAAGAAGCCTACTATCACAGTGGTGACACAAACATCTTATATTGGGCGCTTGAGAGAATTGACTAAGCCAAAAAATGTTTAAACAAGTTTTGAGCCTTTCTTAAAAAAAGGTCGGAGGGCAGAGGAAAACTCGCAAAGGTCATCTTGCATCAGAGTTTTTGATGGGACAGAAAAACAAAAGGAGAAAAAAAATGGAACAAAACAAAAAAAGCTCAAACAAGAAAATGCTTATTGCTCTCACAACTCTTTGTGTAGCATTCCTTTTCGTTTGTGGTGCTATGATCGGAGTTTTCGCTGCTACTGCACAAACTGTTAACTCTGGTTTCAAAGTTCAATATTCAATTGGAGACAACATTGCTGCTACAGTATCTGTAGAGCACACTCTTACAGGTGGAACACCTGCTAAATCTGTAAACTTTACAGCTGCAACTGGCGAACAAGTATTTGCTCTCGAACCAGCTGATGCTACTCTTTCACCAGATGCAACAGAAGTTGTTTACACATTCACATTCAAAAATGATTCAGAAGTACCTTTCACTG
>JAGAKV010000054.1 GCA_017625505.1 Clostridia bacterium | reverse complement strand
TTTAAAAAACTTTTTAAAAACTATTTAAATATGGATAAAGATGTGATATAATCATATTGAAAAGAGAGAAAAAATGGAAAAATTTGATGCGATTGTAATTGGTGCGGGGCATGCTGGCTGCGAGGCGGGGCTTGCTCTTGCAAGAAAAGGACATAAAACACTGCTGCTTACACTAAGCCTTGATGCAGTGGCCTTTTTGGCGTGTAATCCCTCAATTGGTGGCACAGCAAAAGGGCAACTTGTAAGCGAGATTGACGCGCTTGGCGGCGAAATGGGTGTAAATATTGATAAAACACTTATTCAGCTTCGTATGCTCAATCAAGGGAAAGGACCAGCTGTTCAAAGTTTGCGTGCACAGGCGGACAAAGAAGAGTATCACAGCGAGATGAAAAGAACGCTGGAAAACTGCGAAAACCTTTTTCTTAAACAGGGCGAGGCTATTGATATTGCAGTTGATGAAAACGGCTTAAAAATTGTTACAACCGCCCTTGAGCAAAAGTATGGCGCGGATGTGGTTGTTTTTGCAACAGGCGTATACCTAAAAAGTAGAATTATTATTGGTGACTGGACCAAAGATTGCGGACCAAACGGTTTTTCAAATGCACAACTGCTTTCAAACAGTTTGCAGAATCTCGGCATTAAACTCTTAAGATTCAAAACAGGAACGCCTGCCCGTATCAACGGTCGCAGTATTGACTACTCAGTGCTTGAAATTCAGCCGGGGGAGGAGCAAATTCAAAACTTCTCATTCAAGACAAAGAAAAAGAAAAAGAATCGTGCGGTATGTTATCTCACATATACCAACGAAAATACTCATCAAATTATACGTGACAATCTTGACAAGGCGCCAATGTATAGCGGGCTAATCAAAGGCGTAGGGCCAAGATATTGCCCGTCAATTGAAACGAAAATTGTTCGCTTTGCCGATAAGGACAGGCACCAGCTGTTTTTAGAGCCTGAATCGTTGTCAACGCAAGAGGTGTATATTCAAGGTTTCTCAACATCTATGCCGGCCGATGTTCAAGAGAAGATGATTCACTCAGTGAAAGGGCTTGAAAAGGCGGAAATTATGCGAGACTCATACGCCATTGAGTATGACTGCATAGAGCCAACGCAGCTGCTGCCAACGCTGGAATTGAAGGATGTGAAGGGGCTTTTCTTTGCCGGACAAATCAACGGAACAAGCGGCTATGAAGAAGCGGCAGCGCAAGGGCTTATCGCGGGAATAAACGCCGCCCTCACGCTTGAGGGGAAAGAGCCGATTGTGCTTAAGCGCAGCGACGGATATATTGGTGTGCTGATTGATGATATTGTCACCAAGGGCACAAACGAGCCTTATCGTATGATGACATCACGTGCGGAGTATCGATTGTTTTTAAGGCAGGACAATGCCGACTTAAGATTGACTGAAATTGGGCGAGAAGTGGGGCTTGTTGATGATGCGCGCTGGAGAATCTTCCAAAAGAAAAAGAGAGAGCTTGACCGCATTTTTAAAGTAATTGAGACTAAGTTTAAAGTGGATGAAGTGAAAGCGTTTTACGAAGAAAATGGCGAGAGTCTGCCTAAAGAAAGCGTCAGCGTGAAAGATATGCTTAAGCGCAGTAATATTGATGCTTTTAAAGTTGACAAAGCGTTTGGACTTTTTGGAGATTTTTCTTTTGAGATTGTCAATGAGATGAACATTATGGTTAAATACGAGGGCTATCTTAAACAGCAAAAGGATGAAATTGAAAAGTTTAAAAAGAACGAATCAACACTTATTCCAGCAGATTTTGAATATAAAAAATATCACGGATTAAGGCTTGAAGCGGCAGAAAAACTTGCCGAAATCAAACCATTAAATATTGGTCAAGCATCACGTATTTCGGGGGTTTCTCCTGCCGATATTGCGGTGCTTTCGGTGCTTGTGAAAAAGTTTAGCGAAGAGCGTAAGGGGGAAGAGTAATGAAAAAACTACTTACAACAACCTTTCATAAATATGGAATAGAGCTCAGTGAAAAACAGGCGGAACAGTTTGAACAATACTACACCTATCTTGTTGAAGAAAATGAGAAGTTTAACTTAACTGCGATCACTGAGAAAAACGATGTTGTGATTAAACATTTCATTGACAGCGTGCTTCCATTTCACGACATTCCTCAAAATGCCAGCGTGATTGATGTTGGCACGGGGGCGGGCTTCCCGGGCGTTCCTCTTAAAATTGTGCGTCCAGACATTCACGTTACATTGCTTGACAGCTTAAATAAGAGGGTTGAATTTTTAAAGCGCCTTTGTGAACGTTTGGGGCTTGAAGAGGTTACATTTGTTCACGCACGCGCGGAAGACTATTGCAAAGAAAAACGCGAAAAGTTTGATATTGCAATTTCGAGAGCGGTCGCAGCCCTGCCTACGCTTGCTGAATATCTGCTGCCATTTGTCAGGAAAGGCGGAAACGCTTTGATGTATAAAGCTGAAAAAGCAGACGAGGAAATCAAGGCGGGGGAGAAGGCAATAAAAACGCTTGGCGGACGGGTGGAGAAAGTGAAGAACTATCTTCTTGAAGAAGTTGACGGCACAAGAAATGTTGTGTTCATCGCAAAAATCACGCCAACGCCAAGCAAGTATCCACGCCCTAAAAACCTGCCAAAAACAAAGCCGATTGTTTAATGCTAAAAGGGTATGAAATTGACTTATTAGGGCTTCTTAGTATGCAGATGATAACATGTTAAAAAGCAGCATTCCGCGAAAAAAGCTCATATCAATCAAAGCTTGATATTTCTTTGAGAGTAAACAAAAAAAGAAGCATGAAAATGCTTCTTTTTTCTTATGCCGCGTTTTCTTCACGTGTTAAATATCCATATTTGCTGGTTGTTTCATCAAGGCCCAGCATAATGCATATTGCAAAACCAAAGCCAATTGCAGCATAAAGCAATCTATGATTTTTGATTTTTATATTGTTCATATCAGTCCTCCTGTTTCAGGATTTAACTATACATTATAGTATTGTCTAAAATAATTATATCATTAAAAACAAGTGCAAGTCAAGTAAAAAAAATATATTCCATTGAGCGAGAAAGCGAGAAAAAGTTTAATTTCAATCGGTGTTTTTGTTTTAAAGTGGCATTTTGGCTGTAGGCCATATATTATTGAGGAAAAAGTTATCCACATTTCCACATTTTACGTCAGAGAAAAGAGCGTAAAAGCAGAGAAAAGTTTGCAAAAAAGAAGGAATCATTTACAACTTTGCTATTGACAATCAGGGGGTGCTGTTGTATACTATTTTCACAAAAAAGGGGGCCGGGTATGGAGGCAATTTCAAGAATTTGGGCAAGAGGTAGGACTGTTGTTATGGGGCAGGTTATCAGTGAGACATATTTTGAAAATATCTTGCAATATTTTGAATCGGCCATTGTAAATAAGTTGAGCGAAGATGACGCAATTTATACAATGGATTTGTTTGAGCCAGACGAGCAGCAGCTTAAAGAAGATCCGTCTGCGCTTGATGATTTTAAAAAGAAGAAAGAGTATGCTGACCTTATGGACCTTGCAATAGCCATTTCTTCAGCAATGTTGCTTGAAGGAAAGATGGATTTTGAGAAAAACAAGCTTGAGGTTGATGCTTATAATAGGTTTTTGCTTAGACCGGACAAGATTACAGATACCAGCGTGTTTTTACAAGTGGATTGTGATGCACTCAACGATGAAACAATTGCCACGCTTGAAAGCTTTTGTCAAATGGTGAAAGATAGAAATTATAATCTTCAGCTTGTTGTTTATCGTGGAGTGGTTGAAAAAATTGAGAATGGTAGGGTGCTATACAACTATTCTGCAGAAGAGCTGAACAAACTTGATAAAGTCAACAATCTTTCAATGAAATATTTTAATAAGCAGCTTATTCATCAGGCGGGTGCAAGTTTGACGCCTCGTAAAAGGTGGTATCATGACGAAGTTGTTGTGGCAAACCATAGGCTTGAAAAATTAGCGCAAGATCTTTTAAAACTTAGGCTGTCGCCAGTGGAAATGATGGTGGTTATCCACAAATACTGCTCAAGCTTTGTTTATATGAGTGAGAATTATCACTTAGAGGACTCTAGAACTATTCTTTCCGTATTGTCAGATCAGGAAACACCTGCAATTGTCTGTGCGGCATATGCTAATCTTGAGAAAGCGCTTATTGATAAGCTGACATCTTATGGGTATGAAGGGCTTGACTGCCAACTAAGCACCTATCGAATTCGAGATCATAGGAGAAAGGATACCTTCCATTGCTTCTGCATTGTGGATGTTGACGATAAAAAATATAATATTAAAACAAAATGCTATGAAGATGCAACGAAGGATGCGCCAACGCAAAAGGTTCCATATCAACAGGCGTTCAACCACCTTCTGCTGCCAATCTCAGATGTTGCAAAAATGAAGAAAATATATCGCCTTTATGAATCTAATGTGCAATTTATGCAAGAAACAGTAAGCTATATTATAAACAAGGGCAGCTTGAAAAACATGAAGGGATATAAACTTGCTTGCCCTTCGGCAGCAAAGGAACTAGATAAGACGAAACAACCACCAAAAATGATGTCTCTTGCACCTCAATCGCACGCGATTGACTATGATACCATGAAAAAAGTTATTGGAAACGCATACAAAAAAATGCTTGCACATCTTGATGAAAAAGAGATAACAAGAGCAGTCAACTACGAGATTGCGATGTCACTTTATTTTGCAAAGTACATCTTTAAAAAGAACGCAACAAACGCTTTTGCGGTCAAAGCACACAGCTTAACAAAACAAGAGTTTGAGGATATCAAAAATTTTGTTTTCCCAAGCGAAGAAGTGTTTGAAAAACTACATAAAAAGGCTTCTGGCAAGGAAAAGGCCGCGCAAGCAACAGATGAAAACGGCGCAGACACAACGGCAGCATCGATAAACATTTGAGCCTTTATTCAACTTCGTGACAAAAGGCTGAAAGAAAATAAATTAAACTTGTTAATAAAATAAAGAACAAAAGGAGTACTCGAAAATGGAAATGAAATTGTCAGACGAAATGATATCATATTTGTACTACGCGCCAATGGCAATCAAAAAGAAGTGGAAAAATGAGCGCGGACAAGAGAGAGAAATGCCTCTTGCATTTGTGACAGCAAAATGCTATCTTGTAGGCGAAAAGATTGAGAGTCGCAAGGCGGGCGATCCATACAAAAGTTATTACGTAGTGTTTACGTGGTCACAAAATGGCGAAGAAAACATCCTTCCACATTGTGAGAGAGGACAGATTATAAACGCGTCACATGTCAAGGCGGTGTTTCGTACGCCAAGCGAGTGTCAGAAATTTGTTGATGGGCAAAATGCAAAACTTTTCAGACGCAAAACGCAAGATCTTTTTGATGATGAAAAAGAAGGGGTAAAAGCAGTGTTCAACAAAAACCTGATTCGCTGCACAACTATGGCAATGGCTCATATGGATAAAGCAGAGCTTGAACAACTTGTTGGAAACTATGGAAATATCGAGCAAGATATGTAACAAAAATGATTGATTTAGTAAAAAAAATCCTAGCAGTAATGCTGGGATTTTTTATTTCATTTTCATAATATTTAAATTTCATTTTCATCTTCATCTTGATTTTCTTTGCCAAGATATTTGTCGGCAAGTTTGAATAGATCCATAAGAACATCTGTGTCGAAAAATGCCATATAGTGATCACGAAGATAGTCAATATTTTTTCTAAGTGCAACGCCATGTGTTTCAAGCACAAAAACGTCAGATTCAACTTTATCGTACGAAAGAAGTTTGAAATCTTCCTCAGAGTTTTGTGTTTGCACTTCGCGGTTTTTATATGAAAGCTTGGTTGATAAAAGTTTGCACCAAGTCTTTAAATCTTGATAGTCAATATATGATTCATTGCATAATGTCATGTAAGAAGCAATGCACATTGGCAGCGTTATCTTGTGTGTGATTTTCATTTTTATCTCCTCACAGGCAGTATAGCATATTAGGCGGGGGAGTGTCAAAGGAAAATCAAAAATAGTTATAACTCAGACGGAAGCAAACGCTGCAACTGTCCAATTAGCCTTGTCTAAAAAAGATTCAAAACAAAGAAAAACCCATCTCTTTGATAAAAAAGAAATAGGTTGTAAAATATATTTTTAGATTTATATACTCAAACTTTTAAGGGGAAATACCAAGATATTATTCAAGAGCCTCTTTTTCAAGTTTGTCATAATTGCAAATTTCTTTTAAAATGTCGATTGCAAGTGGACGAAGAGTTTTTTTTGTTTCGGAAGTTAGAATTGATCTTGCAAAATGATAGTAGAATTGGAGGTTTGCATTGACATCCTTCCCCTCTTCCGTTTTTTGCATCTTCTTGTATGTTTTGGTGAAATATCGCAGCGCTTTTTGTTTGAGAGTTTTTCCAAGTTTTTGATTTCGGTGAGGAAGCAGTTGTGCGAGCGAATTGTACATTTCGCCGGCACGTTGAGCGAGATATGGGTTTTGCATGTCTTTTGCATATTGTAATACTTTGCCTGCACCGCGCAGCCAATAGTTTATACAAGGCACGTTTTCGATGCTTGTTTCAATTGTTTCCTTTTCTGCTTCTTCTTTGCTTGTGTCGGGATAATGAGTAGTTAAGAAGCGTCCAGTGGATCTTGTGTAGGTTTCAGTCTCATTTCGATAATTGATTGTGTCTATAAGCTCATTTCTTCGTTTGTAGAGCTTGTTTAAGCTGTCACGTGCTTCATCGGTTGAACCTTCATAATTTCCAAGAGTCCATAACTCCTCATAGGTGTTGCCCTCAAGTGATTTGACAATATTGTCAATTTCTTCGCAGTCTCCTTTCTTTTTAAAACTATACCAGCTTTGAATTGCGTTAAGCTGTCCTTTTTTAGCGAGGTCTTGCAATCTATCCATGATTTCGTTTGAATCTCTCGTTACGATATACTCTGACCATAGTTTGATAAATTCAATGTCAAGTTTGTTTAGTTTGAGCTGCAGCATATGTCTCTCCTTTAGACTTCTATTTGAATTGTTAAGTGCTGACACTGATAGCCTGTTTCGCACCTTTTCAAGTGACGTGTTATGATATAGCTTTGTACCAATTTAGATTTCGTTTTCTTCTTCCCCTTCGGCTTCCTGTTTTTGTTCTAGCAGGGCTTTTGCAGTTTTGTGCAAATTGATAATAAAAAGAAAATCTTTGCGTGAGAGCTTGCCGTCAAGCAGGATTACTGCCTTTGTTAGTGCCTCAGCGTAGCCGTTTGAGCAAAGTGCTTCTTGCTCGTCATAAGTAAAAATAAGTTTTGATTGTTTCATGTGTATCTCCCAGTTTTTAGTAATCTTGATGTGCCCTATCGTAAGCCTCTTCGTCCACCTCGTCGGCTATGTTATTGATGAGGTCAACAATTTTCTTGTCTTCTGTCCACTTTTGTGTCCCAGATGTGATAAGGTTGCCTTTGTATGTAAAGGCGTGGTAGAGGTGGGCGGTTTTTGTTTTTGTCTTTGTGTTATCAAGACTTGATGCAGTCTTGACAAAAAAGTTTTGATAGCAATAAATCTTTAAAAAATCACCTTCAAGCAACTTGCCAGTAATTGTGTTTTTTCGCGCGGTGTATGTAAAGTTTGAGAGAAGACATTTTCCGTCTAAGTCTAAAACTTTATAATTTTTTTGTACAAGCATTTCTCCTTCGCCATCTTTTGAATGAACCTCTTTGATCAGAAGAATAAGCTTTTGCTGATTTTTAAAACTTAAAATTTTTGCGGATTTTTGTGTTTTCATAATGCTTTCCCCTTTTAATGAAGTGAGTATTTTTTAGCGAACGGTCTCGTTTTCAGCGTCAGCTGCTTTCTGAGCGTTTAAAGTTTTTGCGTAAGCCCAAACAATTTTGTAAAGCTCCTCAGAGAATCTTTTTCCGCTGTGGGGCTTGTCTGCGTGAATTGAACTCATAAATCTAAAGAAAGCAACCCTGTTTTCTTCTACATCAAAAAATGCCTTGTTGTCATTAAAAAACGTTTCAGCTTTTGCTTGTGAATATTCGGTAGTTAGTTGCTGAATCCTGCCAATTTCATCATCGCCAAGCGCTTTGTAATAGTATGATAGACATGCAAGTGATTCTTGATCTCTTAATTTGATTTTATCGAAAAACTTTTCTTTGTCAAAAGACATACAACTCTCCTTTTTGTGCTTAAAGTATATCATATTTTTGCAATTTGTCAAGGGGAGCAGGATGGAAAAATAAAAAATCCACTAGTTGATAGTGGATTTTGTGCAGCTTATTGAAATAAGTGTTTGCGATGGCAAGTAAAACAGCCATGCCCAGTTGAAAGATGAAAAGACAAACTTGTAAATAAACGAACTTTCTGAGACAAAAATGTAATTTCCAATTGCAACTTGCAGGCCAATGATTGTGTCGCACAATGCGAAAAGCACCATGCCGATTGCAAAATATGGATTTTGCTTAAAGTTGAAGAAGGCAAACACAATGTTGAGAATGAGGTTGGTGTAATAAAACATTGAGATAAGCGCGAGGTAATCTGTTTTTGCTCCAACAACAAGTATTGTTACAATCTCAACAATCACAACAAGGGCTACTCGTGAAATAATGTTTGCAAGGCGAACCTTTTTGTTTTTGTTTTCAAATAAAAGCTTTGCAAAGTATGCCATTTGTACAAGCGAGAAGAAACTCATTGCAAGAGATTGCATTCGAGGCTCGATAACTACAAGAAAGATGTCGGCCATAACAGTGAAAAACAATCCAATCTGCACAAAGAATGCTTTGTTTTTGAAAGAGATAAACAGCAGCGAAAAGCCAAAGGCAAGCACGATTGAAGCAAAACTCAAGATTTTCACGACGAGACCGCTGAGGGTGAGAATAAGCGGAAGTAATGTGGCTTCAATCAGTGCAAACGCGCCGATAAGAGACCACTTAAGCTTTTTGCTCATCTTTTGCAACCTTTTTCTTGCCAAGGAATGATATTTGACTTCTGTCTTTAAGGAAGAGTTTTGTTATGCCAAAGTACGCCATAAAGAAGATGAAGCCCACGATAATAAAACCAAGCACATAAATGAGTAGGAATACAATGTAAGGTACGTTTGGATATACAACATTACCAAGAAGAGGCAGAGTGCAAGGGAAGTGAGGTCCAATATAAAACATATTGAATGTTTCTGTTGTGAAAAGAGGTGCCATAACATTCAAGAAGAATGCGATTGCAGTCATAATAAGGAATACATACATTCCGCGAAGGAAATACCAAATATTCAGCCTCTTTCTCTCGTGCACCATAAGGAAAATTCCTGTCACAATTTGTGCACCGTGGTGGAACATTGTTTGAATGTTGATTCCGATTGTGCTGATAAACACATCTCCAGGATAAATAAACGTTACAAGTCCGCCAAACATTGCAAACGTGCCGATAAAGGCAATGATTGAGTCTCTAAATTTTCCTTCCTTGCAGAAAGCAACAAAAGGAAGAAGGAAAAGAGGCGTCGAGCAAAGTTGATATGGGAATGCGTACCAATGATAGTCCCACCAAGTTTTGCCAGTTTCAAGATCATAGTGAAACGAGAAGTTGATTTGTTTGTAAACTTCAAGCACCACCATTACAATCCATACGGCTGCAATAATCCATCTTACAGTTTTGTATTTTGCATTTTTTGCAAAAACACATAAAAGTACAGTTGCAACCAGCACCATGCCGATAAACATTAAGTGAAACCAGCCGTAGTCTGTTGGCTCTGGCATTTTACCATCAAGAGCCACTAAAAACTTTTCAATAAAATTCATAAAAACTCCTTTTTTGACAAATTTTGTATTTTTATCTTATCATATAATTTAGAATTCGCAAAACAAAAACAAAATATTAATAAAAAAATATTTAAAAGCGTGCATGCAAAAGGCTGCCATGCTTCACAAGATTTAGAAAAGTTGAGACTAAAACCTAAAAACACTTGCAAATTTTAAAAAGTTGAGGTATAATAACAGTGTTTTCAAATTAAAGTGCTTCCGAAAACCGTGGGATTTGTGGGGAGTCAAGAGGAAAACGCGAGCGGTAAAGAAAAATTGCGGAAGTAAAATTTAGCCGAGTGTAGTGTTTGATGATAAATGCGGATATGGCGGAATGGCAGACGCGCTGGATTTAGGTTCCAGTCCGAAGAGGGTGCAGGTTCAAGTCCTGTTATCCGCACCAGAAAAGAAGT
>JAGAKV010000053.1 GCA_017625505.1 Clostridia bacterium | reverse complement strand
TTATGCAAAAGAGCAACCAGCAGGTGCTGTTGAAGCGGCAGCAGCAAAGCCAATGGCAGACACAGAAAAGAAAATCTGGACAGAATTTGACGAGTCAACCCTTACACTGTACGTTTATTCAAATCATACGATTGACCTTCCCGAAGACTGCAGCTTCTTCTTTGCAGAGCGAACTACACTGAAAACTCTTGATCTTTCAAACTTCAACACATCAAATGTTACAACAATGGAGAAAATGTTTTATAAATGTACAGCACTTACAAGTATAAATTTATCATCATTTGTTACATCAAAAGTAACTGATATGCTTGGGTTATTTGGGCGATGTAGCTCATTAACAAGTCTTGATTTAACCCACTTTAATACCTCAAGTGTAACAGATATGTATGGAATGTTTGTTTTTTGCGAAAATCTACAAAAAATTGACGTCTCTTCATTTGATACGTCGAAGGTTACCAGTATGAAACAAATGTTTTATCAATGTAAACGACTGACCAATTTAGATGTTTCAAGTTTTGATACGTCAGAGGTTACGGATATGTATTGCATGTTTGGGAGTTGTGAAGCATTAGAGGAATTGTCTTTAGTAAACTTTAATACACAAAAAGTAACTGATATGGCATTTATGTTTACTTCTTGTTACAAGCTAACAATATTAGATCTATCGCGATGGAAAACAAACAGTCTGCAAACAATGTATTGTATGTTTCAAGATTGCAGGACTTTGAAAACACTTAATTTGTCTACATGGTATACACCTAATTTGACAAATATGAATTCCACTTTTTTTAAATGCGGTGCTCTTGAAAGTCTCAACTTAGCTTCATTTGACACATCAAACGTAACAACGATGTATCGAACTTTCAGGGAATGTAATAGCTTGAAGTCTCTTACTCTTTCCAACTGGAACACATCACAAGTTATCGACATGTCATTTATGTTTTGTAATTGTTCAGCGCTTACCAGCTTGGATGTATCCACTCTAGACACTTCTAAAGTGGGACTTGGGCCTGCGGATAATCCAGGAAGCACAATCTATATGTTTGCTTATTGTGAAGCGCTTACATCGCTTGACGTATCAAATTTTGACACTTCAAACGTAAAAGATATGTCATATATGTTTCAAGGCTGTAAGTATATTAAAAAGTTTGATGTGACAGGATTAGATACTCAAAACGTAACTAATATGTCATATATGTTTTATAACTGTGTTAGATTGGTTACCCTTACTTTCCCAAATGACTTTTCTACATCAAATGTAACAGACATGTCTTACATGTTCTTTGCCTGTCCGGTGACTTCGCTGAATCTTTCTATGTTTGATACATCAAATGTTAAAAATATGACTATGATGTTCTATTATTGCTATAATCTTACAACCTTAGATTTATCTAATTTTGATACATCCAAAGTAACACAGATGATTAGTACTTTTGCAAACTGCCAAAAGCTTGTCAGGCTTGATATCTCATCCTTCAACACAAAGAAGGTTGTAAATATGGGTAATATGTTTCTAAATTGTGGAAAACTGACAACAGTTTATGTTGGAAAAGATTGGCTTGCTGCCACAAATGCAACTAATATGTTTTCCGGTTGTACCAGCCTTCCAAATTATGACGAGAATTTTGTTGACAAAACCTATGCTTATGCGGGCCTTGATGACACAACTGGTAAATATGGATATTTGACACTTAAAGAAACGGCTGCGTAAGAAACACAAAAAAGCATATCGGATGATATGCTTTTTTGTGTTCTGATTTTAGTCAATCCAGATAACGTAGTTGCTGATTGCAAGTGTTATGATATCGATAAGCCATAAGAATGGGAAACCGATGAAGATAAGCACGATTGCAAGGACAACTCCTAATGTGTTTTTCTTTTCTACAGATTTTACCAAACGGTAAACAACCCACACGATGTCAAGTGCTGGAATCGCGAAAAGAATTTTTGCCCAAAGTGGAAGGGCTTCCATCCAATCAGTAAATGATTTCATTTTTTCACCTCACTAATTGTATTATATGAAAATGCAGGTTAAATGTCAATAGGATATGACATAATTTATTGTGTAATAACGCAAAGATAAAGTGGGGGCTGTAAATGACAGGGCAGTTTTTTTTGCGATATTTTTTGTGTGTCACCGTGAGTTTTTTTTTGGATGAAAAATTCAGAAGCTTACTCCACGCTTATTATATGCAGCGGCAGCAGCTGAAGGTAGTTGTAACTTGAAAGTTTGCGGTCGAGGGCATCGTTTGAGTGCGCGCAAACGTATATATCATTTTGCGTGATCTTGCTTACAAAAAGAGTGTGATTAAAATGCGAGGGATTTTGCCTAAGCTGGATTATGTCGCCCTCCTCAAGTCTCTTTAGTGCAACAATTTCAGCTTTTGGGCCTTTAAGGGATGTGTCTAACAAAAACTGTTGTAAAAATTGCACACTCGTCCAGCTTGGAGAACGGTCGGCGGCTGAATTATAGTACCAACCTTTTTCTTTATCATATTGCATAACCCCTCCGCCAGCGAGTAGGCACTGAGAGATGTAGTTTGTGCAATCGCCGCCAATTCCACCAAAATGATAAAAAGTGGGGTTTGGAGTCAGTGCGAAAGCGCGGGCATAGCGAACAGCGGCGGCTCTATCATATTTTTTCATAGTATATTTTATGCACATTGCTTGACTGCTGCCAGTGTTTTTGGTTATACTAAATATATATTATCGTATGGAGGGATTTATGGCGTTTGGTTGGGATGTTGATGACGTTGAAGACGGCGACGAAGAAGAAGTTGATGATGCAAATCCTTATGGTGAAGATGAAGATTTAAACTACGATGATTCGCAAGAGCAGGCTGACGGACAAAACGCCACAGGCAAAGGGAAACAAAAGGATGCCGCCGAACAACAGGAAGAGGAAAAACAGCAGAATGAAAAGTGGTGGCAGTTTTGGAAAAAGAGAAAAGAAAATGCGCCAGATTCTCCTAAAATGATGAGGAGAACGGCAAAGCAAGAGGGTATGCCAACGAAGATTGAAAAGCTTCGCTGTCCTAAATGCCACAAGCAGTCTCTTTTTCAAGATAAAACCATTGCAAAAGGAATTAGACTGACCGTGGTGATTGTTAGAGCGGTTTTTGGCGCGGTTGAGGCAAAAGATGTTACAGGGATTCCTCACTATCGATGCATGAATCCACATTGTAAGGCATATTGGAAAAGAACGGGTACGCATTTTGAATTACACCCGACGGGTGGACTTGTGGAGAAAAAATCAATCTTCCACGTAGATCGATCTTAAATAAAGGGAAAAGCATGAAATATAAGTTGAACGGGAAAGTTGCGGTTATTACTGGTGCAAGCCGAGGAATTGGCCTTGAGATTGCGCGCGCGTTAGATAAAGAAGGAGCGATTGTCTATGATATATCGCGAAACTTTGCAGCAAATCCAGAAGTTAAGATGACGTTTACTGCTGACGTGAATGACGGCGTGAGTGTTGAAAAGATCTTAAAAATGATTTTTGAAAAAGAGGGCAAAATTGACATATTTGTCAACAATGCGGGTTTTGGAATTGGCGGCGCGGTTGAAAGTGCTTCAAAAGAAAATTTATACGCCATTACAAACACAAATCTTGCAGCGGTTATGAATTTGTCACGCCTTGCAATGCCATACTTAAAGAAAAGCAAGGGCAGGCTTGTCAACATATCATCAGTTGGCGGGATTGTGCCGCTGCCATATCAGGCGGCCTATAGCGCTACTAAGGCAGGGGTGGAAATTTTTTCCAAGGCACTCGCAAACGAAGTGAGAGCGGACGGCGTGCAGGTTATGTGCATTCTGCCGGGAGACGCGAAGACAAGCTTTACTGCTGCTCGTATAGTTGAAACTAAAGAGGGCGACGAAAGGGCGGTTAAGGCAATTAAAAAGGCTGAAAATGAAGAGCAAAAAGGAATGAGTGCGCAGAAGGTTGGCCGGATAATTGTTGCAAATATCAAAAAAAGGAAAATGCCTCTACGCAAAACAATTGGCGGAGTGTATAAACTTATCATTCTTGCCACGAGACTTGTTTCAACGAGATTTTTAAACTGGCTGGTCAGAAAGATTTATATTTAAATAATTACAACAAACATAACCCATTCTGAATGGAAAATTCGGGCGTGTGGGAGGAGAACATAAATGGAAGAAATTAAATTTAAAAACACAAGCAAATTAAATGCTGAAGAGATTTCTCTTTTTCAGGGCTATGCAATGAAAAAAACAATATGGGCAATGTCAATCTTTTTCCTAGCTATTTTTGCTGCGCTTGGCGTTGGGCTTGCATTTGTTAATTTGACGTTGGGAATAATTTTGATTGCTTGCGGCGTTGCAGGCTCGCTTTTCTTCCTTCCATATCTTCTTAGGGAAAATCAGAAAAGGCAAAATCTTCAAAGGCTTGGCAGCAATAAGTATTTAAATACATTTACATTTTACGACTCTTCAATTGTGGTAGAAAGCGAGGTTGCAAATGAAATGGATAATCGCTATCACTATGTTGGGCAAGAAAGCGTCAAGTATGAAGACCTATTTAAGGTTGTTACCTATAAAGATCGCGTCTTTTTGTTTTTAAATCCAGCGCAAAGCTTGATTGTCAATTTCAACGGGATGACGACAGGCACAATTGCAGATCATGTAAACTTCTTAAAAGAAAAAGGCATTACAATTATAGATAAATCGCATATAGACACCACTCCAAAGAAAAAATAGACGGCCTTGCCGTCTTTTTTTAAATTCATTTCTACATTTATATATATAATATACTATATAAATAAAATCATAATATAGAGAATGGGAGAGTATATGATATGTCAATCTTGCAAAAAGATTTGTAATGCAAGCGAGGGTATGTTATAATACATCATATAAAGGAGAAAGACATGATTACACTTGGAAGAATGAAAAAGGTAGATGATTTGCGACAAGCATGGTCACATGAGGAGTATGAATTTACACCATGGCTATCAAAACCAGAGAACATTAAATTGCTTAGCGATGCTATTGGCATTGAAATTGAAGTTGAAGATACCGAATCTAGCGTAGATAGCTTTTTTGCGGATATCGTGGGCGTAGAAATGGGGACAGATCGAAAGGTTATTATAGAGAATCAAATAGAACCGTCTAATCACACCCATTTAGGGCAAATTATCACCTATGCTGCTGGCAAGGATGCAAAAACGATTATTTGGATTGTCAAAGAGGCTCGCCCAGCACACAGGGCAGCAATTGAATGGCTTAACAATCACACCGATGCAGATATAAATTTTTTCCTCATTGAAATTGAGCTTTGGCAGATCGATGACTCATTGCTTGCGCCCAAGTTTAATATTGTTGAACAGCCAAACAATTGGACAAGAGAAGTGAAGAAAGTTTCGCTCGATCAAACAAGTGAAACACTGCAGGCAAGATATAATTTTTGGACGCGTTTTAATGAGATTGCTTTTGCTGACGTGGAGTATAAGAGGGCGTTTAATATCAGAAAACCATCAACAGACCATTGGTATATGATGACGGTTGGAAATTCAAAATATCACATCAGTCTTTTATATCTCGTTCAACGGAATGAGATTGGTGTTGAGCTATATATAAGTAATGATAAAGTGTTGTTTGACACTTTGTATTCAAAAAAGGATGCAATTGAGGCGGAGATAGGGCAAACCCTTCAATGGATGAAGCTTCCAGAGAAAAAGGCAAGCAGAATTGTTCTGTCTAAATCATATGATTTGACAGATCAAACTTTAGTGGAAGATGAAATCAATTGGCTTAAAGAGTACTCATTGAAATTTAAGAAAGTATTCATCAAGGAATATAAATAGATGAAAGGGGCACGTGCCTCTTTTTTTAACATTATAGAAAAAGCAGAGAAGGAGTAATTTTCATAGTTGTGTCAAGAATCTGATAGGTATAAGAGTTAAGAAAAACGAAACTATATATATCTTCACTATCACAAAAGCGCAAAACATAGGCAAAAGATAGAAAAATAAATCTTTTTGAAGGGCAGATCCTCTTCCAAAACCTACTTTTTCAAAAATATTTTAATCAAATTTGCCTTTAAAAGTGCTTTAAAGTTGCAATAAAATCGCTTAAAATTTGCAAAATTCGCGAACACCCGAAAAGGTGTCGGCAAAAATTTAAAAAAAATCAAAAAAAAATTAAAATTTTTAAAATTTTTTTGAAAAAAGTGTTGACAAAGGTGGTACCCGTGTGATATTATACTCTTGCTAACTTAATGAAGGGCTGTTGCCCAGGGTTAGCATAGAACCTTGACAACTACATAATACAAGTTTTACAGAATGTAAAACGAGCAACAAATATCAAAATTATGCTTGTTATAAATAACAATGTGTAATACGATACTTTGTGCAAATTTCAATTTACGTCGAGTAAATTAAAATTATGATTACAAATCTTTAGATTAAGATTTAGTGAAAATGCTAAGATTATCCAAAATCATTAAACAATGATTAAGCTACAAAGAGCATATAGGGGATGCCTTGGCACTAGGCGCCGATGAAGGACGTGATAAGCTGCGATAAGCGACGGGGAGATGCAAATAATCTGTTATCCGTCGATTTCCGAATGTAGGAATACACTACGAGTTATGTCGTAGTATCATAACACGAATACATAGTGTTATGAGGGGAACCCGCTGAACTGAAACAACTAAGTAAGCGGAGGAAAAGAAAGTAAAACAACGATTGTGGGAGTAGTGGCGAGCGAAACTGCAAGAGCCCAAACCTAGCGAAGAAATTTGCTAGGGGTTTAGGACCGCAACATGACAAGACAAATGATAGGTGAAGATTGTTGGAAAACAGCACGATACAGGGTAATAGTCCCGTAACCGAAATCAAATGAAAGTCTAGCGGTATCCAGAGTAACACAGGACACGTGAAATCCCGTGCGAAGACGCGAGGACCATCTCGTAAGGCTAAATACGACCTAGTGACCGATAGCGAATAGTACCGTGAGGGAACGGTGAAAAGAACCCCGGGAGGGG
>JAGAKV010000052.1 GCA_017625505.1 Clostridia bacterium | reverse complement strand
ATTGAATTGTTTAAGTAATATTTTTTTCCATTGACTTATGCGAGAAATGTGATACAAAGACACCACAAAAGCAAATATAAAAGGAGTATAGAGAAAAGTGCCTTAATTATTCTGCTCGTTTCTGGGTATCTATGGGGGGGGTAGAATAAAGATAGATATAATAAGGGGTATTATCCTCCTAAGGAGAAAAGTATGGAAAAAGCAAAATCGCAAAACAAAAAACTTATCTATGCTGTGGTGGGACTTGCATTTGCATTGTTTGCAGTGCTTGGCGCGCTTATCGGCGTATTCGCAGCGACAAGCCAGTCAATCACAACAGGCTTCAACATCAACTACACAGTTGGTGATAATGTTGCTGCTGCAATCAGAACGGAAGCGTACGTGCCAAACTCTGGCAACGCTGCCTCTACAATCATCACTGACAAAGACGGAAACGAAGTTGACAACGAAAACGGCTATGTTGTTTTCAACGCACCAGATGAAAGTGTGCCAGCCTCTGTTTACATTGGTGACTTTTCACTTACACCAACAACACCACAACTTGAGTTCTATTTCACAATTGAAAACCTACTTGAAGAAGGTTATGTTCAAGCAGTTGTGGGCAAAAACTGCACAACGCAAAACAACATGACTGTCAAGACATATTACTACAACACTGATTCATTTACTTCAACAAACTCAGCAACCACAATTGATTCAAGCCTGTGGAAGACAAACGCCCATGTGCCAAACGCAGTTGCCGGCGGCTACAAAATGGTGAAGGTTGTTCTCTCAGTTGACGATGTCAACAAGGCCGCAGCCTGCGCCGGTGACATCAAAATCACCCTCAACTATTCTGATGCAGAAAAAAACATTTCTTATCCAAGTGTGGACAAACTTGTGCCAGTTCTTGAGTCAACAGCAAACCAGCTGGGCAGTATGCCAGGGCTTGTTTTAGATTATGCCTGCAACAATACTTCATATCAAACAACAGGCACTGATGTAAGTTACGCAGGTGATGGCAGCATTTGGGCATATTATGAAAATAGCAACATCTATATCCTCTCAAATCAAACGATGGCACTCGCAGGGGATTGCGCTAGCGTTTTTGGCAGCGGTCATCCAGCTCTTGGGATCAACAACATTGACACCTCAGCGGTGACGAGTATGCAAACTATGTTTGGCGGCTATACCGGCACAACATTAGATTTATCCCTTTTTGATACATCCAGCGTAACTGATATGTCATATATGTTTTCTCGTTGCACCAGCTTGACCAGCCTTGATTTATCAACCTTTGACACTTCATCAGTGACGGATATGTCACGTATGCTTAATAACTGCACCAGCCTGACTAGCCTAGACCTATTATCCTTTGATACATCAAACGTGACTGATATGTCCTCTATGTTTAATAGCTGCGGCGGTCTAACCAGTCTTGATCTATCATCTTTTGACACAGCAAGCGTGATGCATATGCAGCAAATGTTTTATAACTGCACCAGCCTGACTAGTCTTGACCTCTCATCCTTTGACACATCCTCTGTGACGAATATGGGAGAGATGTTTTATCACTGCAACTGCCTGACCAGTCTAGACCTATCATCATTTAACACATCAAGCGTGACGAATATGTTAGAGATGTTTAGAGGCTGCAGCAGTCTCACAAGTCTAGCTCTATCATCATTTAACACATCAAGCGTGACGAATATGTCATATATGTTTTATCACTGCGACAGCCTGACTAGTCTTGACCTCTCATCTTTTGATACATCCTCTGTGACGGATATGTCAGATATGTTTTATTACTGCACAAGCTTGACCAGTCTAGACTTATCTTCATTTAACACAACCTCTGTGACAAATATGTCATGGATGTTTGTGAACTGCCGCAGCCTGACTAGTCTTGATTTATCTCCCTTCAATACCTCAAGCGTGACGGATATGGCATTAATGTTCCAAAATTGCACCAGCTTGACCACTCTTGACTTATCAACCTTTGATACCTCAAGCGTGACGGATATGATGCAAATGTTTCAATACTGCCGCAGCCTTAAAACAATCTATGTAAGCAGTGGCTGGTCAACAGCGGCAGTGACAAATGGCAGCAATATGTTCTTGGGCTGCCCAAACCTTGTTGGGCAAAGCGGGGTTGTGTATAATGCAAACAACGTTGACAAAACCATGGCAAACTGGGAGACTGGCTATTTGACACTGAAACAAAATTAAGAGAAAATATGAATACAAATAAAAAACAAGGCACACGCCTTGTTTTTTGTTGCGTCTTGTGCAGAAAAAGTGTCAATAAGAGGCTTAAGCTTTGGGTGTATTTAAAAAAAATCGCAAGTGACAAAGTTTGCGGTTTTTCTTTTTTGAGGAGGCAGCTTTGCTGTATGAGTTTATAAATTATGTCAATAAGTCTGTTAAGGAGATGCAAAATGAAGTGGCTTATTGCAGTTTTGTCTGCCCTTGGCATGGCGTTGATATTTATTTTTTGTCCGCAGGTGGGGCAGCCATGTCCGCAATATCTTCGCATACATATCAGGGCAAACTCAAACTCGCAGGCAGATCAGGCGGTGAAATATTTGGTTAAAGATGCAGTTGTTGAGGCGCTTATTCCCATTCTAAGCGAGGTGGAGACTTTTGAAGAAGCCAAAAAAGTGGTAAGCGAAAATTTTGGTTATATTGAAAAGGTGGCAAACGAAGTCCTTCGGCATGAGGGGTTTTCTTATGAGAGTCAAGCGCAGCTTAAAAAGGAGCACTTCCCGACGCGAGCCTACGACGATCTTGTTTTAGAGGAAGGGCAGTATGACGCGCTGATTCTCAATCTTGGCAGTGGAGAGGGAAACAATTGGTGGTGTCTTGTCTATCCTGCGTTTTGCTTTACTTCTTCGTCAAATTCCGACAATGTTGAATATATTTCGAAAATTTGGGAGATAATTAAGAATATAACTAGGGAGGAATAATGAAAAAGAAGTTTGTAAAAGGCGTTGCTGTGGCATTCTTGTTGGCAAGCTCGTTGGGAGGCGGCGTGATGACCTATTTGCAGCGGCCACTGCAGCAACAAAATATGATTATCGTTGAGGCTGCAACTACCAAGGCAGAAAACCGTACTATTCAAACAAAACTGAAAAGGTGGGGATATTATACCGGAGCGATTGACGGAATTTATGGACCAAAAACCAAGGCTGCAGTCAAGTATTTTCAACGTAAAAATGGACTTACTGTTGACGGAATAGTCGGCCCGAAAACCGCTGCGGCGCTTGGCATGCGTTTGTCGTCTTCTGGTGGAAGCAGCAGCTCGTCGTCGATCTCGTCAAGCGACCTCAATTTGCTGGCGCGATGCGTCTATGCCGAGGCGCGTGGAGAGCCGTATACCGGTCAGGTTGCTGTTGCGGCAGTTGTGTTGAATCGGGTGAAAAGTGCGTCCTTTCCAAACACAATCGCTGGCGTGATCTATCAGCCATACGCGTTTACCGCAGTTGATGATGGGCAAATCAATTTGACTCCAAATTCAACCGCTTACAAGGCGGCGCAAGACGCTTTAAATGGGTGGGATCCTACATATGGCTGTCTTTATTACTACAATCCCGTTACAGCGACAAGCTCGTGGATTTGGTCGCGAAAAACGGTGGTGACAATTGGCAAACACGTGTTTGCGTTATAGGGGTGAGAAATGGAAGATAATAAAAAACAGGTGCTAGCAAGGCTTGAAGCAGTTGAGCGCGAAGAAAGGCTTGATGAGGCAGAGAAAAAAGATAGGCAGCTTAAAAGCCGCAAAGGAGTGATAACCTCTCTTGCCATTGCAACGGCAATTTTAGGCGCAACAACGGTTGGCTTTGGCATTGGTTATGGTGTGGAGCAGTCAAACGCAAGCCACTTTAAAGGGGAGCTTGAAAATGTGTATAACGACAACTTCTACAATCTTTTAGACAGTGTAAACAACCTTGAAAATAAGGTTTCTAAGACGTTAAACGCAACTTCATCTACATATCAACGAAAAACGCTGCTTGAGGCGTCGAAAAATGCAAGCGAGGCCGAGATTTCAATCGCCGCGCTTCCGTTGTCGCAAAATGATATTCAAGACACAACAAAAATGGTCAATCAAATTGCTGGCTACACTTCAACGCTTGCTGAAAAATTGGCAAAAGGGGAAAACTTATCGCAAAGTGAAATAGAGACGCTTGAAAAGGTGCATCAAAACATCATGTCGCTGAAAGAGCAGCTTAACAAATTTGAAAGAAAACTTAATGATGGTTATTCAATTTTGGATTCAAGTCTCAACGTTGACGCAAATGGCAACGAGTTTTCCTCATCGCTTATGTCACTTAAATCGGTTGATATTGAATATCCAACCATGATTTATGATGGGCCGTTCTCTGATTCGGTTGTGCAGGCTGCCGTCAAAGGTTTAAGCGGCGCGCAGGTTTCGCGAGAAGAGGCCCGCGAAAATGTTCAAACGTTCTTCAAGGACAGCGTTCGTGTGGAAGAAGAGGGAGAAACGAATGGCAAGTTTGAAACATACAACTTTCGTGTTACAAATTCTTCTGAAGAGATGCTGTTTGTGCAGGTCACAAAGATTGGCGGGCATATTTTGACCATCAGTGGCACAGGGGAAGAAGGGGTTGAAAATATTGATTACAACGCCGCTCGAAAAATTGCCCTTGAATTTGCCCGTGGCAATGGAATAGAAAATCCTGATGTTGTATGGGCGGATTCAATCGGCAACGACGTTTACCTTAATATTGCGCCAACTCAAAATGGAATAATTCTCTATCCAGACCTTGTTAAAGTGAAAGTCAACACGACAAGCGGAAGTGTTGTTGGATACGATGCGACACCATATTTTACAAACCATACCAACAGAAAAATTTCAAAAGGTACTCTGGCTGACGATCGCGCAATCGGCTCAGTTCCGTCAACCTTTGAAATTGTGCAGGTACGCTGGGTTCTTTCGCCGCTAGACTACAATCGTGAGGTTGTTTGCAAAGAAGTGCAGGCAGAAAACACAGAAGGCACATATTATTTCTATTTCAACGGAACAACGGGTGAACTTGAAGATGTGCTTAAAGTCGTGCAAACAGACAATGGAAATTTGCTTATGTAGATGGCCAACTTCTCTTGCGCAAAAAAAAGTTACAAAAACGCTGGGGGTTGCGATTTCCCCAGGCGCTTTACAGGTTTTCGTAGGCTTGATTACTTGTGATTACAATTGTAAAAGGGCTTAACTAAATAAAAAAAATATTTTCTGCTTGATAATTGGCTTGCTAAAAATAAGTTGGATTCAAAACTAGTATAGTTGTGTTTTAATAGTTAATTTATTTTTAAACAGAAGTTTAAATATCAACATTTTAGCGTAGAAGAGGTAATCAAATGTCGCCTGATTTTTAAATTGTCAAAAAAGTGCATACTGCAAAAAAATAAGTTTGTAAAAAAAAGACAGTCAAAAGACTGTCTTTTTTCATTAATATTATTCTTCGCTTTTTGTTTCAACTGCTCTGTTGTAAGCGTCAAGAACTGCTGTTTTGATTTCTTCTCTTGTTTCAGTCTTGATTGGGTGAGCGATGTCTCTGTGCTCGCCTTCAGCGCTTTTCTTGCATGGCATTGAAATGAAAAGTCCGTCTTTGCCATTGATGACTTTAACATCATGCACTACGAAACATTCATCAATAGTGATTGAAGCGATTCCTTTTAATTTTTCTTCGTCTTTGAGTCTGATTCTAACGTCTGTGATTTTCAAGTGTCTATACCTTCCTTCTTTTTTATTTTTAGTCATTATGACCATGACTCTATTTTAGACCAAAGAATAAAAAAAACAAAATAATTTTTATAAATTTTTTATTTATTTTCAACAAATTTGTTTCTTTTTCATAAAAAAGGATATGATTTACAGTTTTGCAGGGGCAAAAGTGCATTATGAGTTTATACAAAGAGAGGGAGAGAAGGTCCTTGTCTTTTTGCACGGGTGGGGGAGAAGTGGTGAAGATTTTCTTCCATTTGTTTCTTTATTTGATGATTATTCAATTTTGCTTATAGATTTTCCGCCCTTTGGGGAAAGTGAATTTCCGCAGCCATTTATCAGCATATTTTCATATGCAAATATGGTCATTTCGTTATGTGAACACCTTGACATATCCTCAGCCGACTTTATTGCCCATTCGTTTGGCGGAAGAATTTTGTTGATTTTGGCTGCACTAAAATCGTCACTTGTGCATAAGAGCATATTTTGCGATAGCGCGGGGCTTAAGCCTCGACGAGGGATTAAATATCACGTTAAAGTCGCCAGATATAAACTGGCAAAAAGATTGAATAAAAAAATGGAAGCAGGTTCGGCAGATTATCGTGCCCTCTCCCCCAGCATGAAAGGGCTGTTTAACAATATAGTAAACACTCATCTTGATGAGTTTGCCAAAAGTGTCAAGTCGCCAAGTCTTATCGTATGGGGCGAAGATGATAAGGAGACCCCCACATATATGGCGAAGCGTCTTAATAAGCTCATTAAATCTTCAAAACTTGTGTTTCTAAATGGAGGACACTTTGCTTTTTTGGAGTCAAGGTTTGAGTTTTTTGCGACTGCACGACAATTTTTAAAGGAGACACAATGATATATATTCTGGTATGCGCATTTGTGCTGGTGACGCTTTGGTTTTCTTATAACCTTGTCAAGACCTATCAACTTTGTGGATATAGCGTAGGAAAATTTTTGGACAATTGTTTAAAATTAAATTTCTCATTTGGGGATAAGAATCGCCTGGTTGTTACTAAGCGCATGATAAGGTTTTTCATTGCGCTAGCCCTGTTTTATGCAGCCCTCTTCTTTTTGCCGCTATATTTTGTGCATAATGTTTTTTTAATAATTCTTGACTGCTTGGTGATTGTGGTTGCGCTTCCTTTTTGGATTGTGCTTGTTCATTACATTTGCCTTCCGCTTGAGCAGATGATTAGGTGCTGCTATATCCATGCAGCCAAAAGAAAACTTGCGAAGAAAAGTGTTATAAAAATTGGCATAACTGGAAGCTATGGCAAAACATCGGTAAAAAACATTCTTGCGCATATCTTGGAAAAAGAGTATAAGGTTTGCGCAACGCCCAAAAACTATAACACCGAAATGGGCACGACGATTACCATCCTAAAAAATCTCGATGATCATGATGTTTTTATTGCAGAAATGGGTGCGCGAAAACCAAGGGACATTGAAAAACTGACAAGGATTGTCAAGCCTGATATTGGAATAATCACGTCGGTTGGCAACTGTCATATTGAGAGTTTTAAAAGTGTTGAGAAGATTGAAAATACAAAGTTCGAGCTAGCCGCAAACCTGCCAGCTGGCGGACAAATGTTTTTTAGTCTGGCAAGCCAGTCAAGTGAAAAATTATATAAAAGATTTACCGGAACAAAATTTGCCACTTGCAAAGACAATTGCTTTGCCTATGCTAAAAATGAAAAGGTATCAGCAGAAGGAAGCCGATTTGATCTTGTGATAGACGGCAAACTAGTGCCCCTTCAGACGCGTCTACTTGGAAAATTTAATATTGACAACATTGTGCTTGCAGCGGCAGCGGCATACAAACTTGGCATTTCAATGGACGATATTGCAGCGGCTGTAAAAACGCTTGCCCCTACTCCGCACAGGCTTCAGCTCATCAAAAATGGTTATTCATATGTGCTTGATGATTCATACAACTCAAATGAGGTTGGCTTTGCTGAAGCTCTTAAGGTTCTATCAAAATTTGAGGGACGTAAGATTGTTGTCACTCCGGGTATGGTGGAACTGGGCGCTTGTCAAAGTGAGATAAATTTTAAACTGGGTGGAATGATTGCCGATGTGTGCGATTATTTTATCATCATGAATAAGGTTAATAAAAATGAGCTTCTTTCAGGGGCTATTTCACATGACTTTAAAAAGGAAAATATTTTCTTTGCAGCGACCAGAAAAGAACAAACCGATTTAATTAAATTGCTTTCATGTAAAGATTGTGTGATCTTGTTTGAAAACGATTTGCCAGATAATTATGAATAAGGAGGAGAAGCGTGGAAAATATTGCTGTAATTTATGGTGGGAAAAGCGTTGAGCATGACATTTCAATCATAACCGCAATGCAGGTAATGAAAAATTTATCAAAGAAACACAACCTTATTCCAGTGTATATCAAACAGGATGGAAAAATGGTGACGGGAGAAAATCTTTCTACGCCGCAAGTATATCTTGATTATGCGAAAAATGTCAAAAAAGAACGGGAGGTTGTGTTACTGCCAGGCAAGGGGCAGCTTGCGATCGTTGGCCACAACAAAATCAAGCAGCGTTTTAACATTGCTGCTGCCATTCTTTGCAATCATGGTCATGGTGGCGAAGACGGAAGTTTGCAAGGGCTTTTGGAAATGTGTGAAATTCCCTATTCCTCTCCTTCTGTTGCCTCGAGTGCGATATGTATGGATAAGGGCTTTACTAAAAATATTTTAGCAGCCAGTGGACTGGAGACTGTGGCATATGTTCAAATAAGCAAATGCGAATATGAGAGAAATGTGCGGGCGGGGTGTGAGCTTATAAAAGACTTTATTTCCTTTCCCTGCATTGTAAAGCCGGCAAGGCTTGGCAGTAGTGTTGGCATCAGCATATGTGAAGATGAAGAAAGTTTAGCCAGCTGTATGGAAGGTGCTTTTCTTTATGATGATAGGGTGATTGTTGAAAAATATATTGAAAATGCGAAAGAGTATTTTTGCGCGGTGCTAAATGTTTCTGACAAACTTATTGCAAGTAAAGTTGATCGTGCGGATAAAGATAAAATGTTTACATTTGAGGAAAAGTACCTAAAAAAGAAGAGCGGGGATAAAAAAGGCGTTGACGAGAAATTTGCTCAAAGGGTGAGAGATTTAGCAAAAGAGGCATACAAGGCACTTGATTGTGATGGAGTTGTGCGAGTGGATTTTTTATATGACGAGGGGAAGGATATTCTCTATATCAACGAGGTTAACACCATTCCCGGATCTCTTGCTTTCAACCTTTTTTCGACTAAGTTTGAAGATTTGTTGAACGGTTTGATTGTATCAGCAAAGGAGAAATTCGCTCGTAAAAAGGAAATTGTTTATAAATTCAATTCCTCTGCAATTGAAGCGTATATTAATCTCATCCAAAACGAAAAAATGCAAAAATAATAGAAAATTAGTAAAAAAATATAAAAAAACAATAAAAACTTGCGAATTTTTAATAAAAACATTATTTTTGACAAGGTTAAACAATATTTTTTCTTTGTTGAATTGTGTATTTTAATGCATTGTTTTGTCGTGGCTGTCAATTTTTGAATATTGTATATTAAAATATTTGTCTAAGGAGTGCGTATGCGATTAAAGGATTTGTTAAAAGATGTTGATGTGAAAAGTTTTCCACAACTTCTTGCTGAAACCGAAGTGCGAGATATTCAAATTGACCATAAGCGGGTGCAGAAAGGCGACGTGTTTATCGCTCTAAAAGGAAGGGCACATGACGGCAATGATTATGCTGCGCGGGCGCTTGAAAAGGGTGCGGCTGCGATTGTCAGTGAAAATGACTTGCCGATTGAAAACTTAATCAGAGTAAGTGATGCTAGAAGTGCTTATGCTCTTATGTCAAAACATTTTTTTAAAGATGCGTGTGATTCTTTGCGAATTATTGCCATAACTGGAACGAACGGGAAAACTACTACCGCAAACACCATTTCTTCTCTTCTTCAAACAGCAGGAGCGAGGGTTGGAACGATAGGCACATTAGGGGCTAAGTTTAACGGCAAAAATGTTGACACTGGCCTTACCACACCTGACCCTTATATGTTGCACAAAATTTTTGCAGAGATGAAAAAAGAGGGGCAGGAGTTTGCTGTTATGGAAACCTCTGCTCATGCGCTTGCACTTAATAAGCTTGATGGAATTAAATTTGAAATTGGTGTCCTGACAAACATAACAGAAGATCATCTTGATTATTTTGGCGATATGCAAACTTACGCAAAGGCAAAGTACAAGCTTTTTGAGAATGGGAGAGTTAAACTTGGTGTTGTGTGTGGCGGCAAAAACTATTGCGATCAGCTCGCCTTACTGTCACAAGTTCCGCTTGTGACTTATGGCATCAATGGCGATTATGACATAGTTGCCTCGGCGGTCAAGAAGGCTTTTTCTTCCAGTGAATTTGAATGCAGTTTTTTTAAAGAAAGTTTTCCAATTAAAACGCCCTTGGTTGGCGGCTATAACATAGAAAACGCACTGGCTGCAATTACTGTTTGTCGTTGCCTTGGAATTGATAAAAAAATAATTCAGCTTGGCATGAGTTGCCTTACTCCAGTTGAGGGGAGATTTAACGTTATTCAAATGAATGGCCTCAACATTATTATTGATTTTGCTCATACGCCAGACGGGCTTGAAAAGGTGCTGAAAACTGCAAAGGAGCTTACTGAAGGGAAGCTGGTTGTGATTTTTGGATGCGGAGGGAATCGTGATAAGAAGAAGCGTCCCATTATGGGGGGAATTGCCCAGTCGCTTGCCGATGAGGTAATTCTTACAAGTGATAATCCTCGCTTTGAAGAGCCTTTGGATATTATTGATGATATTAAAAAGGGGATGAGCGAAGAATGCGCTGTTATTCCAAATCGAAAAAAGGCTATTGAGTATGCCCTTAAAACGTTCAATAATGGGGAGACGATAGTTGTTGCGGGAAAAGGCGGCGAGCGTTATCAAGAAATCAAAGGAAGAAAATACGCATATAATGATTTTGATGTCGTATATGATTTTTATCGCAAAAATATAAAATTGGTTACAAAATTTAATCAAAAGCGCGGTAATTTAGGCGAAAACGTTGAAAATTATGGCGATTTTGACGAAAATGAGATAAAATAAAAAAGGCAAACGATATATTTGCTTTTTGTTTGTTTGTCTATTGGTGTTGAGTCTGATTGGCGTCGAGGGAGAAAAGTGTAAAAAACTACAACGTTAATTGTTGTAGTTTTTTTGCTAAAAGTTTGTTGTTTGGTCTTCTAACTGCTGTTTGCTTGCGGCGTCTTGCAATTCTTTGTCTTTAAGCTTTTTATAAAGAGATTTTGTTTTTCGTTGAACTTTTTGATAGTTTTTTGAAAGGACAAAGGCAAGAAATTTTACTTGAAGTTTGTTTAGGGAGGCCTCTTCATATTTGTGCTTTATTTCACGATCTGCAATTGCTGGGGTTTTAAGAATGCACTCTCGCATTGTGTGATATTTGTTGAAATCTATTTTGTCAGCTAAGTACAACTGGTCCGGAATGAAGTCGCTGTAATATCTTTTTACATCAGCGCATTGAGCTTTTATGTTTTTCTGTATGTTTTTGTCCACCCAACTGTCTGCGCAAGCATAGTATTGGTAGTATAAATCAAATGCAGAAGGGGTGTTGTGATAAAGGCTTACGCCTATAAGTTTTTCCCTTATATTGTTGTTGAAAATAATTTCAATAGGTGCTTTGACGCCAAGATGTTTGACACCCTCAAATATCGATTGTTTTATCCTTCTTGTGTCGTACAATGTGTATCGAGAGAATGGTGAAGATCGCCACTCAGTAATTTTTTCGTCAAGAAGTGTCTTCATTGCTGTGCCCTCTTTATTGATGACGAAAGGGATGCATTTGTAATCTTGTGTGATAACCCAGTTTATTTCTTTAAGTAAAACTTTTTTCATGATTGCTCCTTTAGTGATATTATATCATAAATAAGTGTTCTGTGTCAATATGTGCTTTGTGGATAAATGTAATCGTTTGTGTCGGGCTGGAAAAATGATTATGTTTTTTTGCAGAAAAAAACTCAAACGAAATGATTAAAACAGGCAAAATTTTTAATAAATTACAAACTCTAATCATAGGATAAGGAGAGGGGTTATGTTAAATTATTTTCTTGCTTTTTTGGTTGCGCTGGGCGTTTCGCTTGTGCTTGGGTTTCCGGTTTTGAAAATGTGTAAAAGGCTGCATTTGTCGCAAACAATTTTGCATTATGTGGACAAGCATTCTGCAAAAGCCGGCACTCCAACAATGGGCGGCTGGATGTTTATGCTGGGCGCACTTGCGGGGATTTTTTTTCTGCAGGGCGAAATATTGCCGTCAATTTTTGTGCTTATAATAATGTTTGCTTATGGTTTTCTTGGCTTTCTTGACGACTTTATAAAGGTGCGGTTTAAAAAGAATGAGGGGCTGAAGCCTTATCAGAAAATAATTGGTCAAGTTGGCATTTCTCTCATTGTTGCTTTGTATATATATTTTAAGGTTGGCTCCTCCCTTGACTTTTTTGGATTGACAATTGATTTGGGGTGGGGGATTATTCCTTTTGTAGTAATCTTTTTTGTTGCGGTTACAAATTCGGTCAACCTTACAGACGGGCTTGATGGGCTTGCAGGTGGAGTCAGTTTTGTTTATTTAATAATTTTTGGCGCGATTCTTGCTCTGCTTGGTTTTGCAAATTTTGGAGTTTTGTCATTTGCTATAGCAGGTGCGGTGCTTGGCTTTTTGCTGTTTAATGGTTATCCTGCCAAAATTTTTATGGGCGACACTGGCTCGCTTGCTCTTGGCGGGGGGATTGCCGCGCTAGCCGCTTTTTCTGGGTTGGAACTTATTATGCCGCTTATCGGTGTGATGTTTGTGCTGTCGGCTGTCAGTGATATTTTGCAGGTTGGATACTTTAAATTGTCGAAAGGGAAACGTATTTTTAAAATGGCGCCTCTTCATCATCATTTTGAAAAAATTGGTGTTCATGAAAACCGCATTGTGCTATGTTATAGAGTGATCACTCTTGTTTGTGGCTTGGCAGTTCTTATAGGGTATCTTGTTTTAAAAGGAGTTATATGAGGATAAATTTCAAAGGGAAAAATGTTTTGGTGTATGGGATGGGCGTTAGCGGGCAGGCGGCTAGCAAGCTTTTGCATGGGCAGGGCGCCTGTGTCAGTGTGTATGACGATGAAAACCGCTTTGGCAACTTTTTCCCTTTTGAAATAAGTCCAACATCCAAAAAGTATGACTATGTGGTGGTAAGTCCGGGCGTAAAGGTTTTAGGTAATAATATTATTTCTCATTTTATTCTGTCTCGCACTAAAATTTTGTCTGAACTTGATCTTGCATATCTTTTTAATCGTGCAACCGTTGTGGGGATAACTGGCACTAACGGGAAAACTACGGTCACGTCTCTTGTAGGGGAGATTTTGAAAACCGCAGGTAAAAAAGTCTTTGTTTGTGGAAATATCGGCCTGCCTTTTTCATCGATTGCAGAAAAGACAACAAAAGATAGCATTGCAGTTTGTGAGGTTAGCAATCTTCAACTGGAGCTTTCGTCTGTTTTTAAATCGCATATTGCCGCAATTTTAAACATTGCGCCTGATCATCTTGACCGGCACGGCACTTTTGAAGAATATGTTAGATGTAAGAAAAAAATCATACATTCAAAGAAACAAAAACTGGTGCTGAATTTTGACGATGAAATTGTTAGGGCTTTGCAAATTAATCAAAAAACGCTGTTTTTTTCAAAAAAAATACTAAAAAAGGGTGTTTTTATTAAAAATAATGCAATTTATTACAATAAAAGCAAGATTATATCAATAATCGACATCCCTCTTTTTGGAGAAAAAAATATAGAAAATGTGATGGCGGCTGTTGCGGTATGTGTAAGACTTAAAATAAAACCTTCAATTATTAGGCAAGCAATAATAAACTTTAAGGCGCCTTCTCATAGACTGGAGTTTTTAGGTGAACTGAACGGCGCAATGGTATTTGACGACTCAAAGGCGACCAACGTTTCGTCCTGTCTTGCCGCAATTTCTTCGTTAGGCGAGCGTGGCCTTGTGCTGCTGCTGGGCGGGCAAAATAAAGATTTTAAGTTTGATGAGATTTTTAGTCAGGGGATGGATTTTGAAAATATTCTATGTTTTGGGCAAGCGGGAAGAGAGATTTATGACTGCGGCGTCAAATATGGTTATAAGCCGGTCCTTTTTGACAGCATGAAAGAAGCCGCTATTTATGCAAGGACAAATGCGCGCGATGGACAAAAGATTCTGCTCTCGCCAGCTTGCGCAAGCTTTGATGAATTTGCCTCTTATGCAGTCCGCGGCACCGTTTTTAAGGAGATTATGTTTGGTGAAAATGAAAAAATCGAAATTGAATTTTGAGATTATTTTGATTTTTACTTTGGTTGTGCTTCTTGCCTCTTTTGGCTGCCTGATGGTTTACAGCGCAAGCTTTTACAGCGCACAACATCACTATGGCAACAGCGAATTTTTCCTTTATAAACAGCTTTTAGGTGTTGCTATGGGCGTGGCGGGCATGATTTTCTTTGCCTACTTTGATTATCATAAACTGGCAAAGCTGAAATGGTGGATTGTTGGCGCAAGCATGGTGCTTTTGCTTCTGGTTTTTATCCCAGGTCTTGGGATGGAAAGTTATGGAGCAAAACGATGGGTGTCAATTTTGGGCTTTTCAATCCAACCATCCGAAATTGCTAAGTTTGCGCTTGTGATTTTTACCGCTGCGTATATGTCGCAAAATCACGATAAGGTTAAAACGCTCAAAGGGCTTCTTCCAATTCTTGGCGTTGGCGGCACAATGTGTCTGCTGATTATGATGGAGCCAAGCATGAGTGTGACGATGTGCATACTTTTTGTAACCCTTTTTATGTTGATTATTGGCGGGATAAGCAAAAAACATACCCTTATGTTTTCAGTCCCAGCCGCGGCGGCAGTGCCACTACTTATTGTTCTCGAGCCGTACAGGCTTAAACGACTGTTGGCGTTTATTGATCCATGGGCGTCTCCACAAGGGGAGGGCTTTCAACTTATTCAGTCACTTTATTCGCTTGGGGATGGTGGCTGGTTTGGTGTTGGACTTTTTAATTCTAGACAAAAATTTTTATTCCTCCCTTTTGCTGAATCAGATTTTATACTTTCTATTATGGGGGAAGAGATTGGCTTTATTGGTGTAACTCTCTTTCTCGCGCTCGTTATGTTTTTATGTGTGCGCCTTGTTAAGATCGGCTTAAATGCAAAAGATCGTTTCGGCAGCATGCTTGCTTGCGGTGTCGCTTTTGTCATCGCCGTCCAAACACTTCTCAATGTCGCCGTTGTCACCGGCTCAATTCCACCAACAGGCTTGCCTTTGCCATTCATAAGTGCGGGCTCAACTTCGCTACTTGTTTTTATGAGTGCAATTGGGGTGGTTTTAAGTGTCGATAGACAATCAAGAAAAAGTATAATTTAAAAAAATTTATTGAAAAATGTATACAAAGTGTAAATATTTTGTATACATTTTTTTTATTTGTGTGTTATAATTTTAGTTACTAAGGGAGTTTTTTATGGAATTAAGAAAATGTCAAAATGCTGACAAGCAAAAAATAATAGATGTTGTGAATAAATCTTTTGCGCCTGATAGAAAGAAAGGGTTTACTATTAAAACGTCAGTGCCACAAATTTATGATAATAAAAATTTTGATTTTAGCGGAATTCATTTTGCTATTGATGATAACAATAAACAATTTGTAGCAGTTGTGGGAAATTTAATTAGCGATATCTGTATAAATGACAAAATATATAAATTTTCAAGAATTGGTTCAGTTGGTACAATTCCTTCATATAGAGGGAAGGGGTGTATGAAACAACTCATGAACGCAGTCAACGAAGAAAATGTAGAGAAAAAAGTTGTTTTTAGTATGTTGTGTGGCAAGCGAAATAGATATAAAAATTTCGGATATGAGAGAGCAAGTCTGACTTGTTGCTATACTTTTGACAAAGACCAGAAAAGTTATTTAAAAAATACGTATAATATTATCATCAGAGACTTTAAGAATGACGATTTAGATTTTCTATATGACATATACAAACTAAATCAAAAATTTGTTTTAAGAGATAAAGAAAATTTTGAGGTGCATCTCAATAATTTTAAAAGCAAATTATATTCAATAGTTGAGAATGATACAATAGTTGGCTATATATCAGTAAAAGGTTCAACTATTAAAGAAATAAATCTAAGCGATAATAAATATTTAGAAAGTTCAATTTCTTTTGTATTAAACAGTGATATAATGGATTTTGATATCAATCAATATAACAATCAAACAATTCAAGTTTGTGCCAGTATTTTAAACCGTAATCAATGTATAGAATTTAATAAGATTGCTGAATATAAAAGTTTAGTAGAAGAATATAGTTTTAAAGTTTATGATTTAAAACAATTTATTGAAATGCTATTTCTTATTAACAAATATAATAAAGAATTACAGGATGTTGAAGAAATTTATAAAATTGATAATAAAATTTATAAAGTTGCCATCAAAAACAAACAACTATATATTTTACAAACAAACAATGAAGAATATTTAAGATCCTTTAAAAATAACGGAGAATTTATTAGTTTTGTTATGGGGAGTGAGCTATATAATAATTCTAAAATATTTCCTCTATATTTTGATTTGAATGCGATAGATAATTTTTAAGTAAAATACAAATAATTTATCAGAATAAAATTTTAAAACGAATTATAATACAATAACTGATGTTAAGAGGCTCAATCCCGCCAACAGGTTTGCCACTACCTGCGTCAAAACACTCGCTTGGTCTGCTTGTGCTTCCATGCGGTCGCACATTCGCTTGACGCTCGGTTTTTCCTTTTCCCCGCAAATCTCACAATTTGCGGGGTGCCCCAGAATGCCGGCTCAACTTCGCTGTTAGTTTTCATGTCGGCAATAGGGGTTGTGTTGAATATAGATAGACAGAGTAGGAATAAAGTGATTCAGTAGTGATTCAAAAAGATTTAAAATGTATGCGATTTCGTATACATTTTTTTATTTTGTATGGTATAATTAAAAATAATAGGAGTTGTAGGATGATTGAAGTTATTGAATTAAAAACTGATAGATTAGTTTTAAAGAAGTTATCTTATAGCGATATTGATGATTATGCAGAGTGGAAGAGTCAAGATGTTTATCATACGCATTTGCCAAGCAAGGCGAAAACAAAAGAAGAATACAAAAAGACAATAGAATCAATTATTAAAGGTTATGAAGATAAAGACGACCCAAATTTGATTTGGGGTGTGTTTTACAATGATAAGTTAATTGGAACTGTGTCGATTGAAGATTGGAATACAACTCATAGATGGTGTGAAATTGGTTGGGGATTAAATCCAAAATTTCAAAAGCAAGGTTTTGCTTATGAGGCAACAAAATGTCTAATACAGCATATTTTTGAAAAATTGCAAATGAATAGGATTTCAATAGTGATATGGGATGGAAATGAAGCAAGTAAAAACCTTGCAAAAAAGTTGGGGTTTGTTCAAGAGGGGATTGAAAGACAAGCAAGGTATAAAAATGATAAATTTATAGACTTGTATTGTTACGGATTGCTAAAAGAAGAGTGGAAATAATATTAAAAATTTATAATGCAACAACTCGTGTTAACAGGCTCAATTCCGCCAACAGGGCTTCCACTTCCTGCGTCAAAACACTCGCTTTTCGGTTTGTGCTCGCTATTTGCGATGTTTATAGTGTTATGCTAACTTCTTACGTGTTTTATTAGCAAGTGTTGGGTGTCGCAGTAAGATGAATTATGCTTGTATAGTTGGATACAAAATGAGAGTAATTAGCTTATGACAAGCAATTAATAAAATGCTATTTAAAAAGTACGCCTTATGCGTATTTTTTTGATAAAACGAAGATTTATAAAACAACAGCACAGATTCTCTTGACTTGATTTTTTTGAATATGGTAAAGTGAAAGCAAGTGGGGGATGTATGAAAAAGGGAGTGATATGTTTTGCTCTTGCTGGAGCATTGGCTTTAGGTGGCGGACTGCTGTTTGCTGGGTGTGGTGGGCCTAGTCAAGAAAAGATGCATCAACTTTATATGGACGCAAATTATGCTATGAGCGGCTATCACGGTTCAATCAGTGTGATTGAAAAAGAAGGTGGCAAGGAGTCATTTTTGGCGACTTACAATCATGTGACTGGCGAGTATGCTCGAATTTGGCTTAAGCCAAGCGGTGAAGGAAGATATTATACAGTCGCAAAGCTTTATCAAGATGGGGATCTGGGGCTGTTTGATAGTGACCAAGACGCGCAAATTGTTGACCGCTATTACACTGAAAAGCTTTTTCGTGAGGAAATACTGGACAACATAACAGAAGAGGTTGATGAGAGTTATGAAAATTATGTTAAAGAGTTGAATGGCAAAATTGACGAGCTTAGGGGAGAACTGCTAGAAGAAGGATTTTCAGTAAATACGCTTTATCAAAACATTGCGTATACAAGTCTTGGGGACGATCGCTATGAAATGAAGTTGCAGACATCCCATGATTATCAAGTGATTGAAGGCATAAGCGGGGAGAGATACAGCTATTTTACCGAAGAGAGGGTTGTTTTTGACGAAAATACAATAATATCAATGGAGTATGCGGGCACGTCAAAATCATTTGTTTTTCAAAACAATTCTTGGCGAGAATCAAGCAAGGAAGAGTACAAGTCTGCGACAATAATCACGTTGGCACATGACGATGCAATTCAAAACAAAATTGATCTAGGCGGAGAAGAATCAAAGCCAATAAAAGCGATGAACGCCTCAGTGCAAATTTTTGTAGACGGCTCAATCAAATTTGATGAAGATGTTGCTTGTACAAGTTTGGTTAAACAGCTTGTTGAGGACAATATTGTTTTGCCTGAAAATGGAAAATTTGAATATTATCTTGACGCGCAAATGACTATGCTGATGCCAGACGATATGCGGCTAAATACAGCTAAGACAACGCAAATCTTTTTAAAGACAGTTGCACAAGATGGATTTGCTATGTTGACCGAAGAGTATTATGATGCATGTGGCTTATACGCAGAAGAAAAGAAAATTGTTAGACTGGACGAAGATGTCACTCTTGCGCCTGTACGGGATTACTTTTTCTTTGACAAAGTAGTGTTGCTTGACGGTGAGGCTTTTGAGCAAAAGGTTTGTCGTTTTAATGAAGGGAAGGAACACAAGATTGAATATATTGCCGATTTTGATGCTCATGAAGAGATGAGCAATGGTATTGGGCTGTATCATCAAAACAGCAGTGCACTGATAACCACTCTGCAACAAAAGTCACATCAATCTGTTTATTTAGTTGTTGGCGACATTGAGTTTGAAGGATATCCACTCAGTCACCCCGCTTACGAAGTTGCTGTGTATGACAGCGAGGGTGGCATTGTCCCACAAAATGCAGTGTTTGGCGATTATGATCGGGAAGGAGGTAATTTTTATATCGAAGTCGCGATCAGTGAGGACTACATTAAATTGACCTCAAATGCTCATCAAAAAGCCCGCGAATTTATTACCCTTGATGAAGCAAATGAGAAATATAGGTCAATCACATTTGACCGAACTCAAAGTGTGCTGTTTATTTGGAAGGACGCCAGCGGAATCGCCTACTACAATGCCGCTGCTGTTGAAGCGGAACTTGGACTGAAAATAGCTGTTGCTATGGACGGAAATATTGTGACGGTGACCATTGACAAATATATTGGCGGAAGTGAGTATAGTTTAGAACTTAGCAGTTAAGAAAAACATTTTCTTCTGTCGCGTGATTTTATATACGAACAAATGAGTAAAAACAACATAAAATTTTAGTAAAAATATAAGTATGTGCTACAAAAATGGCCGAGGAGTGTAGGTATGAAAAAAATCGAGAATATGCAAGAGTATGATGTATTATGGAATCAAATAATAAAGAGTTTTTCTTTTAAACCGGATTCGTCGTTGATTCTGCAAGGAAAATCAAACAGAATATTCACAATAAAAGAGTTGCCTTTTAAGGTGTATAAAATTGATGATTGTTGTTGTGGTGATGAAAAATGGCAGCAAAACATTAATGCAATTTTAAAAAAAATAATTGATGCTGATATGTATGCCCTTGATTGGCAGCATGATGCTTTTGTGTTTAATCCAAATGAAAATGTCACTTTGGAGCAATCTGGCTGGGGGGGACAATTTGGATAACGGCATTTATGATGGATTCCCGTGTTATTATCCAAATGGTGATTACTTCTTATTTTTGACAACAGATCTGAAAAAAGGGATTTTAGGAGTCCCTGGCTTTGGGGAAATTGAAGCATGCATGTTTGTGATTGGAGAAGGCTTGATATATGAGGTTGAAAAGCAAAAGGCAGCATTACATTTAAAAACAATATAATTTTGAAAAGGCGCTCGATATGAGTGCTTTTTAATTTTCATTGATTGGATTGAATTGGTGAAAAACTTGATTTTGACTTCTTTCATTATTTTAGCATATATACATATATATTTGTTTTAATAAGGGGGAGGAAAATGGAGGAGTTTTTTATTATTGGCGGAAACAGGCTTCAAGGAGAAGTCGAAATTGACAGCGCAAAAAACTCGCTGCTGCCGCTGATTGCTTGCTGCATTTTGATTGAGGGGCAGGTGAGATTAGAGCAGGCTGTTGCCTATAGTGACGTTAAGGCAATGTGCAAAATTATAGAACATCTTGGCGGAAAAACGTGGTGGGAAGGGGGAGATCTTGTTGTTGACTGCTTGGCGCTGACGGCTGATGATGTGCCAAATGAACTTGCCTCATGTGTGAGGGCGTCAATTTTTTGTTTGGGGCCAATTCTTGCGCGCAATGGAAGCGTTAAGATTGCATATCCGGGTGGCTGCGACATCGGGCTTAGACCAATTGATTTGCACCTTGAGGGAGCACGAAAATTGGGGGCTAAGGTTGTTGAAAAAAATGGATATATCTATGCAAGTAAGCAAAAAATGGAAGGGGTTGACATCATTCTGTCCTTTGCAAGCGTCGGTGCGACAGAAAATCTTGTGATGCTTGCACTCGCGGCAAAAGGCACAACCCGAATCTTTGGAGCTGCAAAAGAACCGGAAATTGTTGATTTGGCAAACTTTATCAATAAGGCAGGCGGGAATGTTAAGGGCGCGGGCAGCGACGTGATTGTGATTGAAGGAGGGAAAAAGCTGCACGGGATATCTTACAAACCTATTCCAGATCGCATTGAAGCAGGCACATTTCTTATTGCAGGCGCAATGTGTGGCGGGGAAATTGCGGTAAAAGGGGCAAAAGAAGAACATAATCGCGAGCTGTTTGCTAAACTTTCGAAAACTGCTTGCCAAATTCGATGTGAAAATGATACAATAATTTTGTCAAGAAAACAAAAACTTAAAAGCTTTGGCGAAATTGAGACGGGGGTATATCCCGCTTTTCCAACAGATTTGCAATCGCAAATGACAGCTCTTGCTTGTGTATGTGAGGGGTATAGTCTGATTATTGAGAATGTTTTTGAGGCGAGAAATAAGCACATTTGTGGACTTAAAAAACTTGGAGGCGAGCTTATTTCAAAAAATGGCATTATAATAGCCAAAGGCAAAGAGAAACTTTTTGGCGCGCAGGTGAGCGCAACCGATCTTCGAGGTGGTGCTGCGCTGGTGCTTGCAGGGCTTGTTAGCGAAGGCTATACAACAGTTGACAATATTCATTATATCGATCGGGGATACTATAAATTAGAAGATAAATTTTCCGCACTGGGCGGAATTGTGAAAAGGGTGAAAAGTGAAAAAAAAGAAGGTAATTGCATGGGTTAGTTCGTTGGTGGTGATAATAGGACTTTGCGTCTTATTATCATTTACCTTTTTTTCGGTCAAGGAAGTGGAACTTGACTTTAGGACAAGCAAGACAAATATAACCGCAACCGATGAGGAGATTATTGAGGCAAGCGGCATTAAAGAGGGCGGAACTATTTTCTTTCGAAACAAAGCGGCTTACGCTGAAAACATTGAAAGCGAATTTGCGTATATAAATGTAATCAACATTGAAAGCGTTTTTCCTTCAAAGCTGGTTGTGCACCTTGCGGAGCGAGAAGAAGTGTATGCTGTGAAGGGCGAAGATAATTTCTATATTTGCGATGAAGAGCTTCGAGTGCTGAGGGTAGTCGAAATTTTCGAAAGCGATCAATCAAACGCTATGCTGCTTACAGCCGATGCGGAAGTAAAAAATTTAAAGGTTGGTCAGTATATCACGCAATTTACAAATCCGAAGTTATATCAATCACTTTTTGCAAACAATCGTACGTTGGCAGCGCAAAAGTCCTTGATTAAGCAGATTGACATAACAAAAGAGTTTGATGAGGGATTGCAACAAAAGGTTGACACGCTGAAACTTAAATTGCACAGTGGACAAACTGTGACTATTGCAAACTATATGGTGGCACTTTCATATAAGACTCATCTTATGATGGAAGTTTACTCTTCGCTTTTTGATATGGCGGACAAAGACAGTTTGCAAGAAGATGGCAGCCTAGCCCCACTTACACTTGAAAACCTTAAAAGCTGCGAGATTTACATCAACAATTATTATACGCAGGGTGGAAATTTGAAATTAGATCAAGAAAATTGTTATTTTAAAATATTTGTTGCCCAGAGTGTTTGACAAACATCGTCAAATTTTATTAAAATAAAAATATAAGTAGAGGGTAAATTATGAAACAAAAATATGTTCTTGTGTTTGATATCGGCTCTTCAAAACTTCGTGCAATGGTTGCCGGAAGGGGCATCAATAATACCTTTGCAGTAAAAGGGTATAATGAAACCACCTATGATGGTTTTTTCGAAGGGGAATTTCTTTGCAAGGAAAAACTTCGCGACGTCTTTGAAGATGTTTTAAAAGAGTTTGAGCCTTATCTTAAAAAGATAAACAAAGTTTTTATTGGAGTGCCTGCTGAGTTTTCTTCTGTTATGCCAGCGTCTGTCGCTATAAGCCTAGGAGAGAAGAGAAAAATAAAAAAACAAGATGTTGAATCTCTTTTCTATATGGCAAGCGAAAAAGCAAAAAACAGCGAGGTTGAGGTTGTCTCGGTCAGTCCAATATCCTTTGATGTTGACGGCGGCCTTACGCTTGATCCTGTTGGTGACTTTGGACTTAATATCAGCGCAAACCTTTCAATCGTTTATGCAAATAAAGCTTTTATAGATCTTTTCAACAATATTGCATCATCACTGGGATTCAATTATGTTGAATACATAAGTGAGCCGTTGGCTCAGGCAAACTTTGTGTTGCCAAGTGAAAAAAAAGAAGATTTATCTCTTCTGATTGACTGCGGTGACATCACAACAAGCATTGCCCTTGTTAAAGGAAATGGGCTTTCTGCACTCACCTCATTTTCTCGCGGTGGCGGTTTTATTACAAACGATCTTTCTGAGGCCTTTGAATTGTCCATCGCAGATGCGGAAAAACTAAAAAGACAGGTTGTACTTTCTGTGAAGGGAGGTGCCAGCGATTTTTATGAGCTTCCTACGCAAGGCGGAAGGGTTGAACGGTTTTTGCTTGGAAGCGTCAATGAGGTTGTGTCTTACCGTATTGAAGAACTGGCTGAAGTTATCAACCAATGTCTGCAAACATATTCCGATCAGCACCTAGCATATCTTCCAATTTACCTTACTGGTGCGGGGGTTGCAAAACTTAAAGGTGGAAGAGATTATTTGGCAAAATGCCTAGGCAGAAATATTGCTTATGGCGTGCCACCACTACCAGGCAAGGACAAGCCAGAACATGCGTCAATCTATTCTCTTGTGCATTCTGCTTTGGCGTCTGAATTTGAAAATAGCTAGCAAAACTGCATAAATATTCAAAAAATGTGAATATTGCTGTTAAATTATACATTTTATAAAAAATTTATTTGAAACGTTTGCAAAAAAAATGCAAATATATTACAATGTGGGTAATAGTAAACGTTTAAGGAGAAAAATATGGAAAACAAATATAATACTTCTGCAACTAAAATTAAGGTTATTGGAGTAGGCGGCGGCGGAAATAATGCTGTCAATCGTATGATCGAGGCGGGCGTAAGTTCGGCAGAGTTTATCGCTGTCAACACCGATCAACAGGCGCTTCTTTTAAGTAAAGCTCCAACAAGACTTCAAATCGGGGAGAGAATCACTGGTGGAAGAGGGGCAGGTGCGAAACCTGAAATCGGACAAAAGGCGGCTGAAGAAAGCAAAACAGCAATCACCGATATGCTTAAAGACACAAACCTTGTGTTTGTTACTGCAGGTATGGGCGGCGGAACTGGTACAGGTGCTGCACCAGTCATTGCTCAAATTGCAAAAGAACTTGGAATTCTTACAATTGCGGTTATTACAAAACCTTTCCTTTTTGAAGGAATTGCAAGAAAGAAAAATGCAGAAGAAGGACTTGACAGACTTAGAAAGTATGTTGATGCTCTTGTTGTTATTCCAAACGAGAAACTTCTTCAAATCGTTCCACCAAAAACACCTCTTCTTGAATCATTTAAGTTTGCAGATGACGTGCTTAGACAAGGCGTTCAAGGAATTTCTGACCTTATCGTATTCCCAGGGCTTATCAACCTTGACTTCGCAGACGTTGCAACAATTATGAAGGACCGTGGACTTGCTCATATGGGTATTGGTTATGGCACTGGCGACAATAAAGCACTTGAAGCTGTAAAACAAGCGGTTGCTTCTCCACTTCTTGAAACAACAATTGAGGGTGCAACAGGACTTCTTATCAACATCAAGGGCGGTGTTGACCTTACTCAAGATGATGTAAACGAAGCGGCAAGCCTTGTTCAAGAAGTTGTTGACGAAAGCTGCAACATCATTCTTGGTACAAGCATTGATGAAAACATGCATGATGAAGTTGAAATCACTCTTATCGCTACTGGCTTTAAAAATCCAGAAGAAGAGAAGAGAAAGGAAGAGAAAGCAAACGAGATTGCTCAGGCTAAGGCTATGGGGAATATGGCAGACAAGAAACCTGAATATTCTGCAAGAAGCCTTTTCTCAAACTATTCTAAACCAGAGAAAGTGGAAGAAGAAACTCCTACTCCTGTAAAACAAGAAGTTTCTTTTGAAAAGAAAAACGACCTTTCTTCACGCGTTGAAGTGAAAAACACTGCTGTTCCACCATGGATTGAAAAGCTTAGAAACAACAGAAAATAGTGGCCATTTGGTTGCTTGGGCATAGCTCAATCAGCAAAATGCCTTGTTGCTATTTACGAATATAAAATGAAAAGATGCTATGTGGCATCTTTTTTTAACATTTTATTGACTTTTTTAGAAAATATGATATAATAAAAACATATTGGAGAAAACATATGGAATTTATTTATGATGATAAACAGGTTTTTAATGCACTTAAAGGGCAGGGCACAAACGGACTGGTAAAAAATACGGATGAGATTGCAGAAAAAAGAAAAGATGGTATGCAAATTATTCCTTGCAAAACTGTTAATGGCGTAACATGTTTTATGGTTGTAAACTTTGAAGGCAAAGAGTCGGGACCTTTTACTAAAGCGGTATTCTCAAGTGGATATGTTCTTGCAAAAACATTTGAATGCGAAGAAATTTTAATAGATGCTTTTGGAAGAAGCATGAAGGAGCGCAATCAACAATCAAAAGACGCGTGGTATTTCATTGGCTGTTTATATCAAAAGGGCTATGAAAACAGACCGGTTGACCTTGACGATATGTTTGAAGATAAATATTTTCTTGACCCAGAATTTCATAAAGGAGTCATCAAGATGTATGCAAAGTTTCTAAAAGATTGCCAGCTTACAGCATATAAGGAGGGAAAAACTGTCGACTCTGTTGAGAAAGTAAAAGCAAAACTTGACGCATTTATTCTTCAATGCAATCAAAAAAGAGAACGTGCGGCTCAGAATCAAAAAAATCAGCAAAATCTTGCTGAAACGGTAGATTTGCTTGACAGTGTGCTTGATGATGAATATGAGGGGATTGCAAATGAATAAGAAAAATAAACAGCAACTTGAAAAGGTTTTGGCGCTTGTTGATAATATGACACAGACCGCCTGCCGTGAAATAGATAAAAAAACAAATGATAAGAAATAGAGATTAGTCTATTTCTTTTTTTTATTGCAATTTATGCGGTTTTGCGACAGCATGATTGTTGGAATGGCGGGGATATTTTGATACAATTGAGGTATGAAAATAATTGTTGAATATACCTTTATTACAAGTTTTGTGGCACATTTGTTGTCGATTGCTGTGACTGAGAAAATTGTTAAAAAAGCGTCACGCTTCAAGTGGCTCGCAGCGTGCTTTGGCAGCGCGGTTTCTCTGATTTATCCACTTTTCCACATGGGGATAATTTTGAAAATTTTATTGCTTATCTTTACGCTGAGCATTGTGACTCTCATCTGTTTTAAGTATGCTCGCTTTTCCTTGTTTTTGCGTGATTTTGGGCTTGTTTTTCTTGCCTCTTGCCTGTTTGGTGGGATAAACGAGGCGATGCGAGGGTTGATTGGCGACTTTCATCTACTTATAGCCTGCATTGTTATTTTTGCTTCCTATCTTGTCATCACGCTTATCCACAAATCGGTTGAAAAAGCAAACAAAATTGCGCAGTTTACATACAAACTAAAGATTGTTGACGGTAAGAAAGTGCTGGAAGAAGAAGGCTATCTTGACAGCGGCAATGTGCTTTGTGACAGCGTAACTAAAAAACCGATTATCCTTATTACTTATGACGTGTTTCATAAGCTTTATGATGACGTCTCTTTTATTGCTGCCGTTACAAAAAGTTATGATTTTAAATCCTTTAAAAATGGTCACTTTGAGAAGATAAACAGTGTGGGCGGAGGAAATCAAATTTTAGTGTTCTCCGTGGATGAACTTTGTATTGATGAAGAAAAATCTTTTAAGGATGTGATGCTGGGGCTTTCCTTTTCTGGTTTTGAGAAAAGTTTTGGGAAAAGTATTTTACTTAATAGCGCCCTTATTTAAAAATTGATGATATGTCTATATTATTTCATAATATAAAGGTGCACGTATAATAAGCGAAGAGAGTTGCAGGCGTAGAGGTTGTTGCGGCCATATAAAATGGGCAGGCAGGAGTGCCTGCTTCTTTTTCGCCTATAAAAGTGCTTGCTCGACAGCATGCGAGTTTTTTTGCTTTGCCATATGCGCGCGTTTAAATTAAAATTGTTTAATAAAAAGGGAGGCAGTATGAGAAAATTGTTGTTTAAGTTTAGATTATGGCTTCGAGACTTGTTTATAAAGCGAGGCCTGCTTTCAGTCAAGGGGATTGTCTGTTATGTGTGCGGCAATGAGGAGTTTTTGCCGCCGCTTGAGATTGAAGAAGAGGCCAAATATCTCGCTCTTAAGGAAGAGGGGGATGAGAACGCGACAGAAAAACTTATTGAGCACAATTTAAGGCTGGTTGCATATATCGCACGAAAGTTTGATAATGCAGGGCTTGACTATGAGGACCTGATCGCCATTGGCGCTATTGGGCTTATTAAAGCGGTGCGAACATTTAAAAGCGATAAGAATATTCGTCTGGCAACTTATGCATCTCGCTGCATTGAAAATGAAATTTTGATGCAAATTCGCAAAACCAGCAAACTGAAAAATGATATCAGTCTTGATAACCCTCTTTGTGAGGATTATGACGGCAATCAACTGGTGCTTGGAGATATCATTCCTTCGGACGATGATTTTGTTGAAGAGACAGTAGATAAGCCGTCTGAAAAACAGTTGATAAACAGCTTAATTTCAAAGCTTGGCCGCAGAGAACGAGAGATTATGGTGCTTCGATATGGGCTTGAAGGGCAGGACGAGCTTACTCAACGAGAAGTCGCCATAAAGCTTGGTATAAGCCAAAGCTATATTTCTCGCCTTGAAAAGAGGATTTTGGCAGACATGAAAAACAAACTTATAAAAGAGTTTAGCGTCTAAAGAGCCAGTTTTGAAAGCGATTAGGTAGGAAAAAAAACATAAAGTTAAGCTAGGTTAAGTTTATTTGGTCTGCAATTTTTCTGCCGATATTGGCTGTTATCAAAACAACAAGCAGTTGTTGCGTGATAGATTGTCATTGTATAGATTTTTTTTTATTGTAGTTAAGCAAGCTAAACTAAATAAAATTGTCATTATTGTTCTATTCTTGGCTTTTTTTGTCATGTCCGCATATTTCTATTATCCTTAGCGAAAGATAATTTTTACTAAGGAGGTGATATGGCGACAAAAGTTTGTATCGCAGGCGTTGACACTGCAAGACTGCCTAAACTTACAAGTAAGGATATGGACGATCTTATGAAAAAGGTCAAAGAGGGTGACGCGCGTGCTCGCTCCCATTTTGTCGTGGCAAATCTTAGGCTTGTGCTTTCTGTTGTGCATAGGTTTGGTGGTCGAGGTGACAAGGCGGATGATATGTTTCAGGTGGGATGTGTTGGGCTTATGAAGGCCATTGACAATTTTGACAGCAGTTTAAACGTCAAATTTTCCACCTATGCCGTGCCTATGATTATTGGAGAGATTAGACGATATCTTCGCGACAACAACTCAATGAGGGTGTCTCGCTCCCTTCGTGATATTGCCTATAAAGCCTTGCAGGCAAAAGAGGAACTGTCTAAGAATTCCTTTGAAGAGCCATCGATTGAAGAAATCGCGCGCTTTATTGATATCCCTCAAAAAAACGTCACTTTTGCACTTGATGCAATCAGCGACACTGTTTCGCTAAGCGACCCTGTTTATACCGATGGCAGCGACACGATTCATATACTCGATCAAATTGCGGACACCAAAAACACGGATGAAAACATTTTTGAAAATCTGTCAATTAAGGATGCCCTTAAGTCTTTGTCTGGCAGAGAACGTGAAATTTTGATGATGAGGTATTACGTAGGCAAAACGCAAACGGAGGTATCGCAAGAGATTGGGATTTCGCAGGCACAAGTTTCTCGTCTTGAAAAAAATGCGCTAAAAGTCATCAAGGAGTTTTTAGTTTGAAGTAAATATAGTTTTAAAGGCAGCCCACATCGTATGTGGGTGACTGCCGCGAAAGATGAAATAATTTGTCATAAATTGTTCGCCATGCTAATATGTTACAATGTGGAAACAACATTTATAGAGCTTAGATGCAAAGAAGTGGTCAATGTGATTGACGGAAGACGGCTTGGACATATTGCAGACTTGGTGTTTGATCTTGGCAGCGCTTGCGTGCTGGGATTTATCTTGCCGGGCGAGAAGACGGGCTGGAATATTTTTAAGGCAAACGAGCAAATCTTTTTGCCTTACTCAAGTATTGTGAGGATAGGGGAAGATGCTATTCTGGTCGAACTGCCACCGCAAGGAGCACCAACAAACCCCTATATTTTAGGGCAAAATAAGAATAGATGAACAAAAAACTTCCCGATTGGGAAGCTTTTATTTTTGCGTATGTGTATTTAACTCTTTCAAAACAATATTGATTTGTTTGGCTGAGGCGCATTCCTTCTTGCGTGGTTTTTCGTGAAATATAATCAATGTCATCTTGGCTTAGTCCTGCCGATGTTGACCATATAGCAAACGAACCGTTATTTCTGTTACCGCCAGCGGTGTAGATAAAATTTGTGCTGATTTGTCTAACATATTTTTCTCCTTATATGAATTATAAGAAAAAGCAGGCAATGTGTTAAGATATTGCATAAAGTTTATCAAAAAAAGCCCCTTCAGGGCTTTAAATTTTTACATATTGTCAAGAAGTTTTTTAAATGATTCAAGGTCTTTAAATTGACGATAAACAGAAGCAAAGCGAACATAAGCAACTTCGTCAAGTTCTTTAAGTGCATCCATAACCATTTCACCAAGTTGAGATGACTTGATTTCTTGTGTAAGTTTGTTTTGAATCTGCTTTTCAATTCCCTCAACAATTCCGTCAATTTGGCTGAGGCTTACAGGACGCTTTTCGCAGGCTTTAATAATGCCGCTTTTAAGTTTGGAGGCGTCAAATGATTGTCTAGAGCCGTCATTTTTGATTACCAAAATTGGCACCGTTTCAATTGTCTCGTAAGTTGTAAATCTTCTTCCGCAAACAAGGCACTCCCTTCGTCTTCGAATTGAATTGCTTTCGTCACTGTTTCTTGAGTCAAGCACCTTGCTTTCATCTCCGCCACAATATACACACTTCATAATCTTTCTCCTATCACTATATACAGCATAACACATTTAAATTTCTTTTGCAAGCGATGGAGGTAAATTTTAGCAAATTTTGTCATAAGTGTGGTTGTGGGCAAGTAAATTACTAGTATGGAAAGACTGACTAATTTGAAAAAAGGAGGCTATCGCAAGATAGTTGTTGTTGATAAAACTGCGCCTGTGAAAATCAGGCGAAGGCTGCTTGAACTGGGATTTACAAGCGGACAGATGATAAAGGTGGTAAGAAAATCCCTTTTAGGTGAAACCTTTTTGATTGAACTTCGAGGGTACCATATTTCAATGAGAAAAGAACTTGCAAAGTTTTTGATTGTGGAGTGAGCATGATTAATGTATGTTTGGTGGGCAATCCCAACACTGGAAAGACGACGCTGTTTAATAGTCTTACTGGGGCAAACGAGCATGTTGGCAATTGGCATGGAGTAACGGTGGAGGAGAAAGCGAAAAGTTATCAGTATAATGGAGAAGAGTTCAACATTGTTGACCTTCCGGGGATTTATTCACTGTCGCCGCTAAGTTTTGAAGAAGAGGTTGCGGTAAAATATCTGCTGGCGCATAAGGACAACCTTGTACTAAATATTTGCGATGCAAGCAATTTACAGCGAAACCTTTATTTGACGCTCTCGCTGCTGGAGCTTGGCGTAAATGTTGTGCTTGTGATCAATCAAATTGATAAGAAACCTATTTGCAAAATTGACAGCATCAAGTTGTCACAACTTTTAAACATTCCCATTGTGCATATAAACGCGGCCAAAAAGCAAGATATGCTGCCAGTCAATGAGGCGCTTATGAAGGCAGCGGGAAGGCGGCCAAAATATTTGTTGCCATATCTAAACAAACTTGACTTATCTTCTGCGTATCAATATTTGCCGCAGAGTGAGGATAGGCAGTTTTATGCCATTAAACTGCTTGAAGATGACGGCCTTGTTAAAGAGAAATTTGGTGTGTCAAGCGATTTTGGAAGAAGTGATGATCTTGCGTCGCTGCGATATGAGTATATTGACACAACCCTTCGAAAGGCAACAAGTGAAAAGGTGCGCATATATGGAAAAAGCAGGCTTGACGCTCTTCTTCTCAATCGCTTTCTTGCGCTTCCAATCTTTTTGTGCATGATAGCACTTGCATTTTACTTGACATTTTTTACTGTGGGGGCTTGGCTGTCTGACGGGCTATGCTTTGTTTTAGATTGCATATTTTTCTCTCCCCTTTCTCATTGGCTTAGCTCGCTCTTTGGACAAGCAAGCTGGGTGGTCGGATTGTTTGACAACGCAATCGTTGGCGGAGTGGGATCGATTATTTCTTTTCTGCCGCAGGTGGGGCTGCTGTTTCTATTCCTGTCAATTTTAGAGGACAGCGGCTATTTGTCTCGTGTGGCGTTTGTCTTTGATGACCTTTTGGCAAAGGTTGGGCTGAGCGGCAAGGCCGTTTACACACTGCTTATGGGATTTGGCTGCTCCACAACAGCGGTTCTTACCGCGCGTAACATGGAAGATAAAAACGCAAAAATCAAAACCGCATTTCTTACGCCCTATATGAGCTGCTCAGCAAAGTTTCCAATATATTCAGTGCTTGGCGGGGCATTCTTTGGCGTGAGCAACATATGGCTGGTTATGGGGCTATATCTTCTTGGTGTGGCGGTGGCTGTGCTTATCTCTTTCATCTTTGAAAAGACCATTCTCAAAAGCAAAGCCCAGTCATTTATCCTAGAATTTCCGCCATATAGAATGATGAGCGTTAAGCGTACGATGAAACTTCTTTTGCAAAATGTTAAACTGTTTCTTACGCGGGTGGGAAGCATTATTGTCGCAATGAATGTTGTTGTTTGGGTGCTTTCAAACTTCACGATAACGCTTGCTTATGTGCCAAACGGCAGCGGGGTAAGTGTACTTGAAACGCTTGGGCGACTGTTTGCGCCGCTGTTTATCCCGCTGGGCTTTGGCAATTGGTCGCTGGTTGCAAGCCTAATTGCAGGACTGGTCGCAAAAGAAGTGATTGTCTCATCAATCGCCATGTTTAATGGGATAGAAGGTGGAGTGTCCTCCATTCAATCATCAATATCCTCTTTGACGGCTGTGGCGGGATTTGCAAGCGCAAGCAGTATGATATCTTTCTTGGTATTTTGTCTTTTGTATGTGCCCTGTCTTGCTACAATTTCAGTACTTGCAAAAGAGATTGGAGGCAAGTGGACAGCCTTTTCAATCATAGTTGAACTTGCTGTTGCCTATGTGACCTCGTTTGTCGTGTTCAACATTGCCTCAGCTTGCGAGTTGTTTGGGACGGGGGTGACTTTGATTTTTCTTGCAACCTTGTTGTTTGTCGCGTTTTGTGTTGTGCTTGTAGTAAAAAAATTAAAAGGCAAAAAAACGTGCCCATATAAAAATAAATGTTTAAAAAAATGCAAGAAAGGGTAACGAAAAAGAATGCCCTCGCATAAACAATACTATGACAAAACAAAAAGAGAAAGGGAATTTCAGAATCATCTGCTTTAAAGCACCCAAGTGGTTGGGCTTCTTTTTGCGGAGATTGTGGAAAAACAAAGAGTGATTTTTATGCATTTGGCGCTTTAAAGAGGGGATAAACCCTCTTTTTTTATTGAAACGGGCTTAATTTGTTTTACATATTCGACAAAATTTGTTAAAATTAAAAATAATACAGATAATATAATACCTGACAATACTGCTTATGAGAGAGAATTAAAAAGATTATCAATTCAAAGGAGAAAATGTGAAAGGGTTTTATAAAACAAATAAAAAAATAATATTTACCTTCGCCGGCGCATGTCTTTTTGCCTTGTGCGGAATTTTTGTACTCCTTTTTGGTCTGACGCCAGTTGACGCTTATGAGATTATGCAGCCAACGGCAACCGAAACGGTGTCTGATGCATTGTCTTGGGGTATTACTCTGAATCATGAAAATGGAACGGGAGAGACGGCGATTGTGGTTACTGAGGGAGAATGCTTGCCAGATGTAGATATTCCTGTCAAGGAGGGATATACATTTCAAGGCTATTATACCGGTACTTATATAGATTATTCAGCTAAATATATTGATAGCGCTGGTGTTGGTTTTAGGCCATGGTATATAAGTGAGGATCACACGCGTAATTTATATGCGTGCTATACGGAGGGCGGTGTTACGGCGATATGTTATGATCCAAACTATTTCTATTTCGATTCTGAAGGTGATCATATGCCTCAACCGACGGAGCTTGTTGAGCTTGATGATGGCAACAAGTGGCCAACAAGTCTGCCGTGTTTGTCAAGAGAGGGGCTCTATTGGTTTGAAGGATATTATGATAGACCTGTAGGTGGGACACAATACTATGATGTGGAAGGGCGAGCAACAGATATAATTTCGGGTGTAGACGAAAATGGAAACGCAAAATATAATTATAACCTTGATTATCAAATAACATTATATGCACAATGGTCAGAACAAATCATTGTTGAATCCGACGTGCCCGATGGCGACGGCTCGAGCAACAATCCATATCTCATAAAGTCAGCACAGCATCTTGCTTGGATAGCGGAACACTCATCAATGACAAATAAGTTTGATGGCAAGTATTTCAAGCAGATGGCAGATATTGATTTAGATAAATTACAGTATTCAGTTATTGACTACTTTAATGGATACTACGATGGTAACGGATATTCAATTTCCAATTTATATTCACCAAAGAGTATACAAAACACGCACATTGGGTTGTTTGGGGAATGTGAAGGTGCAACTTTAAATAACATTATTGTGACGAATGGCAGAATGTTTGAAGTTCAGGCAACTGACTATGGTATGATAGAAATTAACGGGAATCATGGCGGAATTGTGGGTAAAGCAACTGATTGTATAATAACTAATTGCTATAATGGTGTGGATCTTATTCCTAATGATACTGCATCCATGATGAATAATAATTTTCATACGGGCGGAATTGTAGGGCTTTTTGTGGATAGTGGTATTGGAATTGCAAAGATAGAGAATTGCACAAACATGGGCTCTACATATGCACATGATTCTTATGGATATACAGGCAGTGGTGGCATTATAGGGCAACTTCAAGGGACATCGCAATCGTCACAAGATATATTAATAAAAGGCTGCATTAATTTTGGCGCGGTAAACGGATATTGTAAAGTAGGCGGAATTATAGGGCGTGTTGCTTTTAGTAATTTTTCTTATGGAAATGAGGATATTGTCTATCAATTAGAACTGCAAGGATGTATCTCCTATTCTGTAAGGCAAAGCGGTAATTCTTATGCTCCACTAGCCTATGGATGTTTGATTGGCGATGCTATTTATTCATCAAAAGTGGAAATAACTCAGTGTGCAAATTTTTCAGCAGAAAGCGCTGTAGGAGACATGTGGGGGACGCTTGTCATTAAAGATTGTTACAACTGCGGAAAAAGTGAAGGTTCAACAAATGTTATAGTCAAAACTGAGTATGGGCTTGAGTTGTATTTGTATTATAATAGTGAATATGATTATGATTGTATATATTACTACATTGAAAGTAATGAATATATTTATGATAGTGAAGATATAACAGATCATGTTGAAGATTACTTCGACTTTACCAATTGGGACGTGACATTGATGTTGCCGAAGGCGGTTGTCTGGTTTTCGCAAGGGCATAATTAAAAAAATATCAGCAAGTTTGCTGATATTTTTTTGTTTGTTGTGCCGTTATGAATGCAAACTGTTGGGGGTGCGTGAGTTTTAAAACAAGTAGACGGAAATGCTATGTTAAAACAAAAAAAGAGGCGGTTGTAGCCTCTAGTTTATGCAGTGCACAAAAAGTGGTGCAAACTTTGTTTGCCTAGTCTTTCTTTAATGTTCTAAGGCAGTTTGTGCAAGCTTTAACAGTCTTTTCTTTTCCGTCAACTTCAACAGTAACTTTTTGAAGGTTAAGGTCGAAAGTTCTATTATATTTCTTGTTAGAGAAAGAAACTTGTTTGCCTGTCATTTTGCCTCTTCCGCAGATTTCGCATACTTTGCTCATTGTCTTTTTCCTCCATTTACTTTTTTCTCTTTGCACTCTACTATATCATTTTTCTTTTCAAAAATCAACTCTTTTTGGCAAAATATTTTCAAAAATATCATGTTTTATAAAAAAGTTTTGTAAAAAAGGGTTAAAAAGGTTGTTTTTTTTCTTCTGATATAGTATTATATAACTGCGAAGAATAAGTAAAGGGGTTTAAATTGACAGTCGATACTAATAACTATTATGGCAATATTTCGATTTCCGACAACAGCATACGCGTTGTCGCGGGTTATGCTGCCCTGGATTGTTATGGTGTCGTTGACCTTGTAAGCCGCTCTATTGTTGATAGCGCAAAAGAATCATTTAAAAAGGAATCTTATTCAAAAGGAATAAAGATACACCATATAGACAACAGGATTTTCATTGATGTGTATTGTCTTCTTAAATATGGCGTTTCAATCAGCGCCGTTGCCGAATCCCTACGAAAAGCCGTCAAGTATAGTGTTGAAAACTTTACTGGTATGCTTGTAGACGCCGTTAATGTCCATGTTGTCGGTGTAAGAGTATAGGAGCTAAAAGTAGTAATTATGATAAAAACAATAAACGGAGCAACCTTCCGTAAGATGATAGTAGCGGGCGCAAGCCTTCTCGAACAAAACAAAAAGTACGTTGACTCGCTCAACGTTTTTCCTGTTCCAGACGGGGATACCGGGACAAATATGTTCCTCACAATGAAGTCTGCTGTAAACGAAGTTTCACAGTGCCCTTCAAATACAACAGAAGCACTGGCTAACGCATTTGCTAAAGGTGCCCTTAAAGGGGCAAGAGGAAATAGTGGTGTCATCACTTCTCAAATTTTCAAAGGCTTTTCAAATGAGATTGCAAAGCATGAAGAGATCACTGTAAAAGACTTTGCTAAGGCTATGCAGGAAGGCGCAAACATCGCATACAAAGCTGTGACAAAACCTAAGGAAGGAACAATTCTTACAGTAATTCGCGTTATGGCAGAAAACGCTGTAAACGTTGCTAAAAAGACTGACAACTTTGAAGACTTTTTAAAGAAAGTTCTTCAAGTGGGTGAGGAAATTTTAAGTCAAACTCCAGAGATGTTGCCTGTTCTTAAAAAAGCAGGCGTTGTTGACGCGGGCGGACGAGGAATTTTGGTCATCTTCACTGGCTTCCAAAAGCTTATTATGGGTGAAGAAGATTTTGAGTTTGTTTTTGAAGACGAGAAAAAACCACAATCTGTTGATGATGTGCTTGCTGATATCGAAAATCTTGGAGAGATTGAATTCGGCTATTGTACAGAGTATATGATTATCAATATGCACAAAAAGACCACTGAGGCAGATATTGACAAGCTTAGAGAAAAACTTTGCAACCTTGGTGACTCAGTAATTTGTATTGGTGACCTTAACCTTGTAAAAGTCCATGTTCACTCAAACGAGCCAAACAAAGCACTTGAATATGCTTTAGAGCTTGGCGAACTTTACAATCTTAAGATTGAAAACATGAGAGAACAAAATCGTGAGCTTAAGAAGAAAGCAAACGTGATGGAAGAGACTAAAGAACACGGAATGGTTGCAGTTGCTCCAGGAGACGGAATCGCTGCAATATTCAGAGATTTAGGTGTTGATGAGATTATTGTTGGTGGACAGACTATGAATCCTTCAGCTGCAGATATCGCAGCTGCGGCTGACAAAGTGCCAGCAAGAAACGTGTTTGTTTTCCCAAACAACAAAAATATTGTGCTTGCTGCAAATCAAGCCAGTGACCTTACAAACAAAAACCTTATTGTTATTCCTACTCGTTCAATCCCTGAAGGAATCTCAGCGGCAATTTCTTTCAACCCAGACGGATCTGTTGAAGAAAATGCAGAGGCAATGGGTGATGCAATGAAGGGCGTTAAGTCCGGCTCAGTGACATATGCTGTGAGAGATACTCACGTTGACGGGTTTGACCTTCACGTTGGAGATATTATTGGACTTGACGATAAGGCAATTCTTGCAAAAGGCAAACTTGTTGGTGAAACAACAGAGGCACTTATCGAAAAAATGATTTCAGAAGAAACTATGACTATGACCCTTTTCTATGGCGAAGACATCAGAGAAGATGAGGCCATGGCGCTTGCCGAAAAGCTTCAAGAGAAATATCCAAACTGTGAAGTTACGGCAGTAAGCGGTGGACAGCCAGTTTATTATTACCTTGTAAGTGTCGAATAAAGGTTAATATTTAATAACTATCAAAGATTATGAAATAATAACTGATAAAAGGAGAGGTGCAAGCATCTCTTCTTTTGCTTTTATAAACTTCATGGTTTTATTTGACAAAATATTTGAAAGAAGGGTATAATAAAAGAAAAGATAATTTGGGAGAATATATATGACAGAAAAAGAACAAAAATGCAAAGAACTGGTTGTTGATGCGGTTAAGTATGCAAAAAAACATTTTAGAAAGGCAACAAGCTATGATGACCTTTATCATAAATATGAAAAGTGGGGCGAAAAAGCTCAGAAAGAAATGATGAAGGGAAAATACAAAGGCAAAACGCTCTATCACTGGGGCAATTTAGAAACTGTGATTGCTTTGTGTGAATTTTTAGACGCGGGGACAACAGCTGTTATCAATGATAGCCTGTTGAAAGATGAATTTATTGACAAGTTTGCCGAGTATCAAAGAAATAAGATTTTTGACCGCAATAAGCAGGCTCGACCTGACGAACAGGCTGCGGCTGAAGAGATTGAAGTTGACACATTAATTTAGGTGTAAAATTGCAGTGGCGGTAGCTGCTCAGTAAAAAGATATAAAAAAGGCGTAACAAGGAGAAAAGATGAAAAAGGAAAAGGTTGCACAGTACAAAAAACTGCTTTGCGATGTTGTTGCATATGTAGCGGAAAAGTATAAGGGAAAAGCTTGTTCTTATGGAGAGGTTGCACTTGATGCAATTGATGCAAACGTAAAATATATGCGTTATGTTAAAAACAAAGCACAAAAATCAACAGTAAGAGAGGCTCTGGCGGTTGATAAGAAGTTGTCGCTTTATGTTGTAAATGTTATGAGTTTGTTTAAGTTTGACACAACTCAGAAGATTACCAACGAACTCATCACTGAAGAAAACATCAAAAAATTTTGCAAAGAGCAAGAAAGATTGTTGAAAGTTGCAACCGAAAGTGAGCAATAGGGAGATAATGAATAAAATATAAAAGTAGGCGTATGCCTATTTTTTATTTGTATCATCTTCAAAAGATTTTCAATTTATATAAAGAGTATAGTTGATAGTTTATAGTCAGTGTGGTCTATTTGCCTTTTATTTTCTTGACTTTATAAGAAGTTTGTGCTATGGTTGTTGTATGAGATTAGATAATTTGATTGCGCAGAAACTGCAAGTCAGCAGGACAAAAGCGCAAAACTTGATTAAAGAGGGTTGTGTGCAAGTGGAAGGCGTAATCATTGAGAAAGTGTCTTTCGATGTAGAAGCAGAAAAAACTGTTGTTGTCACGCCAAAAGATGATTATGTGTCCAGAGGAGCATATAAGCTTGTCCGCGCGATTGAAGCGTTTGATATTGACTTTCAAGGGAAAGTGGTTCTTGATATGGGGGCGTCTACTGGTGGGTTTACGCAGGTCGCTTTGAAAAATGGAGCGGGCAAAGTGCTTTCAGTGGACGTTGGACATGGCGAACTTTCGCATATTCTTTCAAAAGACTCTCGAGTTGTAAATATGGAAGGTAGGGATATTCGCTCGCTTGCAAAAGAGGAAGTGCAAGGCGTTGATATTGCGATTGGCGACCTTTCATTCATCTCGCTTAAACATATTTTTCCAGTTATCCACAACTTGCTTGGCGCTGTGGAGTGCGTGTTGTTGTTTAAACCACAGTTTGAGTGCGGCAAAGAAGTTGCAAAGCGCTGCCGAGGGGTGATAAAAGATAAAGTTATCCACAAAAGCCTCCTAAGAGAAATGCTTGAAGAAATAAAAATTTATGATTTTAAACTTTCGGGATTGACTCATTCATCCATAAAAGGAAAAGAGGGGAATATTGAATATCTGATTCATTTAAATGGACAAAAGGAATGCTCGGCAAATATTGCAGAAATCGTAGACAATGCATTTGCAGTATTGAAGTAGCAAGCTGAAATGGTAGGGAAATGGGCTTTTGCTCATTTTTTTATGAGAGAAAGAGCTGCGTAGATTGAAAAAGAATAATTTTAAACGATTTAGGCATAATGTGAAAGGCATAATCTTGATAAATTGTTTGACTTTTTGCCTAAAAGAGGGGTAAAATAAGATTAGATAATATAGACATAAATAGGCTTTTAAAGGAGAACGCGGTGGAGAAGATAAACAATAGGTCAAATTTAAAACTAAAAGTTACAGCACTTGTGCTGTCTTTTGTGCTGCTTGCGGCGGTGGGCGCACTTGTGGGCGTTTTTGCAGCGAGCACGCAAGGCTTAAGCTCAAGTTTTAGCGTAAGCTATACACTGGGCAACAACCTTGCAGCAAGGGTAAGGACAGAAAAGTACGTGCCAAACCTTGACACAGATGGCGACGGTGTCGAAGACGGTGCAGTCAATATTATTTATGATTCAAACGAAAATGAGATTGAGCGCGACGCACAAGATTATGTAGTATTCAACGCCAACGACAACACATCAGAAAAAGATGTATATATTGGAGAGGTCAATCTTAACCCATACGCATCAAAAGCATACTTCTATTTTACAATCGAAAGCCTTATGGACAGCGGATATATCCGCGTGCTGTGTACACCAACATATAACGAGGATAGGAAGAATATTGACGCCGACATAGCATATTGCAATATTGACGATAATGCCGGCTTTGACGCGGCACAATCAGCTTCAACAATATCAGAGGACGACTGGACAAAAGCCCATTACAACAATATTCCAGCGGGTGGCTACAAGATGATAAGAGTAGGCCTATCAGTTCATGATGTCAACAAAACAGCAAAATGCGGCGGGACTTTTGACATTCAACTAGACTATTCGACAGTTACAGGCCTTGAGGCACTTGATGATACAACAAAATCAACCATTCAATCAAATACAACTGCCGAGCAAATTATTTTCGCCTACGCAGAAGAGCAGCCGGAAGGAGCAGCCCAAACAAACGCAGCCAAACCAATGGCGGACACGACCAAGAAAATCTGGACAAGACTTGACGGCACAACCCTTTATGTTTATTCAAACTATACAATAGATCTTCCTGCAGATTGCACATCATTTTTTCAGGGGAAAAGCGAACTTAAGAGTCTGGATCTTACAAATTTTAATACTTCAAATGTGACAACGATGGAGAAAATGTTTGCAAGTTGTGCTGGGTTAAGTAGTATAGATTTGTCTAACTTTAACACTGCAAATGTAAAAAGTATGTTTGGAATGTTTGGTGGGTGTGTGTCACTAACAAAAATTAGTATATCAAATTTCGATACATCAAGTGTGACGACAATGGCACAAATGTTTATGCAGTGTTCAGGGCTTGTAGATGTAGATCTGTCCAATTTTAACAACGCTCAAGTTACTGATATGTCATATATGTTTTATGAGTGTGTAGCGCTAAAAAACTTAAATTTCTCTGCTTTTAATACAGGAAATGTTGTAGATATGAGAGGAATGTTTGCTTATTGTGAGGCTATGCAATCATTAGACCTATCATCTTTTGATACCAAAAACGTGAAAAGTATGTTTGGTATGTTTGCATCCTGTCTTACACTTTCATTTGTTGAAGCATCTAGCTTCGACACTGGAAATGTCACGGATATGAGTGCAATGTTTCAAAGTTGTGAAAAATTAACTTATGTTAATGTATCTAATTGGAACACCTTAAATGTTCAAGATATGGGAAATATGTTTGCATATTGTAAAAAGTTGGAAAATTTGGATGTTTCCAATTGGTCTACATCAAATGTAACAAATATGTCATATATGTTTCATTATTGTATTGTACTGAGCGAGATCGACGTATCTAATTTTAATACAGAACAAGTCAAAAGGATGGATTATATGTTTTTTGATTGTGCAAATGTAAAAGAGCTTGACTTGTCGAAGTGGAATACTCCTCTTGTTGAAAATATGCATTTTATGTTTGGGTACTGTAATAAATTGACATATCTTGATCTGTCTAATTTTAATACGGAAAAAGTTACTAATATGGCAGCTATGTTTGGACATTGTACCGCTCTTGAAAAAATTTTTATTAGCGACAAATGGAATACGGATGCTGTGACGAATAGTGGCAGTATGTTTATCAATTGCTCATTGCTGCCAAATTATAAGGCGAATTACATAGATAAAACATATGCGTATGCTGGTGGAGATGGACTTGGATATATGACATTTAAAAATGTATAAATAAAAAACAAGGATATAACTCCTTGTTTTTTTAAGTTTATATTCTTGTTGTTGTGGTTGCGGTTGGGTAGAGCGGCAGATCTTCAATACCTGGGCAAACGGTTGTGCCTTCACATGCTTGGCATGGTGGGATGACTGGATAGCCAAATGATGGAAGCAGCAGATCAACTTCAGCTGTGACTTTGATCAAAATCTGCAGGCAGGCTGTGACAGTGAAGGAATCTTCTGGAGTGAAAGTGCCTAGGTTGCTTGAGAAGATGGCTGTTGCTGTAATGTCAACAGGCGTCAGTGCTGGTTGAGGTACAAAAAGCACGGCGCATTTTTGAATGGTTACGCTTGATGCGGCAGTACCAATCACGCCATTTGCATCGCGATATGTTACGGTCAGTGGAATTGTGATTGTCATTGAGACATTTGCATAGTTTGGATTGTTGTCAATGCGGTCTACGACAATATCGCTGACGGTGGCAGGCACTCCCACTTGATTGGTGGCAGAGATGAATGTAAGTGGAAGGGCAGGATTTGCTGGGTTGAAACCGCTTAGTGGCAGAACCACGCCTGTTTCTGTTGTGCGCGAAACGCAGGCATCAAAAACTTTTCTAGTTTCAACCAAAACCTTTTCGCAAACACCGCTAAGCGCATTGCCGTTGATCGGGCCGGGGCGATCTTGGTTTGAGTTGTTGATATAAAAAGACATAAAACCTCCTAAAATAGATTGTCTTAAGCGGACTTCCCCGCTTGTTGCACACTATATAATATGCGGGCAAACGAAAAAAGTGTTCCTAAAATAATTGACAAACGGCTGAAAATCAGTTAAAATTTATAGCAAAGACGTAAGGAGAAAAAAATGATTTTAGATAATGTAAAAATTAGACTTTCACAAATGAACGAAGAAATTTCTTTTATAAAGGAGTGTCTTTGACAAGGATAAAACTATTGCTGAACTCGAATCCCTGAAAAAAGAGCAGCTTGAAGAAAATTTTTATCTTGATCAGCAGCGTGTGCTGCAGGTTGGGAAGAAGATTAAATCTCTTGAAAATAGGCTTGCACTGATTGCCCGTCTTGAAGGGTTGTTTGATGATTGCAATGCCTATGTTGAGCTTGCTGAAGAGATTAAAGATGACTCGCTTGACGGTGATATTGAAGAGAGTTTGCACAATCTAGAAAAAGAAGTTGAAGAAGCAAAAATTCAAACCCTTCTTAGCGGAAGATATGATGCAAATGACGCCATCATCACCATTCATGCCGGTGCGGGCGGAACAGAGGCGCAAGACTGGGCGGATATGCTTTACAGAATGTATCGCATGTACTGCGAAAGGCAGGGCTATTCTGTAAAAGTGCTTGATGTGCTTCCGGGCGATGAGGCTGGGCTTAAAGGCGTGACTTTTGAAATTAGCGGCGATAATGCGTATGGTTTTTTAAAGGCAGAAAAAGGTGTGCACAGGCTTGTGCGCATATCTCCTTTCGACTCTAATGCTCGCAGGCATACATCATTTGCCAGCGTTGAAGTTATGCCAAAGTTGGACCAAAAACCAAATATAGAAATAAGACCTGACGAACTTAAAATTGACACTTATCGTGCGTCGGGTGCAGGCGGACAGCATGTAAATAAAACTGAAAGTGCTGTGAGAATTACGCATATTCCAACAGGCATCGTTGTTGCATGCCAGGTAGAGCGAAGTCAGACGCAAAACAAGGAAACTTGTATGCAAATGCTTTACTCAAAGCTTGTTGAAAAAGAAGAGAGTGAAGAAATGGAAAGGCTTGCGTCAATTCGTGGCGAAATCAAGAAAATTGAATGGGGGAGTCAAATCCGCAGCTATGTATTCTGCCCATATACGCTTGTTAAAGATCATAGAACTGGCTATGAAGACAGCAACGTGCAGGGGGTTATGGACGGGAATATTCAAGAATTCATCAATGAGTATTTGAAGAAAACAAGTCCTATAGGAAACAATTCTTAAAAAAACTAAAAAGCTTTTTACAGAAAAAAGGCAAAAGATTATTGTAAAAAGGAAGTGAAAAATGAGTTACTACGTGGATAGTGTGGAAAAGTTCCGCGCTTTAAAAACAAAAGAAGATATTATTGTTCTCTCTGTTGAGTCATCTTGCGATGAAACAAGCATTGCAATTGTGAAAAATGGCAGAGAGGTTTTGGCAAACATTGTGTCATCACAAATTGAAATTCACAGAAGATTTGGCGGGGTTGTGCCCGAGGTGGCATCACGAAATCACATCACTGCAATTTCAAACATTTTCAATGAGGCGCTTATGGAAGCAAAGATAAAAAAAGAAGACATTGACGCCGTTGCAGTGACTTACGGAGCGGGGCTTGTCGGGGCGCTTCTTGTTGGGGTCAACTTTGCAAAAGGACTGGCATACAGTCTTAATCTTCCTCTTATTGCTGTTAGTCATGTTCACGGGCATATCGCGGCAAACTATATTTCTCACAAACAGCTTAAGCCGCCTTTTGTTTGTCTTATGGTCAGCGGTGGACATACAGCCCTTTTAAGAGTTGAAGATTACAACAAAATGACCATGCTTGGCACCACAGTTGATGATGCAATTGGCGAGGCCTTTGACAAAGTGGCAAGGGTATTAGGTTTGTCTTATCCGGGAGGCCCTGAGATTGACAAACTTGCCGCAAGTGGAGAAGCAAAGTATAAATTTGTTGTGTCAAAAAGCTTGAAGGGAAGTCTTGACTTTTCTTTTAGCGGGATAAAAACTGAGGTTGTAAATTTTGTACATAATGCGACGCAGCGAAAGGAACACTTTAACCCTGCAGACGTAGCCTGCTCTTTTCAAGAGGCGGTTACAGAAGAGCTTGTTGTAAAAGCAATTCGCGCATGTAAGCAAGAGGGGATTGATAAACTGGTTATTGCGGGCGGCGTTGGTGCAAATTCAAAACTTAAAGAAAAGGCGCTTGCAAGTGGAGAACAAGAGGGTATTAAAGTTTACAGCCCTGTGCTTAAATATTGTACAGACAATTCTGCTATGATTGGCGCAATGGCTTATTATATGATTCGCGACGGACTCGGCCTTGCAAAACTTGATCTGACAGCAAAACCAAACGTTCCACTAGGTGACAGTGAATTTCACGACTAGCAGATAAATAAAGAATTATGACTTGAAATGCTGTTTTGCAATATTTTGACGAAAAAAATTAAAGGAGTACGCTATGGAACTATTAGCTCCAGCAGGAAATTTTGAGAAACTTAAAACGGCGGTGCATTTTGGGGCAGACGCTGTGTATTTTGCTGGCAAAAAACTGGGACTTCGTGCGTTTGCGGGTAATTTTAGCGAAGAAGAAATTTTTGAAGCGTTGAGATATCTTCATGCTCGCGGCAAGAAAGGCTATGTGACACTAAATATTGTGGCAAACGACAGCGACTTTGAAGGCCTTGACGATTATCTTTCCCTTCTGCAACAGGCGGAAGTTGATGGAGTGATTGTAAGTGATTTGGGGCTTATCTCATATATCACAAAGCATTTTCCTAAAATAAATGTGCATGTGTCCACACAGGCGAATATCAACAATAGCTCCACTGCAAAAGTATATGCGGATATGGGGTGTACAAGGCTTGTTCTGGCAAGAGAGCTGTCTCTGAATCAAATAGCTGAGATTAAAAAAGCGGTTGAAGGCAAGTGCGAGATTGAAACATTTGTGCATGGTGCGATGTGCATATCTTATTCTGGACGATGTCTGCTTTCAAACTATCTTACAGGAAGAGAAAGCAATCGAGGTGCCTGCGTTCAAGCTTGCCGTTGGAAGTACTTTATACGAGAAGAAAGCCGCACTGATGAAATGGAAATTCAGGAAGATGAGCGCGGCACATATATTTTAAACTCAAAGGATTTGTGTTTGATCGACCATTTAGATGAATTAAAGCAGGCGGGCATTGAAAGCTTGAAAGTTGAAGGACGAATGAAGTCAGATTATTATGTGGCCTCAGTTATAAATGCATATCGCAGAGCACTTGACGGCTATCAGAATAAACAAGCGCTTCAAGCAGAACTTGAAAAGACAAGTCACCGCAGGTATACAACGGGCTTCTACTTTGGTGAAAAAGACAAAGAATATCTTGAAGATAGCATGCCGGTGCAAACTTATGTGTTTATAGCAAAGGTTGTTGAGGATGCTAAGGACGGCTTTGTCAAAGTTGAAATGCGAAATCGCTTCAAAGTTGGCGATAAGCTTGAAATTCTCTCCGCCGATGACAACTTTCTTAAAACAATCACAATTGAAAAGATAATCAATTCTAAGGGGGGAGAGATTAATGACGCAAAACGCGTTCAAGAAGTTGTGACAATCTCTTGTCCATACAATCTTAAAGAGGGAGATATTTTAAGGGTGGAAAAATCGTAAAATTTGATGCGAGAATTATAAACCACTTAGATAAAATTTTAATAATAAAAAACAAGACGCTCATAACGAGCATCTTTTTTTTTGATATTGTTTTTGCCGGGTTTTGCAGCTGTAATTAAAAATTGATTTCAACTTCCTCTTCAGAAGCTTCGCCAGAAAAAGAAAAACCTTGTTTAAGTTTATTTTTACAAACTTTCTTTTCTTGGTTTTGAGTCTCTTTTTGTGTTTCAGGAAATTTTAAATCTGTAAGCTCTACCTCTTTAAGCTTTACAGGCTCTACAACTGGTTTTTGTTCGATGTTTTTTGTTTTTTCCATAATCTTGTCCTCCCTAAAATTATTTTATCAAAGAGTTTACCATATTGTCAAGAAAATTAGATTTCATTTTCGTCTTCGTCAACATAAAGTACTTTGTCGCATGGTTTTGCTGCTGCTTTTTTTGGAAAAGTGTTTTTTAATCGTTGCTGTTTGGCTTCTTTTTTTCGTTTAGATTTCTCCTCTGCTTCCATTAGGGCAAGCTCGTGTCGTATAAATTCATGGTCTGCTAGTACATTAAGAGGTACACGTGGGATGACTTGCTCTCTTGTTGCAGGGTTTGTAATTGCTACTTTGCACAGCTCAACAGTTCTGTGCTCAAATGGGATGTATTTAAACATTACTGGGTCTTTTGAAACTGTCAGAAGAGATAGTTTATATGTCTGCAGCTCTTCTGGTATATATTTAAATGCTATGGGTGAGTTGTTTATTGCCGCTACGCAGATATCGTTTTTAAGATACTTCTTGTTGATATGGCAAATACTGGTTCCATATGCATTTACCGCATTTAAATAAATAAAGTGAGTTTGAAATTTTTTTGGAACATATTTAAGTGCGTCCGGATGCAGCATAACTAAGTCGCGATATAGCGATTCATTTCGCAGGGCTCTTGGCGCGAGTCTCATGTTTGAGATGTCTTGCATCGCAAGAGCGATCAACTCTTCTTTACTTGATATTTTTTTCTTTTTAAAGATGTTTTTAATTTGCATAAAAATCCTTTTTATCGGGTTGTGTATTTAGTATAGCATAAATAATCAAAAAGTCAACTATATTGATAGAAGAAAAAAGGGGAGTGAATGTCCCCAAATGTTAAAACAGGTTTCTATAAATCTCGTAAAACTCGTCTGATTTTTCTTGTTTTTCTCTAAGCTTTTTCTCGTGTGTCTCATTATTTTTCTTTTCTTTTTCTGCTTGAGCCGCAATCATGCTTTTCCAAGATGGAAGTGCTTTGATTTTTTCTGGCGCAAATTCTTCTGCTTTAAGGTTGTTTCCTACAGCGATTGAGCAAAGCGCAAGCGTTTTGTGTCTTTCTGGAACGTATGCTAGGGCTTCACCAAACGCTGAAACAGCATCAAGACAAATATTGTATGTTTGATATCTTTCAGGAATAAAGTCAAGGGCTTTTGGATGCATCAAAACAGCTGAGCTGTAAAACCACTCGTCTTGATAGCCGCTCGGCATGTCAAGCATCAGCGCTGGATTGCTTCTGATCAGTCTAAGATAAAACTCTGGAGTTTTAAATTTGTTTGGCACAAATTTAGCTGCATTTGGATTTTTTGTTGTTGCCACATCACACATCTTTTGATTGATATATTTTTCTGGGATTTTGTTTAAATCGAGTGGGTTTCGTTTGATGTATGCCAAATAAATATCGTACGTGCGAAACTTTCTAGGGATATCAGTTAGTGTTGCTTTTCCTGTTTCTAATAGTTTTGCGTAATAAGCGATATATTCTTCATCTTTGATTTTGTTTTGCATGGTTTTCTCCTAATGGTCACTATTATAGCATATTTTTTATATTTGTCAAGAAAAAAAGATTGTTTAAAGCGTAAAAGTGTATTCTTCGTCTAAATAGCGCTGTGCTTTTTTAAATGCTGGAATCGAGCGAAGCTTATCTGGAAGTTTGTTGAACGCATGTTCTATTTCAAGTAGAATTTTGATTGCAAAGTCTACTGTTAAAATTTTTTTAGGCACAAACTCCGCAGCATTTATGTTGTTGCGAATTGCAACCTCGCATAGTTCTTGCGTACAAATGTGTTTTGGGACAAACATCAGTGCGCAGCCTTCATTTTCAACGGCTTTCAAACAAACTTCTGCTGTGCGATACCTTTTTGGAACAAAATCAAGTTCGAAACCGTCCTTGCTTACACGCTTGATATATTTTTGAACAAGTTCTGGTTTTACTGGCATAAGTGTACTCCTATAATTAATTATACCTATAATATACCATAAAAATAAGGCAAAGTCAATCTTTCAAGAGAAATAGCAAGAGAATTGACAGTAATCTTTGACAAAATGGGTGTTAAAAGACAAAAAGAAACAAAATATTGCAAAAAAACTTAAAATTTTTGTCATTTTTAGTTGACTATTTTGAAAAGATTGCATATAATAGTGCTAGCACTTAAAACAAGAGAGTGCTAACAATGTCGAAAAATGAGAGGTCGTTATGGAATTGTCATCGCGAAAGCAAAAGATTCTTCAAATGGCAATTGAGGAATATATTAAGGACTGCTCACCAATTACAAGTGGAGGGATTAAAGACTCGGCAAGTTTAGATTGCTCGACAGCAACCCTTCGAAACGAACTTAACGCGCTTGAGGCTATGGGGTTTTTAAAGCAGCTTCATACCTCTGGAGGAAGAGTGCCAACGGCGCAAGGTTATCGCTATTATGTAGAAAGTCTGCTGGCGCAAGGGCAGGCAAGTCAAGGGCAACTTGACGAGGTGAAGAAGATTATCTCTTCTCGAACAAGCAGTCTAGATGAAATAGTTGGCGGAATTGCTAAGGTTGTAAGTCAGGCGACAAACTACCCAACAGTGGTTATGGTTGACGGCGTTAAAAACCTTGTGCTAAACGATTTGAAAATCATTCCTCTTCTGCAAGATAAGGTTATGGTGCTTATTGGTACAGTTGCGGGATATATCAACCAGACGCTTGACGTGAGGGCGGGAATTCAAGACTGTGAAGATGCTTCTAAATATCTTACCAAACACTTTAAAGGCGAAACGCTAGGTTTCATGATTGAAAATATGGAGCAATATCAAAGTGGGATGCATAGCGAAATCGAAGCATTTCAAAATGTGGTCAACTCACTTATTGAGGGACTTAAAAATCTCAATAGCCAGCGGTATCTCAACGTAAGGAGAGAAGGCAGCGCCAAACTTTTAAATGACAAGCATAGCGTTGAAGATGCAAAAAAAGTGCTTAATGTACTTGATGATGAAAAAGAACTGTCAACCTTCCTCGAACTTGAGGGGAATGGAAACATTGAAGTCAGCGTTGCGGAAGAAGAGCAAGAATGTTCGGTTGTCAAGGCACCACTTGTTGTCAACGGCAGACAACTTGCCTCAATTGGAGTTATTGGGCCGCAGCGTATGGACTATGCGGGGATCGCCTCTGCACTGAAAGTTGTAATTGATAGTTTAAATGATTTAAAAGGAGAATAGATGACAAACATAGAGAAAGAACAGTTTGAAGAAAAATCTTGCCATTGTGGGTGCGAGCAGCACTCTCACAGCGAGGCTTGTCACTGCGATGACAATCAACATGGTGAGCATAGTTGTGGTTGCAGCGAGGGCTGCACTTGCGGTGACGACTGCCATTGTCACGAGGGAGATAGGTGTTGCGACGAATGCACATGTGAGCATGCCAATGAAAAAGAATGCGAGTGTGGAGAAAATTGTCATTGCCACCAACAAGAAGAGACTCTTGATGACAAAGCACAAATGTATCTGGGGCTTGCAAAGCAAATTCAGGCAGACTTTGACAACTATCGTAGACACGCAGTCGAAGACAAAAACAAGGCAAGAGTTATTGGACAAATTTCAGTCATAGAAGCGTTCTTGCCAGCGCTTGATACTTTTAAAGAAGCAAAAAAATCAATCGTAGATGAAAATGTGCTAAAGGGTGTTGAGATGATTGAACAAAAAATCTTTGACGCTCTCCACTCACTCGGTGTGAAAAAAATTGAAACAATTGGGCATAAATTTGATCATAACCTGCATGAAGCAATCGCTCAATTTACAGATGAAAATCAAGAAGATGATATAATACTCGATGAATATCAGGCAGGATATATATTCAACGAGAAAGTAATAAGATATGCAAAGGTAATTGTAAATAGAAAGGGGAATTAGATGGATAGTTTAGTAAGAAAGATTGAAGGGTTTTTAGAAACGAAGAAAATTAGTTGGATTGAGAGAAGAGTTTATGATAGTGCTAAAGCGATTTATAGACCAGCGGTCGATAAGGACTTTCTAGATCAGAGTTTTCAAAAAGTTGTATTAAGAAACGCGCAAGGTAAAACTTATCATAAACTTTTGGTAGCAACAGAAAAATTGTTTCTGGTGTTTGACTCAAAATTGAAAGGTCTTGAGAAAGACTTGTCATATGATTGGAAAGTTTATCAAACCAAAATTGATAAAATGCGATCTGTGGAAGGCTCTCGAGGTGAGAATTTTCATAAATATCTTGATGAAGAGAAATATGATAAATAATATAATCAAACAAACAAATAATTTTAAAGCAAATAATTAAAATTTTTATAAATTTAGTCAAAAAATATAAATTAATAAAAAAGGAGAATAAAAAAATGGGAAAAATTATTGGAATTGACTTAGGAACAACAAACTCTTGCGTGGCTGTTATGGAAGGCGGAAAGCCAACAGTCATCGCAAATGCAGAAGGAGACAGAACAACTCCATCTGTTGTAGCTTATACTAAAGAAGGAGAAAGGCTTGTTGGTAAAGTTGCAAAGCGTCAGGCAGTTGTAAACGCTGACAACACAGTTCAATCTATCAAGAGAGAAATGGGCAATGCTTACAAAACAACTTTAAATGGTAAGGAATATACACCACAAGAAATTTCTGCTATGATTCTTTCAAAACTTAAAGCAGATGCTGAAGGATATCTTGGCGGCGCGGTGACTCAAGCAGTTATCACAGTGCCAGCATATTTCAACGATGCTCAAAGACAGGCTACAAAAGATGCAGGAAAGATTGCAGGACTTGAAGTTCTTCGTATCATCAACGAGCCAACAGCCGCAGCACTTGCATACGGACTCGATAAAGGCGAAAATGCAAATCAACAAATTCTTGTTTATGACCTTGGTGGCGGAACATTCGACGTATCTATTCTTGAAATTGGTGACGGTGTATTTGAAGTT
>JAGAKV010000051.1 GCA_017625505.1 Clostridia bacterium | reverse complement strand
GCTCCTTTTATATAACGTCCGGTGCAAGAGATATAATTTTCATATATCCTTTATCACGAAGTTCTCTGGCGATAGGTCCAAATACACGTGTTCCCTTAGGTTGTTTTTGATTGTCGATAATAACTGCTGCATTATCATCAAATCTGATATGAGAACCATCAGTTCTGCGAAGGCCTTTGAAGAACGAACGATAACGGCTTTAACAACGTCACCTTTCTTAACAGTTCCACCAGGAATTGCTTTCTTAACAGAAGCAACGATGATGTCACCAATGTTTCCACTTCTTCTGTATGAGCCACCAAGAACTCTGATACACATAATTTCTTTCGCACCTGTATTGTCAGCTACTTTTAATCTTGTTTGTGGTTGAATCATAGCGTTCCTCCTTACTTCGCTTTCTCTACGATTTCAATAACGCGGAAGTATTTGTCCTTAGAAAGTGGACGAGTTTCCATAATACGAACGATGTCGCCAAGTCCGCATTCGTTGTTTTCATCGTGAGCTTTGAATGTATTTGATTTTTGTACGACTTTTTTATAGATTGGGCTTTTTACTCTGGAAACGACTTTAACTACAACAGTTTTGTCCATTTTACCAGCACTAACTACTTCGCCTTGACGAACGATTCTTGAATTTCTAGTTGTTTCCATCGTTGCCTCCTTTCAATTCTTTTTCTCTAAGCACTGTTTGAACTCTTGCAATGTCCTTTTTAATGTTGTGGATTGCCATAGGATTTGCAAGTGATCTAGTAGCGTGAGCGAATCTGAGATTAAATAACTCACTATTAAGTTCTTTGAGTTTAGCGTTAAGTTCTGCAACAGATAGATATTTAATATCATTAATTTTCATCTTTCACACCACCTTTTGCTTCTTCTTTCTTTATAAATTTTGTTTTGCAAGGAAGTTTGTGACTTGCAAGTCTAAGAGCTTCTCTTGCAACTTCTTCAGACACACCTTCGATTTCGAAAAGAACTCTGCCTGGCTTAACAACTGCAACCCAGAATTCTGGAGAACCTTTACCAGAACCCATACGAGTGTCTGCAGGTTTCTTTGTTACTGGCTTGTCAGGGAAAATTTTAATCCAAACTTTACCATCTCTTCTTGTGTATCTAGTAAGAGCGATTCTGGCAGCTTCAATTTGGTTTGACTTAATCCAGCATGGCTCTGTTGCTATCATTCCATAAGAACCATAAGCAAGAGTGTTGCCTTTTGTAGCCTTACCAGTCATTCTGCCTCTGTGAACTCTTCTTCTTTTAACTCTTTTAGGCATTAACATTTTTATTGTCCTCCTTTGAGCTCAGACGCTTGTTTCCAAGGATTTCGCCCTTGTAGATCCAGCACTTGATACCAATCTTACCGATCATTGTATAAGCAGCTGCTTCGCCGTAGTCAATGTCTGCTCTAAGAGTATGAAGTGGAACAGATCCTCTGAATTGCTTTTCAACTTGTGCTTTTTCATTAGCTTTTGTAAGAACGCCACTAACTTGAAGTTTGCAACCTTTAGCTCCTGCTTTCATAACTCTTTCGATAGCCTGTTTGAGTGCTCTTTTAGCAGCAACACGTTTTTCAAGTTGTTGTGCAATGCTTTCAGCAACAAGTTGAGCATCAAGATCAGGTCTCTTGACTTCTTTTACGTTTACAAGTAAAAGTTTTACAGGTCTGATGAGTTTTGAAATTTCTTTCTTAATTACTTCAATTCCTGCACCCTTAGTTCCAATAATCATACCAGGTTTTGCAGTGAAGATGTTTACGATAAGTTTGCCTTCTGTTCTCTCAATAGTTACCTTTGAGATTGAGCAAGCTTTGTATTGTTTGTTAACGAAATTTTTAACACCTTGGTCTTCCTTAAGGTTTGCAGCAAAAGTTTTCTTGTCTGCATACCATGTTGAATTCCAATCTTTGTTAATTCCAATTCTAAGTCCAACTGGACTAACTTTTTGTCCCATCTTAGCCTCCTACCACTTCATCAAGCACAATTGTGATGTGTGAAGTTTTCTTGAGAATTACGTTTCCAGAACCTTTAGCTCTTGCAGACATTCTTTTGAATTGAGGTCCGCTTGTAGCATAAGCTTCTTTAACGAATAATGTTTCAACGTTCTTGCCCATGTTGTTTTCAGCGTTTGCAATCGCACTCTTTAAAACGTTAAGGCTTTCGTCAGCACCTTTGTCAGGCATATTTTCAAGGATAGCAACTGCTTCTTGTGCTTTCTTTCCACGAACGAGGTCAAGGATGTAAGTGATTTTTGATGGACTCATTCTTACATATTTAGCAACGGCATAAGGATATTTCTTCTCTGCTGCGCGTTTTTCTGCTTTTTGTCTAATTCTTGTAGCCATTCCTTACTCCTTATTTCTTTCCACCAACTGTATTGGCCGACTTTTTAGTGTGTCCCTTGTAAGTTCTTGTTGGAGCGAATTCTCCAAGTTTGTGTCCTACCATATCTGCAGTACAGTAAACAGGGACGTGTTTTTTACCGTTGTGTACTGCGAATGTAAATCCTACGAAATCAGGATAAATAGTAGATGATCTTGACCAAGTTTTAATTGGTTTCTTGTTTCCAGATTCTTGCATCTCGGCAACTTTCTTAACCAAACTTGGATGAACATAAGGTTTTTTCTTTAATGATTTGCTCATATTATCCTCTCCTAATTAACTCTCTTAACCATTAAGCGGTTAGAGCGATTTTTACTCTTTCTTGTCTTATATCCAAGAGCTGGTTTGTTCCAAGGTGTAACTGGAGAAGCCATACCGATTGGGCTGCGTCCTTCACCACCACCGTGTTTGTGATCGTTAGGGTTCATCGCTACACCACGAACTGATGGTCTAACGCCCATGTGTCTCTTTCTTCCAGCCTTACCGAGTGATACAAGCTCATGATCGATATTGCCAACTGTTCCAATTGTTGCACGGCAAGTAAGAAGAACTTTTCTCATTTCTCCTGATGGAAGTCTGAGAGTTGCATATTTGCCTTCTTTAGCCATAAGTTGAACTTCTGATCCAGCAGAACGTGCCATTTGGCCGCCTTTGTTTGGTTCAAGTTCGATGTTGTGTACAAGAGAACCAACTGGAATTGATGCAAGTGGAAGTGCGTTGCCGACTTTGATTTCAACGTCTGTTCCGCTCATTACTGTGTCACCATCTTTAAGTCCTACAGGAGCAAGGATATATCTCTTTTCGCCATCTGCGTATGAGAGAAGCGCGATATATGCTGTTCTGTTTGGATCGTATTCAATACCAACAACTTTCGCTGGGATATTGTCTTTGTTTCTCTTAAAGTCAATGATACGATATTTTTGTCTGTTTCCACCGCCTTGGTGTCTAACAGTGATTTTGCCTTGTGCGTTTCTTCCTGCATGCTTATCTTTCTTAGCAAGAAGAGATTTTTCAGGCTCTGTTTTTGTGATTTCTTCGAAAGATGATGTTGTATAGAATCTTCTTCCGGCAGATGTAGGTCTATGTGTTTTAATCGCCATGTTATCCTCCTAATTAAGATAAGCTATCGAAGAATGCAATTGTTTTAGACTCTGCAGTAAGAGTTACGATTGCTTTTTTGTAATCGCTTGTCTTTCCAACTGTTCTTCCAGCCTTTGTATTTTGAACTTTCTTGTATCCTTTAACGATAACAGTGTTTACTTTTTTAACTTTAACGTCGAAAAGCTGTTCAACTGCTTTTTTGATTTCAATTTTACCAGCATTTTTTGCAACAACGAAAGTATAAACTTTGTTTGCAATGCCAGAATAACTTTTCTCAGTGAGAAGTGGTCTTATAATGATTTTATTAGCTTCCATTATTCTGCGTATGCCTCCTCAATAGATTTGATTGCAGACTGAGTAAGAACAACATTTTTGTTTGAAAGAATGTCATAGATGTTTACATCAGTTGCTTCTTGAACGCTAAGGCATGGAAGGTTTGCAGTTGCAAGTTTGATGTTTTTGTCATTTTCAGCATTGATTACAACAGTCTTTCCTGTAAACTTGAATGCATCAACGAATGCCTTTGCTTCTTTAGTTTTTGGTGCTTCAAAAGCGAACTTATCAATTACTGTAACTTCGTTTTGAGCAAGTTTAGTGCTGAGTGCACTAAGAAGAGCATATCTTCTCTTTTGTTTGTTTACTTTCTTAGAGAAGTCTCTTGGCTTTGGAGCGAATACAACTCCACCGCCTGTCCATTGTGGGCCTTTTGAAGAGCCATGTCTTGCTCTACCAGTTCCCTTTTGACGCCAAGGTTTCTTAGCGTGTCCTCTTACTTCACTTCTTGTAAGGGCTGATTTTGTTCCTTGTCTTTGATTTGCGTTGTATGCAACCAAAACTTCGTGAATAAGAGCTTCGTTATATTCTACTGCGAAAAGGTCATCAGAGAGATCGATTTGACCAACTTCGTTTGCAGACATATTATAAACTTTAACTTTTGCCATTTCCTATCTCCTTTTACGCCTTCTTAGCTTCTCTAACTGTTACGATTGAGCCTTTTGGTCCAGGAATGCATCCTTTAACAAGAAGAACATTTCTGTCAGTATCAACTTTAACAATTTCAAGATTTTGAATAGTGACTCTTTCTACACCATAGTGTCCTGGCATATTCTTGTTTTTGAATACTCTTGATGGAGTAGAGTTTGCGCCCATAGAGCCGACTTCTCTATGAACAGGGCCAACACCGTGAGTCATTTTAAGTCTGTGTTGGTTCCATCTTTGGATAACGCCAGTAAATCCACGACCTCTTGTAGTTCCAATAACGTCAACTTTGTCTCCTTCAGCGAAGATGTCAGCTTTGATTTCTTGTCCAAGAGCAAATTCACTTGCATTTTCAAGTTTAAGTTCTTTAACAAATCTATAAGTGTCGATTCCGGCTTTTTTGAATGCACCTGTCATAGGTTTGTTTACTCTTTGTGCTTTTTGTTTGTCAAATGCAACAACCACTGCACTGTAACCGTCTGTTTCGTTGTTTTTAACCTGAACAACTGGGCAAGGACCTGCCTCTACAACAGTAACTGGAATAACTACACCTTCTGGAGTGAAGACTTGAGTCATGCCAAGTTTCTTTCCAACTATTGCTTTTTTCATTTAATCTTCCTCCATATTATAGTTTGATTTTGATATCAACGCCAGCTGGGAGATCGATCTTCATAAGAGCGTCTACTGCCTTAGCTGATGGTGAGTAGATATCAATAAGTCTTTTGTGAGTTCTTGACTCGAATTGTTCACGACTGTCTTTGTATTTGTGTGGTGAACGGATAACTGTAACCACTTCTTTGTCTGTTGGAAGTGGGATTGGGCCAGCGACTTTAGCGCCGAACTTCTCAGCTGTATCAATGATTCTTTTGCAAGCTTCATCGATAAGGATGTGTTCAAAGGCCTTCAATTTAATTCTGATAACTTGTGTTGCCATTAATTAAAATACCTCCTGTAATAGCAATGCCAACCATCACACTTTGCCCATAATCGACTTACGGAAAACTTGTCCGCGTGTATCGCGCTGTTGGACTTTAAAAAATGTGACTTTTGGTTGGTCGCCCGTGGTCGTTGCCACGAACTTGTCCATATGAATTCTCTTCGATTGCCGGTAACCGAAGTAACCTCATATTTCAACCCGTAATTCACAGCGTATGTATTGTAACACGTAAAAAGTTATAAGTCAAGAGTTTTTTCAAAATTTTTTAAATATTTTTTACGCTCTAAAAACCTATTTCTTTTTAATTAAGTTATTTTACTTGTATAGTATATAATATATATAATAGATTGTCAAGCGTTTTCAGCATAATAAGTGATAATGCACTGTTCTTCCTTAAACAAAAACAAAACGCAGCAAAAAACTTTCATCTAGACTTCTTACAGCACACACCTTTAGGTTTACACCGCAAAAAGTGTTACATAAACACATTCATGACAGCATACAAAGGCTAGTCCGAATTTTTCGCTTCCACTTCTTAACAAAAAAAGACGAGCATTACTCATCTTTTATATAGAACTTTCTTCCTCTAGGATTGTGTGTTGGTTGTCGTATTTCTCCTTAATCCAGTTGCTTAGCTTTTCCTCCGCCACCTTTCTTTGTTCGTCCGTCTGGGCGTTGTCACACTCTTGACAAAGCGCAACCAATTCTTCTTTAAGACGCCCGCTCTTATGCGCTTTATTCACTTTTTCATCAATACAAATAGTTTTCAACACGCGTTGTTTCACCTTTTGCAAATCAAGCGGTATAATTTCCCCTGAATAACATTTTTCTGCAGCATTAATACAAGCATTGATTATAAATTCATCTTCGCCCACTTCCTCTGCATTTAACGGCAACCTATGATGTTTAATTGACGGCAGCCTTCTGGCATAATCAAAAGCAGATAAGACATCCTCTGCCCTTACATAAAGTGTTTGAAGTCCATACCTTCCATTACCAAAATGCCCTGCTTTTAATGAAATTTTATAATATGCCATTTCTTCTCCTTATCTTTCTTATCATATCATCACTTCGCTTCAAAGTCAATAGTCACATAAAAAAGAACTAGATTCTTTTTCTAATTCTCATATTTCTTTCTCTGATATCATTTTTCTTAGACCTTACCATATTTAATGAATCAGTCATAACAAAAAGTTTATATTATAAGGTTTATATTATTTAGTTCTGATAAAAACCGCTTCAAACACTTCACTTCCTGTGTTGCGTTGTTCATGATACACGCCGACAGGAAAAACAAAGAAGTCACCTGCTGAAAAAGGATATTCACCATCCTCATCTTTTACAACCCCATTTCCTTTAAGAACGTACATACACTCATTGCAATCGTCGTGCTTGTGCCACTCAAAAACGCCCCCTGCCTTTAGCCATCCGTGAGTTATTCCTTGAATGTTTTTAATCTCATCGTTTTTGACAAAAAGTTTTCTGCTTCCCGCTCCATCATGGGCAGGCTCCATTTTTACTTCTTCTGCTGATTTTTTAACAACTTTCATTTTATTCTCCTTTATTTAAGCCCAATCGTAGTCAAATACAATTCTCGTGCAACTACTGCACTCTAAAGTTGATCACACATGCACGCATTTTTATATTGCAAAACAAATAATCATAATTTTTATTTAAATATAATTTGTTTTAATCTCCTCTTCCTCCAAATAGTTAATCATGGTTAACAGCTTTAAAATAGATTATTTACTTCATATTGAAGATTTCTAAAAGGTCTGCAGAATCTTGTTCCCCGTACGCCACTCATAATTTTTAGTAAGCACACTGCACGCGGCAAGCTCGCCATCATCTTCAATATGAAGAGTGGAAAGTTTTTCATAATCAGTCGCAGCCAAAAGCCTTAAAGCAGAATAACACGCCTGCGAAATTTGAACTGACAAATCGTTGCGACAGGCAGGACAAACAATTTCACCAACCTGCAAGTTGAGATATCGAAGCCTAAGAGTTGCACCGCATGAGGAACATTTGTCCGTCAGGAAACCATATCCCATAAGATTGAAATATCCAATCAAGAATTTGCTGAAAACATAATATTTTTTGTTGTTGTCATAACAAAGTGCCCTAAGAGCTTTAACGAGCTCAATAAAAAGCGGCGGATTGCTTTCTCCACCCATTTTCGAGATAATGTCAAGAATGGCGCACCCTTCATAATATTTATCAATGTCGCTCGCCAGCCCATAAAAACTGTCAATGATATCTACGCCTGTCACAACAGGAATTGCCTTTCCTTCTTCAATTATAAAATCACCAAAGCAAAAAACTTCTTTTGCAAACTTCATCTTGGCCTTATCTCCACGGACGCCCTTCATAGATACCGAAATTTTACCTTGCTCAAGTGTATACAAAGACACAATACGGTCTTTTTCCTTCACATTTGTGCCGCCAAGCACAATGCCCTTAACTTTTGCAGACATATGTTACAATTCCACCTCAGCCTCAGCAGATAGTGCGAGGTCGTAGTTTGCGATCGCCTCAATAAGCATTCTTGCATCTTCAATGTTTCCCGTCATGCTAAAAATAAACCAACACTCATCAAACACCTTTCCCGCCTTTTCAAGTTCGCTCATACATACCTCCTTGTTGATTATAGTATATACTAAAAATCTACAAATCTACAAACATTTAAAGGAAAAAATTTTGTAATTTTGTCAGCAAATATAGGAATTTAAAAATTAATAAAAAATTTTAAAAAACTTTTAAAAAACGCTTGACTCTTGATTTAATATATGATATTATATGGAAGTATCGTAAATGGAAGTTTAGCTCAGTTGGTAGAGCATCTGCCTTACAAGCAGGCGGTCATAGGTTCGAGTCCTATAACTTCCACCAGAAAAGGTGTCCAGCGGGCATCTTTTTTTTGTGCAAACAAAGTGCAACCGTAGGTTGTGGTGAACCTACAACGTTCTGCGTAAGCAGGTTGTTATAACTTCCACCAAAGCCGCCGCAAGGCGGATTTTTACTTTTGTGAAATAAAAAAAGATTGCAAATCGCAATCTTTTTTATTTCGATTTTACTTTTTGTTCTAAAAAGTGATGGATTAAAAATGATTAATCACCACATACGTCGCGAGATTACTCTGCTTTCTTTTTTCTTGCAGGTTTGGCTTTTGGTTTTTCTTCAACCTTTTCTGCCACTTTCTTTGCCTTAGGCTTCTTTGCTTTGCTTTCTTCAGCAATGGAAGCAGCTTCTTTTACTTCTTCTTTTAGCGCTTTGTTTTCTGCCAAAAGATCACGGATTTCTCTAAGCAGATATTCTGTTGTGTTTTTCTTTGCCTCTTCCTCTGCTGCCTTTGCTTTTGCCTCTTCCTCTGCCTTAAGTCTTGCAGCTTCTGCCTCTTTCTCTGCAAAGTATGCCGCAACAGCAACTTTATCACGTGGGCTTATGCCAGCAGCTTTAAGCTCTTTTCTCTCTGCTTTTGAAAGGGTTGCCTTTTTCATTTTTTCAGCTGATTCTTTCATCAGTTCTTTACTTTTCATAACTGCCTTAAGAATAAGGAATACAGTAAGGGCAATGATGAAGAAATCAAGAATGGCTGTAATAAATGAGCCCCAATCAATATAGATGCTCTTTGTGAGGTCTGGTTTCCCGTCAGCGCCCATAACAGGATCGCCAAGGAATGTCACAACAGCGTCAAGCCCGCTTCCTCCAGTGATAGCAGCGAGAATCCAGTTGATAAACGGTCTGATGATTTTATTTGTCAGTGCGGTAACAATTGCAGTAAACGCACCACCAACGATAACGCCGACAGCAAGATCGAGAATATTGCCACGGCTTATGAATTTTTTAAATTCACCCCAAAATTTTTTCATTTGTTTTTCTCCTCTATTTTGATGATAACACTTTTTGCATAATTTTCCAAACGTTTAAGTAAATTTGTTGTAAGATTTTGTCAACAACCAAAACTTTATCTTGAAAATTCTCAAATGGCAAAGGATAGTAAAAATTTAACGACACACAAAAAAAAGGCAAATGTCGAATTTGAAATATTAAATTAAAAAACACACTAAGAAAATTCTTAATGTGTTTTCATCTTAAAGGTTGACTTCAAGTCAAAACTGACGTCAATCGTTTTATTCAAAATCTTGATGATTTTCGCATCTTAAACTATGGATTTGTCCCTCCAGCGTTATTGTTGTTTTTGTTTCCTGCTGAGAACGTCCTTCCAATTTGATCAAGTTTGTTTGTTGTTGCCAAATTCATCTTTTCGATAGCCTTAACTACTGCGTCACTTGAATTAGAATTTCGAAGCGCTTTAAGAAGTTCGTCATGTCTATCAGCAGCAGCCTTAGCATCTGTTGCCATTCTAGCTTGAGTTTCTGCATGGTGTTTCTCGGCAAGTTTGTCTCCTTCAAGTTTGCTCTTATTGTCAAAGATTCCGCCTTCAAACTTAACGCCTTGTTTAAAGATATCCGTCATGCCTCCCAGCATCTTGTCAAGCCCTGCACCCGCAGAAACTTGATTTAAACTCTTAAGGAAGCCATCAGCCAAGTGCTTGCCTGCAAGTGCCATTGTTGCCGCACCCAAAGATTTATCCCAAGCTTGCGACATAAACGCTTTGAATGTTGGAGCATTTAATTGCGCTACGCCATGCACAGTCTTAACACTGCCATCTTTATTGGTCTGATATCCCAAAAGTTTTGCACTGACAGCTCTTGTTAATTTTCTACCTGGACGTGTAAACGCTTTCCATAAACCGTCCTCATTTTGTAACTCTCTTTTACGTTGATCCCCATCCTGAAGCTTGCCGTTTTGATCAATATACAGGGTTTTTCCAGTACGGGTTTTATATCTTTTTCTGTCTTCAGCAAATTTAGTGCTATCCGCTTTCAGACTACCAAGGTCACTTGCGTGATTTTTACTAAATTCTTCAGCAAATTTTTTTCTAGCGCTTTTTTCCATGTCCTTCTTTTGTTCATCATTAGCATTTTGATAGCCGGCTGATCCATAAAGTTGATTTAACATGGCCTGTTGTTCAGATTGAAAAGAACCTTTTAAAGTCTGAGCTTTAGTTCTGATAGAGTTAGCCAATCCTCCTGATGTCGCTGCGTTTCCCTTCATCGTTGATGATCCACCCATTTCGCGTCTCAACTTCCTGCTCGCTGGTCCAAACCATTGATGAAGTTTCTTTCTGGCTGTACCTGCTGTCCCTCCAGCGAAAAGAGCTGTGCCAACACCCAAGATTCCGGCAGTTGTTGCACCTTTTGCAAAGGCTTTTCCAACTTCTCCTTTTAGGCCGCCTCCGACAGCGTTTGCGTCGGCACCTCCGGCGAAGTTTGAAATCATGGAGATGATGTCTTTCATCATCATGAGTGCTGTAATCACTATAATGGTATTTACAAGATTATCAACTACGCCAATTCCGAAGAAGCGTATATTTTGCAGATATGGCAGGATGAGCAACGTCAAGTTCATCCCGACGATTGCACCAAACGCCATCATGATTTGTTGAATAAACTGGGTAGTCCAGCTTTTAAACGCTTTGAAGTTGTCAAGCGGCGCTATACCAAGCAGCGATGGATAGATAAGGAATAAAATTGCACCTTTTGCCAGTCTTGACATAAGACCAATGATGACTGAAAGCATAATTCCAAAAATGGATACGCCGCCACCAAAAGCAACTATTGCGTTGTATGACCATAAGTTATAGAACATCCAAACCATACCAACGTTAAACTTTGTGAAGTGATCACAAACAGTTGGCAGAGCATTGATAAGGTCGGTCACACTCCAATAAGCAACGGTTTTTAGTTTCAGTTGAAGCTCTCCGCCCCAAATCGCCCCCTTCAAATTAAGGTGATTTGCAAAAGCATAATCAACTTGATCTGCCGTGCTGACGCCTTCTACTCGCTCAAAAACCTTTTGCCCATCTTTGTTGTCAATATCATAAACATGGTTTGCAAAGGTTTCATCTTTACGAGCTCTGTTTGCTTCATACGCGCACGCTTTAAATAGCATTCCGCTGAAAGGCGTGGAGGTTGTTGCGCCTCCTGCGCCAAAGTAATCATAGTGTGTATAATATTTCACTTCCGAGCCATCGATGTTTGAAGCAATAAAAATTTGATCTGCGTTGCTGCCCATTGTGCTTTTTAAAGACTCTTCCGTTGCAGATCCTGCGGTAATTGAGTCGAGAGTGCGCAATGCCCAAGAGGCAAGTTTTAAACCAATTACTACAGTGAAAGGAATGATTGCAAATGTAAGAACTGCCTTGATTGCAGTGTATATGTATTTCCATGGACTTGTCGCGTTTGCGTCTTCACCATAATGCGATTTTACTATTGCAATGATTGTCGTCACCGCAAGGCAGATGATTGCAAATACTATAAGTGAAAGGAAAACTGTGTTTAATCCTTTATACAGCGGCGCAGAATCTCCATAGCCAAGTATACCATAAATAAACTCTGTTAATGGATCTTGCTGCGTCACCGCTGTAAGGTTGTCAAATCCTTCTTTTACATAATACACATCAAGTCCTGCAAGTTTTCTAACCAGATGTTGCAATAAATCAATTGCACTTAAGAATGTCGTTGCCAAAAAATATATCACTTTTGGAATGATATCAAAAAATGTACCTATCTTTTCAAAGAAACTCATCTTTAACAATGTTCCGTTCAAACCAACACCGCCTTTCTAAAAAGATTTTTATAGAAACCACCAAAACACGCAACCCGTGCTGATGTCTCTGCTGTGTGACAACGCCAGATAATATTACTATTTACATTATAACAAATAAAAATTCAAAAGACAACATATTTCGCGAAAAAAAATTAAAAGTTTTCCTTTATTAAATTTACTTTATTTCGATATAAAAAAGCTGTTTTAGCAAGCAGACATCATTCTTCTGCAACCGCTTATCAACAGCCCTTCATTTTTAATCACAATTGTTTTAAATTTAGAGGGATTTAGAAAGTCCCTTTTAAAGTATTTTATATATTATATATTTGTCTTACCCGGCATCAGCCCCACACTTTTTGTTTATTAAGCCAAAATCTTGTATATTTCAATAAGTTTTTCAATAGAAAACATTTCGGCGCGGCTTCGCAAGATTTCCTCGCCCAGTGCATCAATTTTTTGCTTGTCATAGCCGCCTTGAGCAAGGTTGTTTTTAAGCGTCTTGCGCCGCATTGCAAACACATTTTGAATAAATCTATAAAATTTTTCTTTGTCAATGTCTGGATGCTTGTCTTTTATATCAATGGTCACCACTGCAGAGTCAACGTTTGGCTGCGGAAAAAACATTTTTCGCGAGACAATGCGGTTGATTTTCGCCTCTCCGTAAAAATCAATCATTATTGACAAAACGCCATAATCCTTGCCGCCTTCTTTTGCCACAATGCGCTCTGCCACCTCTTTTTGAACCATAATGGTAAGACTTTGGATATTTTTCGATCCATTTAAAAACTTAAAAATTATAGGCGTTGTAATGTAGTATGGAAGGTTTGCAATCATCTTGTATTTTCCCTCAAAATCGTTCTCAATTTCAGCAATAGAAAAATCCATCACATCGCCGAAAACAAACTTTGTTTTTTCAAGCCCCAGCCCTGTCAGATGCTCCCGCAAATCTCTATCAATTTCATAACTGACAACTTTTTTACATCTTTCATTGAGCGCTGTCGTAAGGCTCCCCCCACCTGCACCGATCTCAAGTACTTCATCTTTTTCTCCAAGATTGGCGTCATCGCAAATGGCGTTTATCAGATTTTTGTCAGAAATAAAATTTTGACCAAATTTCTTTTTAAACTCATGATTTATCATATTTTAAATAATCTCCTTGCATTTTGTGTTGTAACAGACACAACTTCTTCAACGCTTATGCCTTTCAATGTCGCTAAATTCTCTGCAATTGTTGGAATAAGTGAAGGTTCGTTTCTTTTTCCTCTAAATGGATGAGGGGCAAGATATGGGCAATCTGTCTCAAGCAAAATTCGCTCTAAGGGACAATCTATGACTGCTTTTTTGATTTTGTCTGCATTTTTAAAAGTAGACACTCCCCCAACTGAAATATGCAGCCCAAGCCTGATAAACTCCTTGGCCATTTCGCTGCTGCCACAGTAGCAATGAAGCGTCCCTCCTGCTTTGAGAAATTGTTGATTTCTTTTTAGAACTTCAAGGCAATCTCCATATGCTTCGCGACAATGAATCACAATCGGAAGATTTAATTCATGCGCCAGTTTTATTTGTTTCTCAAACACTTCAATTTGTTCCTCTTTTGGCGGCATCCCCTCAGTATACTGCAGACCAATTTCTCCAATCGCAACAACTTTTTCATTTTGAGCAATCTCTTTAAGCGCCTCGCAATCAAACTCCATACAATTTTCTGGATAAAATCCTACGCTAGCATAAACGTTGTCAAACTTTTCTGCGCAGGCAACAGCAGTTTGTGAAGATGAAAGATTATAGCCTGAGGTGATGATAAAAGCTACGCCGCACTCCGCAGCGCGCCCCACGATGATTTCTTCTTCTCCTTCAAAAGCCTTGTCTGTAAGGTGCGCATGAGTGTCGACCAAGACAAGCCCTGAAGTCGCCTGACGGCACATATCTTCGGTGTTGTTCGCTTCAAAAAATTCAGTTATCATCTCTTCGCCTTGAAAGCGCATACGCACTGAGCCCATCTTCGCGGCCTCGTCAGAAAGCATTTTGTGCGTGTCTTTGATATTCTTATCTCCCATTTTCATTCCTTTTTAACTACTATACAATTTTCTCCTGATTTTGTCAAGCAGAAAAACATTTGCGGCGGCTGACATATATTTTTCTTGCTGCCAGTAAAATATAACATGAACACAATTTGGTTTATCATGGTTGTAGGCTCCATTTGCACTCTCGTATGGACAAGCCCTGCCGGCGTGCTTTCCACAATGCTAGGCTCTGCTGCGGACGCCTTTTCTCTTGCGCTGGAGCTATGTGCAGTGTATGCGGTATGGCTGGGCATGTTGGAGCTTGTTGATGCAAGCGGACTAAGCCAGAAACTTGCAAAATTGTTGCATCCTTTTATCAAAAAAATTTTTAAAATTGAAGATCCAGAGACCGAAAAGTTGATTGCGCTTAATATGTCAGCCAACATGCTTGGACTGGGAAACGCCTCAACACCTATGGGAATTGCCGCCATGAAGCGCCTTGATGATGGCAGCGGAGTTGCAACGCATGCAATCATTATGCTGATTGTCATCAATTCAACATCAATTCAGCTGCTGCCTTCAACTGTGATCGGTCTGCGCGCTGCGGCAGGTTCGCTAAGTGCTGGCGACATAATCTTGCCCACCCTGCTTTCCACCATTTGCACATTCGCCCTAGGCATAAGCCTTGTGATTTTGTTTGGAAAATTAAGATCAAAATTGGCAAAAAGGAGGGCAAGATGAGTGCATATTTCATTCCCATAATTTTCATCTCAATCTTTTGCTATGCAAAAAGAAAAAAAGTGCCCACGTATGACACCTTTGCTCGAGGCGCTAAAAAGGCAATCCCGCTTGTTGTTGATATTTTCCCTTACGTGGCAACCATTATGATTGCAGTCGCCCTTCTTCGAGAAAGCGGGGCCACCGCATGGCTGGCAAGCTTATGCTCCCCCATTTTCAACCTGCTTGGCATCCCCTCTCAGCTTATCGAGCTTGTCCTTCTTCGTCCATTTACCGGCTCGGGCAGCTATGCTATACTTAATGATATTCTGCTGCAATTTGGCGCCGATTCATACATCTCACGCTGTGCATGTGTAATCCTTGGCTGCAGCGAAACTATTTTTTATGTCACCGCCCTATACACATCAAAAACAAATGTGAAAAAACTGCTTTATGCCATACCGATTGCCCTCATTTGCGCCGTTGTTGGTTCAATCCTTGCCTGCCTGTTATGTAAAATCATGTGATTGTTTATCCCTTTTGCGTTGCCTTCCTTCTGCTTCAATAATAGCCAAATTTGATGCGATGGAATTAAAAAAGAAACGAAGTTTTCGCAAATCCTCATCGCAAAATTTTTTAGCAATTGCAATCGACAAACTTCCCGCCAGCGCAACCAACTCACTTCCACACAGCTCTATTTTTTTGTCCATGATATTATTTATTCAACATTTATTAAGTAGGTACGCAAATAATTGAATTTCAATCATCATTTAAAAGTAATACACGCAAATGGCAATGCTTTATTTCTGTTAAAAATAAAAAATGACCTACTATGGGTCATTTCAAATCATTAAAACTCTTTGCTTGGTTTTACTTTGCCGTCTGCAACTTCTTCGCAAGCAAGCGAGATTGCCTTTTTGTCCTGGTCAGCAAGTTCGAGCCTTCTTACGCTTTCAATCTCCTTTGCTCTTTTTGTAACAACATTGCAAAGCACATATTTATTTCCTTTTGTTTTAGATAAAAGTTTGTCAATTGATGGTTCAATCATCATAACAGCGTCACCTCACTTAAATTTTTTCACATAAAGTATAACACACAAATTTTATTTTGTAAATGATTTTTTAATAAAAATCAAACTTTTTAACAAAAAAAAGCGGGAATAATCCCACTTTTGTTTGTTTTTTATGAATTACACCTAATAATTCACTAGATATTTTTAAAAATTATACTCTAGGATATTTGATGTTTGCTTGAGCTGCAGCAAGACGTGCGATTGGCACTCTGTATGGAGAGCAAGAAACATAAGTAAGTCCAACTTTGTGGCAGAACTCAACAGATGATGGATCTCCACCATGTTCGCCGCAGATTCCAAGTTTGATGTCTGGGCGAGTCTCTTTACCAAGACGAGCTGCCATTTCAACAAGTTTGCCTACGCCATTTTGATCAAGTCTTGCAAATGGATCTGATTCAAAAATCTTCTTTGTGTAGTAAACATCAAGGAATTTTCCAGCATCATCACGAGAGAATCCGTAAGTCATTTGAGTAAGGTCGTTTGTACCAAATGAGAAGAATTCAGCATATTTTGCAACTTCATCAGCTGTAAGAGCGGCACGTGGAATTTCAACCATTGTACCAATCTTGTAAGTGAGATTTGCGCCATTTGCTTTGATTGTTTCGTCAGCTTTAGCAGCAACGATATCTCTTACATATTTAAATTCTTTCCAGTCACAAGTAAGTGGAATCATAATTTCAGGCACGATTTCGTATCCGCACTCTTTGTTTACTGCAATAGCAGCTTCGATAACGGCTTGAGTTTGCATTTCAGCAATTTCAGGATAGGTAACTGCAAGTCTAAGTCCACGGTGTCCCATCATTGGGTTGAATTCGTGAAGATCTGCAATTGTTGACTTAAGTCTTTCGAATGTAAGTCCCATTTCTTGAGCAAGCGCTTCGATATCAGCGTCGTCATGAGGAACAAACTCGTGAAGTGGTGGGTCAAGGAAACGGATTGTTACAGCGTGTCCTTCCATAGCTTTGTAAATTCCTTTAAAGTCTTCTCTTTGCATTGGAAGAAGTTTTGCAAGAGCTTTCTTTCTCTCTTCAACAGTTGAAGAAACAATCATTTCTCTTACTGCAGGAATTCTGTCAGCTTCGAAGAACATATGCTCTGTACGGCAAAGTCCAACACCTTCAGCGCCAAAGTTGAAGGCATTTTTAGCGTCTTTTGGATTGTCAGCGTTTGTGCGAACTTTAAGAGCGCGATATTTATCAGCCCATTCCATGATTGTAGCAAATTCACCAGAAATTTTTGCAGGTTCAGTTTTGATTTCGCCATCATAAACTTTTCCAGTAGAACCGTCAAATGAAAGGATATCCCCTTCAACATAAGTTTTTCCATTAAGTGTGAATGATTTTTCATCGTCAGCAAATTTGATTGCACTGCAACCAGCAACGCAGGCAGTTCCCATTCCACGAGCAACAACGGCAGCGTGAGAAGTCATACCACCACGAGCGGTAAGAACACCTTGAGAAACGGCCATACCTTCGATATCTTCTGGAGAAGTTTCAAGTCTTACAAGAACAACCTTGTCTTCTGCTGCCATTTCTTTAGCGCGCTGTGCAGTGAATGCGATTTTTCCGCAAGCAGCACCAGGAGAAGCTGGAAGTGCTTCGGCAATAACCAACCCTTTCTTAAGAGACTCTGCTTCAAATTGTGGGTGAAGAAGAGCGTCAAGTTGTTTTGGATCAATCATCATGATTGCTTCTTTTTCGCTGATCATGCCTTCTTTAACAAGGTCAACGGCAATCTTAAGTGCAGCTTTAGCTGTACGTTTACCATTTCTTGTTTGAAGCATATAGAGTTTGCCATTTTCAATAGTAAATTCCATATCTTGCATATCTTTGTTGTGTTGTTCGAGCTTCTTTGCAATGTCAGCAAATTGTTTGTAAACTTCTGGGTTTTGCTCTGCAAGGGTAGAGATTGGCAGTGGAGTTCTGATTCCGGCAACAACGTCTTCGCCTTGAGCATTCATAAGATATTCTCCGTAAAGAACGTTTTCGCCTGTTGCAGGGTTTCTAGAGAACGCAACACCTGTACCAGATGCTTCGCCAAGGTTTCCAAATACCATTGATTGAACGTTTACAGCAGTTCCCCATTCGTAAGGAATGTCATGCATTCTTCTGTAAACATTAGCTCTGTCGTTATCCCAAGAACGGAATACAGCCTTAACAGCTTCGATAAGTTGAACTTTTGGATCTTGTGGGAATTCTTCCCCTTGAGCTTTAAGGTAAAGCTCTTTAAACATTTTTACAATTCCTTTAAGGTCGTCAGCGGTAAGGTCTTTATCAAATTGAACACCTTTTTCTTCCTTAACCTTATCGAGAATTCTTTCATATTTAGATTTCTCTTGTTGCATAACAACGTCTGAGAACATTTGGATAAATCTTCTGTAAGAGTCGTAAGCAAATCTTGGATTGTTTGTAAGACGTGCCATAACTTCAACAACTTCGTCGTTGAGACCAAGGTTGAGGATTGTGTCCATCATACCAGGCATTGACACTCTTGCGCCAGAACGAACTGATACAAGAAGAGGGTTTGTCATATCGCCAAGTTTCTTGCCAGTCATTGCTTCAAGCTCGGCAAGTTTCTTCTCGATTTGAGCCATAATTTCGTCGTTGATTTTTCTTCCGTCAACATAATATTGTGTACAAGCCTCAGTTGTGATTGTAAAGCCTTGTGGAACAGGCATGCCAAGGTTTGTCATTTCGGCAAGGTTTGCACCTTTACCACCAAAGAGTGCTTTGTTTTTCCCGTCAGACTCTTTGAAAAGATAAACGTATTGTTTCATTTTTGTCTCCTTTTAATTTTACAAGGTCAATTATACACCAACCAAAAAAAATATCCAAATAAAATTATGCAATTTTATATTAATTCTCTACTCTTTTTAAGCGCGCAACCTTTTAAGTCACACCCTTGCACAACAAAAAACACAAGAGGGAGTCATCCCCTCTTGTGTTTAAACTTTTCCTTTTTACTTTCACAACAATTAAGTTGTTGTTTTAAGTGTCAAATAGCCAGTATCCCAGTTTGCCATTGTTTTACCAACGTTGTCTGCGTTATACACAACCCCGCTTTGCCCAACAAGGCTTTCGCAACCACCGAACATATTGCTGCCATTTGTCACTGCCGCTGTTGACCATCCACTGCTTACATAGATTGTTTTAAGGCTTGTGCAGTTATAAAACATATCTTCCATATTCGTCACGCTTGATGTGTCAAAAGATGAGAGGTCAAGACTGGTCAGGCTGCGGCAGTTATAAAACATACCATACATATCCGTCACCGCTGAGGTGTCAAAGAATGATAAGTCCAGACTAGTCAGGCTGTCGCAGAAAGAAAACATATATGTCATATCCGTAACGCTTGAGGTATTGAAGGAAGAGAGGTCTAGGCTGGTCAGGCTGTTGCAGTCATAAAACATATTTGACATATCCGTCACAGAGGATGTGTTAAATGATGATAGGTCAAGACTGGTCAGGCTGATGCAGTATAAAAGCATGTATGACATATCAGCCACAGATGATGTATCAAATGATGATAGATCTAGACTGGTCAGGCTGGCACAACCTCTAAACATCTCTGACATATCAGTCACATTAGAAGTATCAAAATTAGATAAATCTAAATACTTTAATTTCGGAAGGCTGTCAAAGTCAACATCAAAGAAAAACATCAAGGACATATCCGTCACAGAGGATGTGTCAAAAAGGGATAAATCTAATGTTGTGCCGTCATAGTTAGCAAACAGCCTACGCATACTCGTTACTGCTGAGGTGTCAATATTGTTGATCACAAGAGCTGGATGACCGCTGCCAAAAACGCCATTGCAATCCCCTGCGAGTGCCATCGTTTGATTTGAGAGGATATAGATGTTGCCATTTTCATAATATGCCCAAATGCTGCCATCACCTGCGTAACTTACATCAGTGCCTGGTGTATGATATGAAGTATTGTTGCAGGCATAATCTAAAACAAGCCCTGGCATACTGCCCAGCTGGTTTGCTGTTGACTCAAGAACTGGCACAAGTTTGTCCACACT
>JAGAKV010000050.1 GCA_017625505.1 Clostridia bacterium | reverse complement strand
CCCTATCTATCGTGGGCGTAGGATATTTGAGTGGAGCTGCCCCTAGTACGAGAGGACCGGGGTGGACGTACCAATGGTGCACCTGTTGTCACGCCAGTGGCATAGCAGGGTAGCGATGTACGGAAGGGATAAATGCTGAAAGCATCTAAGCGTGAAGCCCACCACAAGATTAGATATCCCATAACATAAGTTAGTAAGAACCGTTGTAGACTACAACGTTGATAGGCCAGAGATGTAAGCACAGTAATGTGTTCAGTTGACTGGTACTAATAGTTCGAGGGCTTAATCACGGAAAACTTAGCATTAAGTTTTACATTCTTAGTATTATGTAGTTGTCAGGGTTTTAGAAACAACCTTGATTTTACTTGACTTCTACCAAAGTCTATGATATAATCAAAACATAAATTTAGTAATTCCAAGTGAAAACTTGAAGTTATACCATTTCCAGTGGCGATAGAGGAAAGGATCCACCTGTACACATACCGAACACAGAAGTTAAGCTTTCCATCGTCGAAAATACTTGACTGGCGACGGTCCGGGAAAATAGAACACTGCTGGAATACCATTAAGGCGAGCGCACGAGCTCGTCTTTTTGTTTGTTATTTTTTACGCAATTAAAACATTTAGCAGTGTTTTGCAAGTTTACACTTGCAGTTTTGCATTGCAAAACCTATTTTCCCGTCCAAGTCCGGAATAATAAGGCCGCTTTAACACATTTCAATAAGGAGCGCGACCTTGCGAAAATCTACGATTTTCTAATGAACACTGCTGGAATGCTTCGCAAATCTACGCTTAGGCAAAATTTCCGAAGTAAATTATTGCAGTGGCGCTCGTTTGCTCCGCCTCCTAAAAATCTCACGATTTTCAGAAAACCCTATTTGCAACCGCAAGAGGTTGCTTTTTTGTTTAATATTTTTTACACAACAAAGTTTTGTTGGCATAGATTGATGTTTTATTTTAAGATATCATGACATTATTTTTATTTCACGCTCTTGACAAATAGATATAATGTGATATAATTCAAGCAGGAGAAATGATATGTCAACTTTATTAAATATAACAAGAGAAATCATGCGTAATTTAAAAGATAATCAACAAGATGAAGATTTTATTCAAGCAGAAAAGAAGAGCGTGAAAGCGAAGAAGCAAACGAAATAAAATAAATTAAAGCGATTATATTATTAGATAATACTGAATTTGCAGATATTAATGAAATATAAAAAAGTATAGATTTTTAGCTTGCTTGGAAATTGGCTTGAAAAATCAATTATTGGAGGGAAATTAATGTTTATACAGCAATTGAACAAAAAAAAGGCTTTATCCTTATTTTATAAGCTTTTAAAAGTGGTTGACGATGGTTGTCGTTGTGAGATTATAAGTGTAGAGACGAGCGAAAATGCAATCACCATTACCTTTAACACTGGGTTTGAGGAACAACAGTGCGACATATTCGACCATAGCGTCTTCTTCAGCTATGGAGCATATGATTCTGAGGCAAAAGTGCATAAAGCATTTTTAAAATGTATGTATGCCCTTTTTGGAGAGAAATATATTGCAGAATATAAGCAACATATCAAAGGAAAATTTGATCAGCAAGTTGAAGAATTTGTAAACAAGCGCAAAGCGGAATACAACAAACAATTAGAAGAACTAGACGAGATAATGAAATAGGCTGGCCGCGCGCGAAGGGTTGATGAGATGTTTATATAGATTTTGTATGTGCTTAGAGGTGAAAGATAAATAAACTATTTTTTAAGCGATGTGGATAACTTAGAGTTATCCACATTTTTTGTTTTCTAAAGCAGTGAAAGTATGATATTAAATTTACTAAGTAAGCATTGTTTATCTTGACAAGAAGCGCGAGAATAGCTATAATATTATTGATGAAAACTCTAGAGAATTATATTTTCGTATATATAGATAAATTTCCTTTCCCTGTGGACAGCGAAAAAGTGTATCCACAAGAAAGGTTTTTTGAGATTGAAAGTTGCAGCAATGAGAAGGTGAGACAGCAAAAGTATTTTGCGTGGAAACTCCTTGAAAAGGCGTGCAAAAAGCTTGGTTTTGAATTTGAGAAACTTAAGTTTATTAAGGACAAAAGCAAGTGGAAATGTGATGAATTTTGTCTGTCAATCAGTCATAGTGGCAAGCTTGTTGCTGTTGCAATTTCTGATAAAGCTGTTGGACTTGATCTCGAGAAAGTAAATCATGCACGGTTTAAAAACTTTCCTCCTGAGAAAATGCTGACTGGTGAGGAACTTTCTAGCTTGCAGGAATTTGAAGAAAATCTGAGAGATCAAAACTACAGTAGAGGTGAACTATTTAATCGCGCTTGGACAGCAAAAGAGGCTGTGTACAAAGCGGGGGAGTGCTTTGGATTTCGTCCTTCAAAGATCTCTTTGATTGGGCAAGAATACACTACCAAGACAATTGTATGTGACCATGAAAAATATTACCTTTCTATTGCTGGAGAGGCTACGGAGAACATGAAAATTGATGCGGGCAAATTGGCGATTAAGTAAGTTTTTGATTAGATTGCTTTGCGCCCATGTTGTCAAACAAAGACAAATGCTTTACAACAAAAGTCAAGAGTTAAAGCGTAAGCAGTATTTGTTTATAGTTGAAAAACAGCATCTTGACAAAGCTAAGAGGCTGTGGTATCATGTTTAAAAGATAATTCAGGGAGAGAATTATGAAACAACAAAATATTTTGATTTTGCCTAAAAGATTGCCCGGGCAGATTATTGAAACTAAAAAGCGAATTGAGATTGATTGTATTGCCGAGTGGGAACTTGAGGGCTTATTGCGAGAGGTAGCAAAATTTGATTATCTTTACAATAAAGGAAGACAGGTGATTTCTGTTGAATATAAGCTGAATGGCGAGGCCATGTTTGTTGATATAAGTGAGAAAGAGTATAAACAGCTTTGTAACTTCTATTTTAAAAACAAGCAGGAAGAAATTCAGGCGGAAATTTAAAAAGCAACATGCTGAGTAATACAAAGTTGGTTGTTTTCAACAATAAGTTGAGAGGATATACGAGATAAGAAAAGTGTTACTTGCTTGACAAAATAAAGAAGAGGGGATATAATAAAGAAAAATAAGGGGGATTTATGTATCAAGGATTATCATTTGAGGGCTATAAAGCCAAGGTTGAAGATCTTTCAATCAATGTGGAAGTAACTGATGCCGAGATTGCATCAGCGCTTAAGTATTCAGATCCAAACAAGTTTTACAACATTTTGCGTTCGCAGGAACTAAGCGGAATTAACAATACTTATGACAAAGCACAAAAAATTGTTTCTGAAAGGGCAAATTTTAGTGGAGGTGCTGCGCGCTGGAAAACAGAAAAATGTTATCAGTGCATAGTAAATATGGATGAGCTTTTAGGGCTTCTTTGCGTGGCTGCAAACGAGAGATATTTTCCAAAAGAGGCGGTCAATGATTGCAAGCAAGTTGTTATGGCCGCTGTCAAGAAGGGGGCAGACATCTATTCTCCTGCTGCACGTATTATTGAAGGGCAAAAAGTGCAAGAAGACCTGTATGAAGACCTTCCTTCTACACTTGAAACATATGATGCCTATCAAGAGTATCTTGATAAAAGTGAAGTTTTGCTTCAAAAAACTTACGAGCTTCAAAAATATTCACCTTATACTGAAACATTGAATGTAATCAGCGAAGTTGCACAACTTCAAATTGATCTTCATAAGGCTGAAGAGGATGGCGATCGCGCACAAGTAGCCGCACTCACGAAGGAACTGGACGACAAAACAGCGCACATGAACAGTATTACAGGCTATTTAGATATTGAAATGCTTTCAATCGTGGCTCAAGGCAAGAGCGATCTTGTAAGGCTAACAACTTCAGATCCTGAAAAAGGGGAGACGCTTAAAGATCAAAAAGAAAAGGCAATTCTTGCAACCCTTTATACAAAAGCAAAGGAGATTGAAGCAGAAAGACTTGAAAGACAAGGACTTGATGATGAAATAGAGCTGAAGAACCTTCAAAAGAAAAACGATGATGACGATAATAAGTGATCAGCCAAAAAACACATATGACAAAACATGAAACATATGTGTTTTTTGATATTTATCAAAATTAATTGATATTTTTCATATTTATCAAAATTTATTGATATTTTTTGAATTTTAATGTAAAATTAGGAAGGGAGAAAGTTATGGCAACAAAAAAATATGTAATGAAAGATTCAACGCAAAAATATGCAGACGGCACGTCCAATGAAGAATATATAATGGATATCATTTCACAAATAGAGGTTTTGTATTCAAATATTACGGACAATAACGATATTTGTTTACAGCTTTTCAAAGTGAGAGAAGCAGAAAACGCCGATGAAGATATGGTTGACGCCATACAGCTTGCGTGCGAGGATGCGGTGCAGATTGAAAAAGATGCAACCGACATTATGACAGTGATTGAAAAGGTTAAAGAAAATATACAACATTATGACAAATCAAACCAGCTTGACTTTGAAAACTTGCTTGCTCAAATGAAGGGCATGGAGGAGCGTTCAAGAAAAATTATGGAAAGAGTGATGTAAAAGCGTCACTTTTTTTGTTGTTTGCATTTGATAAAAACAACTTTATCTTTGATTTGCTTGACTTGTTTGGCAGGAAGCGTGTAAAATATGGGTAAGAAGATGTGTGTGTTATATTTGAGAATGGGAAAAATATATTTTCTTTGCAAATGATACACACTAATTGTATTGAGGAGTAAGCTATGGTTAAAGAAGTTGTAAGAAACAATAACAAACTTAAAGCTACGGTTGTCGCGCTTGTCGCAATGATCCTTTTGGCAGTGGGCGGACTGATCGCGGTTTATGCTGCGACAACTCAAAGTTTAAATTCGCAGTTTAGCGTAAGCTATGATGTCGGCGAAAATGTTGCCGCAAGAATAAGAACAGAAACCTATGTTCCCGGGCAGGATGAAGACGGGGACGGCAATGTAGACGGGCCTATCACGGAGAGGCTGGATTCAACAGGCGTTGACATAACAGAAAATGGATATATTGTTTTCGACGCGCCAGATTCAAACACTCCTGTGAAAGAAATCAAGATGAGAAACATCAACTTGAACCCTGATTATCCAACCGCAACATTCTACTATACATTTGAAAATATTCTTGAAGAGGGATATATTCAATATGACATAACACACGACGCTTCAAACCAGTGGAATAATGTAGAATATACAACAACCTATTATACAGGCGATGTTGATACATCGGTGTCAGCATCAACCCTTCAAGAAAGTGGCTGGGGAGAACAAAATCTTTTAAATATTGCGCCGGGGGAGGCGATTGCAATCAGGGTTGTGCTTACAATTCCAAACCCAAACAGCGCAGCATCTTGCAGTGGAAAATTTCATTTTAATCTCGTTTACACGGCAAATTCAACAAGAGAGGCAGGCACAGTAAGCAAAGCGCTGTGGGCAGAAAATAGCGAAGATCTTACAACAGTTGTGTTTGACCAGTACTCATCTTCTTCATCAGAGACATACACTGGCGTAACACTTGGGCAGGCAACGGACATTTCAGTTGAACAAAATGGCACAGTAAACCTTTATACCAACGGAACAACAGGCTATGTGCTTTCGCATGAGCCAATTATGTTCCCAGAAGATTCATCATATTTCTTCTCAACTCAGCTTGACGCGGCAGCTCAGCTGACTAGTATTACTAAAAACACAATCAAGGCAAATACACGCGCCGCTGTTAAGACTTCAATTACTCTTAAAAACGTCAACACTTCTCGTGTAAGAAATATGTCAAATATGTTTGCTGGCAGCAGCGTGACTGAACTTGACTTGTCATCTTTCAACACAATCAGAGTACGCAATATGTCAAGTATGTTTTCAGGCTGCTCTGCCCTTACAACAATCTACATTTCTGAAAGCTGGAACACGACAATTGTTTCAATCAGCGATAATATGTTTGCAGGTTGCGAAGCATTAACAAACTATGATGAAAGCGCAACCGACGCCTCAAACGCTCACAAAAACGACGGCGGCTATTTGACAGAGAAAGTTGATATTGCGGGGACACTGAGTAAAACTAAATGGCTTGCTCAAACGGTGAGATATACGGAGTTATATTTTGATTACTATTCTTCGACAGGCAAGTATCTTGTAGAAGGCGTAAATGTTATAAGTGGTTTAACAGGTGTGGATATTTCTGAAGAGCAGGACAACAGTATATTGCTATACACCAATGGCACGATAGGATATATACTTGCAAATGGTGAGATTGCGCTTCCTGAAGATAGTAGTTTATTGTTCGGTCGGGACTCATCAATGGAGAGTACGTTTTTAAGAAATATAACGACAATTCATTTTAATAACATAAACACTTCAAGGGTAACTAATATGCGTTACATGTTTTGGGGAAGCTCTTTACTTAATTCTCTTGATTTATCTGGTTTTGACACTAGAAATACGAAAGATATGGGGTTTATGTTTATGAGGTGCACCAGTTTGACAAGCTTAGATCTATCAAACTTTGATACCACAAGCGTAACAGATCTATCAGGAATGTTTCAACATTGTAGTAATCTATCAACTATTTATGTAGGAGATGATTGGGAAACTGAAAATGTGGCGATTACTTCATCTATGTTTGG
>JAGAKV010000007.1 GCA_017625505.1 Clostridia bacterium | reverse complement strand
GGTCTTGGTGGCGGAAATGATGAAAGAGAACAGACTCTCAACCAGCTTCTTGTAGAAATGGATGGATTTGAGCCAAACGAAGGCATCATTGTCCTTGCTGCAACAAACAGAAGCGATGTTCTTGATCCAGCACTTATGAGACCAGGCAGATTTGATAGACAAATTTATGTAAACATCCCTGACGTGAAGGGAAGAGAAGGCATTCTTAGAATTCACGCAAGAAACAAGCCACTTGATGAAAATGTTGATTTTTCAACACTTGCAAAAATCACAGTTGGCTTTACTGGTGCTGATATTGAAAATATGCTCAACGAAGCGGCAATTTTGGCAGCACGAGAAAATAGACCAAAAATCACTATGACGGACATCACAGAAGGCATCAATAAGGTTACTATGGGGCCTCAAAAGAAGAGCCGCCTTGTCACAGAAAAAGACAAAAAAATTACTGCTTATCACGAAGCAGGTCACGCAATTTTGGCAGCAAAATTGAAACATACAGATTCAGTTCAAGAAGTGTCAATCATTCCAAGAGGAATGGCGGGCGGCTATACAATGCAACGTCCAGAAAACGACAACTCTTACAGAACATACAACTATCTTATGGATGAAATTGCAGTATGCATGGGTGGAAGAATTGCAGAAGAGCTCATCTTTAAAGATATTACAACAGGGGCATCAAGCGACATCAATCAAGCGACAAAGATTGCGAGAAAAATGGTGTACAACTATGGTATGAGCAAAAATCTTGGCTTCTTAAGCCTTGACTCATCTGGACAGGTATTTATCGGAAGAGACTATCAAACAAAAAATGATTTCTCTGAAAAACTTGCGGCTGAGGCGGACGATGAAGTAAGACAAATACTTGATTACAACTTTACAAGAGCGAAAAAACTTCTTAAAGAAAACCTTGATCTTCTTGAAGAAATGACAAAACTTCTTCTTGAGAAGGAAACAATCAACAAGGCAGAAGTAGATATGCTTTGCGAAGGCAAAAAAGCTGAAGAAATTGCAGCGATTATGACAGAGCGCGAAGAAAAACAAAGGGCTCAAGAGGCTGAAATTCGCAAGGCGCAGGAAGCAGAGCGTAAGAAAAAAATGCTTGAGGACAAAATAAAAGAAGGCGAAAAGCTTGTTCTTGCGGGGATTATCACTGAAGAAGAATTTGCTTCAATTAAAAAACGCTATGAAGAAGACCTTCTTGCAGGAGGAAAAATCGAAGAAAAACAGGTTGAAATCAAGCTTAACAGCGGACTTTCTCTCACCGAAGAGGGCGAAGAAAAGGAAGCTGCTTCACAAGTAGAAGAAAAGAAGGAAGAAAAAACAACAAAAGCCCCAAGAAAAACAACAAAAAAACCTACTAGCAAACAAGAGGGGGAAGATAAGTAATGCAAACAAATGAAAATATCGACAAAGTTTTAGAAAGTGTAAGCGATCAGGTAATTCGAAAGAAAAAGTTTAAAAGAACTCTTATTTCATCAATCATTCTTTCGGCAGTGGTTGTGATTGCGGCAATCTTTATTTGCCTTTCAACAATCAAAATTGACCTTCATCCACAATTTTTGCGTGGTGCAGACGCATACAACGTCAATATCTCAGGCAAAGTGAGCTATATTGATGAGCAAAGCGCCAAGTATCAAGAATTTTTAGATGAATACAACGAGGTATTTCAAACAACAATTCTTGGTGGACTGTTTTCAGGCAGATCACAAGGCTATTCAATTGAAGAGTCAAACACAGTTTTCTACAGCAACAGCACAAACAAAACAGGCATGAGCAGCTCTTTGAAAAGCGAACTTGGCAACAACTATATTGAGTTTATTTTCAATGACGAGCAAGCTGTGACAAATAGAGACGGCAGCCAGTATTATTCAACATATTATAAAGCTGGCACATATGCACTGAGGTTTGAAAAATGCTATTTAAAACTTGACAGCGAAAGCAGCGACACTATGACATTCTATCTTGGCACATATGACACTGCAAGAGCTACAATCACAAAAGTGATAGTTAAAGCAGACTCAAGCATCATTTACAACTATTTTGCGTAAAGAGGCAGTTTTATAAAAAGCTTTCCATGAGGGGAAGGCTTTTTTGTTGAATTAAAAGCAAAAAATGCCGGTTTATATTTGACAAAAAAACAAATAATATGATATATTAACTATATTAAGGAGACAGGTATGGCACAAGAGAAGATTATTACAAACAAACGAATGAAACTGGTCATCATTGCACTTGTCGCAGCAATCTTTGTTGCTCTGGGGGGACTTATTGCAGTTTTTGCAACCATCAGCCAAGGATTTAATTCAAATTTCAACATTTTTTATGACGTAGGCGAAGGGGTAGCGGCCGCAATCAGAACGGAAGTATATGTTCCGGGGCAAGATCTTGACGAGGATGGCACTGAGGACGGCGCACAAATTATACAAGAAGACTTAGATGGCAATATTATTACAAATGACAACGGATATTTGATTTTCAACGCGCCAGAGCAGTCTAGAACAGAAACGGTTAAAATTGACGAAATCAAACTGTCACCAAAGACAGCTAAGGTGATTTTCTATTACACAATTGAAAACCTTTCCGATCAGGGATATATCAAATACGATTTTCTTCAAGAACTTGATGAGGCTACTTTTAGCAATATGTCAATTGATGTATATTACTACAACAATGACGTTTCAACCAGCGCTTCAGCCTCAACGCTTAATGACAACTATTGGATAAGCGAGCATAGCGAAAATCTTGCGGCAGGTGACACAACGGCTGTCAAGGTTGTCGCAGAAGTTATCAGAAAAACTGAAAAAGCATTGTGTGACGGCTCGTTTGGGTTTGATCTCACCTATACCGCAAACCAATATATCGACGCCGGCACAGTAAGCAAGGCACTTTGGGCTGAAAATAGCCAAAACCTTACAACAGTTGTGTTTGACGAGTATTCATCAACTTCATCAGAGACATACACAGGCGTAACACTTGGCGAGGCAACCGACATCTCAGTAGAACAAAATGGCACTGTAAACCTTTATACAAACGGAACAACGGGGTATGTCCTGTCGCATGAGCCAATCATGTTCCCAGAAGATTCGTCATATTTCTTCTCAACTCAGCTTGACTCGGCAGCACAGCAGACCAGCATAACTAAAAACACAATCAAGGCAAGCCCACGCGCGGCAGCAAAGACGTCAATCACTCTTAAAAACATCAACACATCTCGCGTGCGCAACATGTCCAACATGTTTGCAGACAGCACTGTGACAGAGCTTGATCTTTCCCTCTTCAACACGGCAAGAGTGCGCAACATGACAAGCATGTTTTCAGGCTGCAGCAGCTTGACAACAATTTACGTTTCAACCAGCTGGGAAACAACAGTCGTTTCTCAAAGTGCAAATATGTTTGCCGGCTGCAACAACCTTACAAACTATGATGAAGGTGCAACCGACGCCTCAAACGCCCACAAAAACGACGGCGGCTATTTGACAGAGAAGGTTGATATTGCAGGGACGCTGAGTAAAGCAAAGCTTGCGGCGCAATCAACCAGATTTACCGAATTAATTTTTGATGCTTATACTTCAGGTGATGAATATGTCGTAGATGGCGTAAATGTAATAAGCGGTTTAACAGGCGTAGATATTTCTGAAGAGCAAGATGGCGGTATTTTGCTATACACCAGTGGAACGATAGGATATATCCTTGCAGATTGTGCGATTGCGTTTCCTGAAGATAGTAGTTATTTGTTTGCAGGCTGGGATAGATCAATGGATTATACATTTTTAGGATCCATAGAGACAATTCATTTTAACAATATAAAAACATCAAATGTAATTAATATGAGTTTCATGTTCTGGGGAAGCACTTTACTTGATTCGATTAATTTGTCTTCCTTTGACACAAGCAGCGTGACTGAAATGACTGGTATGTTCTATTGCTGTACGAGTTTGCTGAGTTTAGATTTATCAGGCTTTAATACGGGTAGTGTAACGCGGATGGACGGAATGTTTCAACGTTGTAGTAATATATCAACTATTTATGTTGGTGATGATTGGAATATCAATAGTCTTGATGTGGAAAATTTTGGTGGTAGTGACATATTCACAGAATGTGAAAGCCTTGTCGGTGCGGTTGCATTTGATTCAACAAAAGTTGACGCAAGCATGGCAAACTGGGAGACAGGATATCTGACATATAAAGGCAACGAATAAAGCGCAGTAAAAACAATTCGTGAAAAGATGTTCATTTTTATGGACATCTTTTTTGATGTGACCAGTGGTATGTGTGCTTGACTTGCATATAAGTGGTGCTCAGATTGTGCGAGGAGATTATGCTGTCCGTTTTAGGCGTTTGTGAGAAGATAATCAAGCCGCTCATTATGCATTCGCAAGAGGAAAAATCTTTTAAAAGTGCAGGGGATGTGACAAATTTGAGAATAAAACTTGACAAGTTAGGTATTATGTGATATTATGTTTTGCATAGAAAGGAGAAAATTATGAAATCTAAAAAAGCGACAGTCATTTTGACAATCTTATTTTTATTGTTTGTTGTTGCGCTGCCAACAATATGTGTATTCATCCCTTATCAAGAGCCATACTTTGTCTATGAAACAACGGATATTTACTATTACGAGGATGAAGAAAGTGGAACAGTGGATTACTATCTTGTCGGGGAGTTTGTAAACCCAACAGTTTGCACCTTTCATAAAGTAAGCTTTGATGTGACATTCTATGATGAATTTACTGATGAGCTTTTAGGAAAGTATTCACTTGTGATTGATGAGGACATCGCAGGCGGATCAACCTATCAAATTGAAGAGAGCATCATCATTCCATATTTTGAAAATGAAAATGTTTGGTGGGGGATTGAAAACGTTGAGTATGAGTATTCTGTGCTCAGCCCTGTGATTTACTATGGAATAGGCTTTATTGTTTTTAATATAGCAACACTGTTTTTCACTAAAAAGAAGTTTTTCTTCCAAGTGGGAGGAAGCGAAGTTGAGGTGCTTGCAGGCATGAGAAAAGCGACCCTTGTTGTTGACGGCAAAGTGCAAAAACAACTGCTTGTAAAAAACAGATTCCAAACTGACTCTTGCACTTTCAAAATTGGCGATCAACAGCTTGCTCTTACGCTCAACATGGGGTATTACCTTCCAAAAATTAAAATCACCGTTGATGGCGTAATTCCAAAGTTCACAAAAATCCAACAACATGCTTTCTTGAAAGTTACAAAAAATCAGGCGCAGGGCAGCGAGTTGTTGCAAACAGCACCTGCACAACAATCAACTGCAACGGGAAAAACAACAACCAGTAAGTCAACAGCGACAACAACGAAAAAAACATCGACAGAAACAACTTCAGTTAAAACTAAAAGACAAGAAAAATTGGAAAAAATTGAAACTCTTTACAAGCAAGGATTGATTACTGACGAAGAGTATAAAGAGTGGAAGGCAAAACTTGAAAACTAGATAACGAAAATAGTATAAAAATAGATATCTAAATTAGATTGAAAGAATAGCAAAAATACATTTAATAAATAGAATAAAAATAGATTTTTAACAATAGATTAAAATTGATTGAACAAATAGAATAAAAATAGATTTTAACAATAGATGAATAAATAATTTATAAAAACAAACACAGCACACGCTGTGTTTGTTTTTGCTAAAGAGAAATTGACTTTGGCGGTAAAAACACCATGAGCCACCGCGTCCTTGCAAAGGGAAGCTTTTGGGCTTATAGCGCAACTGAAGGGTAGAAAAAACACAGCAATCAAAACAGGATGCTGTGTTTTTAATATTTAGTTTTTCTGCAACAGTTGTACTATTTTTTCTCGCAGCCTGTCTAGCCGTTTTTTGTTCAGCTTGATCAGTACAATCAAAATGATTGAAACCAAAATGATTGCAAAGAATGAAACTAAAACAGTAAACGAGCTTGACGTTATGCTAAACATTCCCGGAAGGAAGCAGATTGCAAGTGTTATTCCAAGGGCGGAGACTAGCATTGCCGTCATTTTGAATGGGGAAGTAGGGAAGCATAGCGAAGCAAGATTTAAAAATCCTGTGTATGTCATCACGAGAATAGCAATTGTTGTATATTCACTGTCGGTCATAAGAAGCTCTGAATGAGAATATCTAAGCGACATCACAACAAGCACGTTGATCAGCATCAGCAGCGCTCTAGGCAGTGCCCGCTTCATAACCTGTGGGATAAAGTTTCCTGAAATTGGTTTTGTGTTTGGCTCCATCGTCAGTATGAATGAAGGCAGGCCGATTACAAACGCTTCAAGAAGCAGCATCATACTTGGAGTGAATGGGTACTCAAGGCGCAAAAACAGGGTGAGTATTGTAAGAATGATTGCAAAGAATGTTTTCATAAGGAACAATGAAGAAGAGCTTTGTACATTGTTTACAACCTGGCGGCCTTCTTTTACTACAGCAGGCAGCGATGAGAAGTTTGACTCAAGAAGCACAAGTTTTGAGATGTTTCTGGCAACTTCACTTCCGTCCGCCATAGCAATTGAGCAGTCCGCTTCTTTGAGGGCAAGTGTGTCATTTACACCGTCACCAGTCATAGAAACGACTTTTCCTTTATTTTTAAGTGATTTGATGATTGTATATTTTTGCTCAGGGGTTACCCGTCCAAAAACGGTAAACTCATCAGCCATTTGTTCAACCTCTTTAAGGCTGACATTTTCAAGAGAAACAAATTTGTCGCTATGTTTTACGCCAACTCTGCTTGCGATTTTTGAAACAGTGGAAGGGTCATCGCCTGAAATGATTTTGATTTCAACGCCGTTATCCTTAAACCATTGAATTGTCTCTATTGCGTCCTCTCTGATTGTCTCTTCCAAAATAATCAGTGCAAGAAGTTTTGACTTTTCTCCGCTCATGTTTTTATCAAACACGCCGCCTTCCTGTTCTGCGAATGCCAAAACACGAAGCCCTTTACTTTGCTGCGCTTGAATAAACTCTTCTTGCTCTTTTGTAAGAGGGCAGCCTATTCTTGTGTGCGCGCCGAGGAAATAGATTTTTTTATTTGAAAGTTGTGTGATTGAGTATTTTCGTTCTGATGAGAACTCTGCAACGTTAAGCGCGGCCAGTGTGTCAACTCTGCCAAATTCCTGAATAAGCGCCTTTGCTGTTGCATTCATTGTTTTTTGCATATGAAGCACGTTTGAAAGCAGCTGCTGTATAGCAGAATCTTTACGGCTTGAGTAGGTGATAAAATCTACAACGCCCATCGTTCCGTCAGTGATTGTTCCTGTTTTGTCAAGGCATAATACATTTGTTCTTGCAAGCATTTCAATTGAATATAAGTCTCTTACAAGGGTTTTTCTTTTGGTAAGTTTGATTACTCCAATTGCCAGGCTGAGCGTAACAAGCAGAAACATCCCCGAAGGAATCATACTTGTCAGCGCACCGCTTGTTTTTTGTACAACCGCTTCAATAGAGTTGCTTTGAAGCTGATTTAAGAATGTAAGGATTCCGATTGGAACAAGGGCAATGCCGATGTATTTGATCAGTCTGTTTAGGTCTTTGAAAAGGTTGGACTCGGGAGTTTTAAATTCTTTCGCCTTCTTCGCCATTTGGTGAATGTAGTTGTTGTTTCCAATGCGTTCGACTTTGGCATAACACATTCCCGAAACGACGAAACTGCCAGATAGTAGGGTGGCGCCAACAAGTTTTTCAATTGAGTTGGACTCGCCTGTCAGCAAACTTTCATTGACATCAACTTTTCCTTCAACAACAATGCAGTCAGAAGGAATTTGATTTCCACTTTGAAGCACAATTATGTCATCAAGCACAAGTTTGTCAGACGGAATATTAAGAGTCTTTCCATCGCGCACGGTTTTGACAAGCGGCGCCGTCATGATTGACAGCTTCTCAACCGCTATCTTCGCGCGAATTTCTTGCACAATGGCAATTGTGGTGTTGGCAACAATAACAAAAATAAACAGTAAATCCTTGTATGAGCCTACAGCCATCAGCGCCGCAGCAATAACCACCCAAAGCATATTAAAGAATGTGAAAATGTTTTTGATGAAGATTGAGCGGTACGTTTTTGTAGTTGGAAGCTTTGCGTCATTTGTAAGGTTTGCATCAGTTCTGCTTTTTACCTGCTCGCCCGACAGCCCAGTCTCAAAAGAAGGGTTAAAACGCTCGACTGTTTCATCAACAACAACTTCTTCAACCTGCTGAATAGGGTCTTTCCCTTTGCGTTTGAGTCCGTACTTTTTCTTGAATTTTTCAAGAAAGCTTACATTGTTGTCAAGCCCTTCTTGAGTATAAAAAAGTTTTTCCACTCTTCTAGGCACCGAGCGGAGTCTTACATATCTATTTGGGGTTTTAAACAACCCTTTAAGTTCTTCTTTTTCGTTTTTAATCTTTTTCACTTTAAACCTTACAATAATTATATAATATTTATGAATATAAAGTCAAGTTTATTACAAATAGATTTGACATTGTTTTGAAAAAAGTGTATTCTATTATTGAAAAATAGCAAAAGGAAAAACAGAATGAAACTAACTATATCTAAAAATCTCGAAAAATTATCGCAACTTTTTCCATGTGAGTTGTATGTTGTGGGGGGCTATGTGCGAAATCACTTGATGGGTATTGCGCAAGATGACGTCGATATTGTCTCTCGCCTTTCACTTGAAGAAGTTGAAAAGATTTTGGAAGGAAGTGAATTTACTTTTAAAATAAAAAACAAAATGCTTGGCTCAGCACTTATCACGATCGACGAAGAAAAATATGAATATACAACACTTCGAAGAGACTTTTATGCTGACGGTGGGGCTCATATGCCAGAGAGGGTTGAATTTGTTGACAGTGTGAAGGAAGACGCAAAGCGTCGCGATTTTGCCTGCAATGCCATTTATTATGACATCAAAAATGACAAGCTGATTGACTTTTATGGCGGAATTGATGACATTGCAAAAAGGACGCTTAAAACGGTAGAGACTCCAGATGAAGTTTTGTGTCACGATGGTGTGCGTATTTTGAGGCTGTTCCGCTTTCAGTGCGAACTCAACTTTAAAATTGAAAAGCAAACTCTTCTTGCGGCGTTCAAATTCAAGAAAAACCTTCGCGACGTGTCTGGAGAACGCGTGCTTTATGAAATTACACGCATTTTACATAGTCCAAATAAATATGAAAACATTTCAAAGCCAAAAGCATACATGAAGGCACTCAAAAACTTCAATAAATGTGGGTTATGGCCAAATTTTGGAATTGACTGCAATAAACTTAGATTTAAAATGGTGAAAAAGGTAGAACATAAATCACAAGGCTTTTTAATTGATGTGATTGATAATGTCAATCCGCTTTCAATTTCATATTACCTTAACTTGATTCTTATCAATTGTTTTGGCCTCAGCAGAAAGATGAGTGATTATTACATCAACATCTTGTCTGGCTATTATGAAGCGCTCAACGTGCAACAAAATAAACCATATTTCTTTAAATATTTTGACAATTTTCCAAAAATACATCAACTTTTAGTGCATAAATCAAAATATCTTGCAAATAAGTATGAATTTTTCTATAAATACATCATTGCACATAAACTTGTAGTCTCTGTTAGGGACTTAAATATAACAGGGGAAGACATTAAGCAAAACTATCCAACAGTAAAACCAAACAGATATAAGGCAATTTTGGATAGCCTGCTTAGCGATGTTTTTGACGGCGCTGTGATCAATGAGAAAGAAGCTCTTATCGCAGCGATTGAACCAAAACTCAAATATTTATAAAAAAAGGACGGCACGATGTGTAAAAAAATGACAGCACGCTGTCTTTTTTTTGTGATAAGTAAAATGTCGCGGGCTATTTTCGCTGGGTTTGTCTTACCTTTTCTCCTTTGCTTATTCAAAAATAAGGGATATGCGACAAGCTGTTAAAAAACACTTTTTGGCATAAACCACATCTATTTTTAAAAATATTGAAAAATAATTTACTTTTTGCGAAAAATAGTGTAAAATAAAGATGATGAAAAAGGTAAAAACGACAATTTATGTAGTATTATACTCATTTCTAGTGTGCATTGCGATGTCGATGGGCGTTTTTGCTGTCTCAATGCCGCAAATTGAAACTTATACAAACATTTTTTATCACACAAAAAATCCAATGATTGGCAAAACAAATTTTCAAAATGCATACCTAGAACTCAATGAAGAGGCAACGTCAATCGGCAATCCTGTCATATCTGAAATTTATTTTGACAGCTATGAGGACGCTGATCGAGACACATACAATTTTACTGAGGGCAATGGAGTGCTTGTAAGCACAAACGTGCTTTCAACAATTGACGTAAGCCAAGCGCAAGATGAAAGCATTTTTGCCCACTACTACACCTATTACAACCGCGAAACATCATCACATATCGGCGCGATGTTTGTCCTGTCAACCGAGACAATCACCATGCCATCAAGTGCCGCAGCTTTTTTTAGTGCGGATTATGTTTACGGTGAGATGAATGGCACAACCAAAGTATCAACACTGACCAAAATCGAGTTTAATAATATTGACACTTCAGTGACAACTTCTATGGGCAACATGTTTTACAGCTGTAAAAAGCTTGCTTATCTTGATTTGTCGCTGTTCGATACGCAAAATGTTAAGAATATGGCTCAAATGTTTTATTTTTGTACTGCGCTTAAAGAACTTGACCTTTCTCGTTTTAATACATCAAATGTGACGGCATTTTACTATATGTTTCGCGAGTGTAACAGTTTAGAGAGGCTGGACGTTTCAAACTTTGACACCTCAAATGCAACAAGTGATATGGGCTTTTCGTGTATGTTTTATGGTTGTCGAAAACTTAAATCACTTGATTTGTCCTCTTTTACAACAACAAATGTTAAAAGCATGGGTTATATGTTTCTTAGCTGCAACTCTCTAGAATCACTTGATTTATCGCATTTTGATACATCAAATGTGACGGGTATGGGGTATATGTTTTCAGGGTGCAGCGTCTTGGCGGATCTTGATATATCTTCATTTAATACATCCAAGGTGACAAACATGGCGTATATGTTTAACGCTTGCTATAAACTGACATCGCTGGATCTTTCACATTTTGATACATCAAAAGTTACGGTGATGAATCATATGTTTAATCTTTGTAATAAGCTTACAACTCTTGATATATCTTCATTTGACACTTCAAAAGTGACAACCATGACAAGCATGTTTAATGCTTGCAGTCTACTTGAAAATATTTATGTGGGACAAACGTGGAGCACAGCAGCAGTGACAAGCAGTGGAAGTATGTTTGCAAACTGTCCTAAACTTCAAAACTGGACAGCAAATGGCAAAGTGGCCGACAAAACATATGCTTATGCTGGGCTTGACGAGACTACTGGCAAGTATGGCTATCTTACTTTAGTCTAGAGTAAGTTATACAATCTAAGAGAAAAAACTCTGACGACTGTAGTTTGAATGAAAATATTTAAAAAACACATTAGCTTTCCCAGCTTAATGTGTTTTTTGTTATATAAATTCAACTGTAGGAGTTTTTTGGTTAAGTCATATTATATCTTGCTTTGGCAGCATCAATGGTGCTTTGCAAGACTTTTTGCGGCGGAATATATTTGACATTGTTGCTCGGCAGTTTCATTCCTTCTTCAAGCGAGGCGTTACCTTCTACGATGATTCCATTTTGTGGCATGTAGTGGTCATGACGAATTTGTTTTTCTTCAGTCAAAATTCCATCTTTATAATAGCGCAGATATCCCTTTGATTCATATCCCTCAAGTGGGTATTTTAGTCGATAATACTCGCCTTTGTATAACACTTGGTTTTCATATTCTCCGCTCGTGTCCGTTATGATATCATCTCCGCCATGTGGCAAAATTTTGACGAGTTCTGCTCTTGTCCCAATTGATAGACCTTCTTCAAACGGCTGTCCATAAACTTCGACAACGGCGCTTTTTTCTGTTGTGTATGCTTTAATGAAGATTGGCGTATCAAGACTGTTTTTAAAAACGAGGTCGGCATATCCTTCGCTTACCATTGCATCGAATGAAAGGGGCACGTAGGAAGCGGGGAGCGTGTGGTGGCACACTTGCAAAATTTCCACGTCACTTCGCAGCAGCGCATTGTATAGTGTAGTTGAGGCTTGGCAGACTCCGCCTCCCATGCCTGCAACGTATTTACCGCCAACAATAATCTTGGCGTTTTTATATCCATTGTCGCTTGTTCGATTTCCGGTAGTTTGATTGAATGAGACCGTTTGCTGCGGCTCGACAATCATTCCGTTGAATTTAGATAGTGCTAAGCTGATGTTTGATTTTCGATCGGATGTCGATTTGGAAAAATCAGTTTCAAACTTGCCTCTTAAGACAATTGAGTCTACAAAATCCTGCAGACTAATTTCGGGCAGTACTTCTTGCGTGGGAATCTCAATCGCTTGATCAATTTGTCCATTAAGTGCAAGATTAATTTGTTTCTTTAGCTCGGCACGGTCAACAATTTTCCTGCCTACATTGCCCATTACTGAAAACATTTGAGTTGCGTCAGGTGCGAATGATATTGTTTGAGCCACCTCATCGCTTTCAATTTCCGCTGAAATTTTATCGATTTTTTGATCAAGCCCGCCATAGATGTCCTCAAACGGTACGTCCACATAAAGCCCTTCAGATTTAATTTTGCTTTCGGCTTGTTTCTTTGCAAAAACGTTGCCTTCTCGCCCGTACTGCATAACTGAAGATAGTGTGGGATTAAAATTGGCGACAACTTCTAAATCATCACCGCTAATTGACCACTTCTTGTCACCTGAAGTTAATGTCAAGTTGATATCCTTTTTGCGCTCGAGGGTTTTGGTTGAAATCAAGTTTTCTGCCTGCGCTTTTGTCATCCCTGAAACATCTACGCCGTTGATAAAGGTGTTGTCAAAATATGTGGTTGAGTCGCTTATCGTGTCGCCAAAAAAGAACTGACAAAATAGAAGCAGCCCGACAGCGATTATGCTGACCACTGCCAGCCATAATATTGAAGATTTTTTACTAGTTTTGCTTTTTGTTTTTTTCAAGATTTTCTCTCCTTAGCGTTATTTTTTGCAAGCTTCTAAAAATTATGCAGCAGGGGAATAAATGAAAAAGAAAGCTTAATACTAAAGATATGAAACAAACTAAATGGAAGAAAATTTTAAGAGTTGGGCTTGTGCTGCTTATAATTTTAGGGGCTCTTGCGCTTGTATATTTGTTGTTACGTCTGACGGGGCTTTGGGAAAAACTAAATTCTGCCACAAAGCTTCAGGAATTTATTTTGCAGTTTGGTTTTTGGGGAAGGACTGCTTTTGTGTTTTTACAATTTTTGCAGGTGACATTTATTCCAATTCCTTCACCTGTTTTGATTGCTGCCGGCTCGCTGATTTATGGGCCTGTTGAGGCGGGACTTTTGTCGCTTGCTGGAATACTTTTAGGAAGCGCACTTGCCTTCTTTTTGGGAAGGGTGTTTGGACGAAAACTGGTCTGTTTTATGGTTGGGAAAGATCTTTGCAGCAGATGGCAAAAATTTTTAAGCAGGTGTAAGTACACTTTTGTGCTGATGATGCTTTTGCCGTTTTTTCCCGACGATGTTTTATGTCTAGTGGCAGGGCTTACCGACATGAGCTGGACATTCTTTATGATGACTCAGTTTATAACGCGGCCTATTGGCATTTTTCTTGTCAGTTATTTCTCAAGTGGGGAGATTATCCCTTATCACGGTTGGGGTTTGATTGTGTGGGCGGCGATTGTTGCCTCGTCGGTGCTTTTAATTTATTTTTCAAGCAAGTATAGCGACAAAATTGAGAGCACGCTTAAAAAGGTGTTTAGCAAAAAGAAGGCATAATTACTTGATTTGGTTTTAAATTTGAATTTCATTAATACCTTAAAGTAAGAGGAAAAGATGAAGTCATTGTTTAAAACGGTTGCCTTGATAACTATTTTTTCATTTGCAACGAGAATTCTCGGTTTTGTTTTTAGGATTGTCTTATCAAGAACGATTGGGGCAGAAGCGCTTGGCTTAAGTCAGGTGGCCTCTTCTGTATTTATGGTGCTTTTGACGATAATTTCAAGCGGCATTCCTTTTGTGATTTCCCGCATAAGCGCAAGCTTTCGCGCGGAAAAACAGGGCAAAAAGGCGAGCTCATTTTTAAGCGTTGCGTTGATTTTCACCCTTCTGCTTTCGCTTGTCATTTGTCTTATCGTTCTTGCATGTCAGGGGCTGTTTGCAAAACTTTTTACAGACAAAGGGCAGCTGCCATTGCTGCTTGTACTGCTGCCAAGTCTCGTTTTTTCTGCAATTTACTGTGTTTTTCGAGGCGATTTATGGGGGCAGGGCAACTATTTCGCGCTTTGCATTACAGAGTTTTATGAGCAGGTGATTCGAATTGTTTTAAGCTTGCTTGTGATAAGCTCTTCACTTTCCGCCTTTGATAATGCTATGAATCTTGGCTGGACGATGAGCCTTGCTTGCTTTTTCTCTATGCTGTTTGTGATAGCCCTTTTCTTCTTTTATGGCGGCAAACTTTCAAAACCTCAAAAGGTTTATTTAAAGCCTTTTCTTGCACAGTCGGCGCCAATAACGCTTATGCGAGTTGCTTCATCATTTGTGGGGCCACTTGTTGCACTGATCATCCCTGCACGCCTTATGGCGATAGGTTATACAAGTTCGCAGGCGTTGGCTTTGTATGGGGTTGCCATGGGCATGACCATGCCCCTGCTGTTTATTCCTACAACAATTTTAGGCTCACTTTCAACGGCGCTTGTGCCCGACATTTCAACAGCAATCGCACAAAACAACCACAACCATATTGAAAGAAGAATAAATTTCTCGCTGTCTTTTGCGCTTGCAATTTCTGCATTATTCGTCCCACTTTTCTTAGGAATGGGCGAGCAAATTGGTCTGTTTTTGTATGACAACGCGCTCAGCGGATCGTTATTGCAGGCGGCGGCATGGGTGCTGATTCCTCTTGCGTTGAACGGAATGACATCATCCCTTTTAAATTCGCTTGGGCTTGAAAATAAGTCTTTTAAAAATTTCATAATAGGTGCAGTGGCAATGTTTTTGGCGCTTTGGTTTTTGCCCCAACTTCTTGGCATAAATGCTCTTGTTTTTGGAATGGGAATCAACTATCTTATCAGTTTTATCCTCAATTTGCGCTTGCTTAAGAAGCACACTAAAGTTGAAACAAAACTAGGAAAATTGTTTCTAAAATATCTCATAGCAATCGTACCTGCGGCTGCGATGACTAGTTTTGTTGTAAGCATCTGTGAATATTTTATGCCTCTATTTTTTACCCTGATTGTAGGCGCGTGTATTGGTATGACATGCTTTATCACGCTATGCTGCACGCTTAATTTGATTGATATCAAGGCGGTCTATGTTGAGGTAAAACGCAAATTTAAAGTGCGTAGTAGCGAGAGAAAACCAAAGAAAAAAGGAATAAAAACCTAAATTTGCTTATACTAAAAGCATGCTTACGATAATAATTAGATCGATAATAATCTATGTAATAGTGTTGCTGGTGTTTAGGATTATGGGCAAGCGTCAAATCGGGCAAATGCAGCCGTTTGAACTCGTCCTAACCCTTATTATTGCCGATCTTGCAACCATTCCAATGGCAGAGGTGTCAGTGCCGGTGCTTCATGGAATTGTGCCGCTGTTGACCCTTGTAGTCATTCACTTTATGCTTGCTCTTTTTTCAAGGCTTAGCCAAACTATAAGCAAAGTGGTCAGCGGGAAACCGGTAATTTTAATCAACCCCAAGGGGATAGATTATGAGGCGATGAAAAAACTCAATCTGTCAACAGATGATATTTTTGCCGCGCTGAGAGAATGCGGTTATTTTTCTATTTCGCAGGTGCAATATGCCATTATGGAGACAAATGGAAAGATTAGTGTAATGCCTAAGGCGGACAGCGCACCAGTTACCAACAGCGATTTAAAAATTGATGCGCAAGAGAGTTTTATCCCCATTATGCTTGTTAGTGATGGGAAAATTATGAAAGAAAACTGCACGCTGGCGGGCATGAGTGATGAGAATATAAGCAGTCTTTTAAAAGAACATCACTGCAGCAAATTAAAAGAGGTGATTCTTCTATGCGTAGATGAAATGGGAGAGGGGTACTTGCAAGTGAAGGGTAAAGAGGGGAAAACATTCCAGACTAAAAGGCTGGTGAATAAATGAAAATTTTACACTACATAAATTTTGTGATTATAATACTACTTCTTGCGGGGATATGCGTGGCAGAAGAGGTAGTTGTGTCGGGCTCTTTAAAACAGGTGCAAACAAACTGCCTGGAAATTGAAAAAATTGTTGATGAGAGAGAAAATCTTAAAAACATGGAAGTTGTTCTTGCTGTTGATAATTTAGAATACAACTGGGGTGAAGATGAGAAAAATATGTGCTATATGGTCAACCATAAAAGCGTGCAAGAGATAGGCTCAGAGATTGCTAAACTTAAAATGTATATTGCTGATGACGACGTTGCAAATTTTCGAGTCTCCATTCAAGTAATCAAACTGCATTGTCATGACTACCTTCATTTTATGGGGGCCAACATGCATAATGTATTGTAAACTCAGCTTTTTACCATATTTTTTACTGGCTTTATGCAAAATCTTGTAAATTTCTTTACTTTTTATGCGAAATGATGTAAAATAAAAGTATGAAAAAAGTAAAAACAACAATTTATGTGGTATTATATTCGTTTCTCGTCTGCATCGCGATGTCGATGGGTGTTTTTGCTTCCACAATGCCGCAAATCGAAACTTATACAAATATTTATTATCACACCAAAAATCCAATGCTTGGTAAGTCAAACTTTCAAAATGCATATTTAAAGTTTAATGAAGAGGCTTCGTCAATCGGCAACCCTGTCATAACAGAAATCTATTTTGACAGTTATACCGATGCTGACCGCGCCACCTACGCGTTCTCGGGGGGGGGGTAGCCTCGTAAGTACAAACGTGCTTTCAACAATTGACGTAAGTCAAGCACAAGATGAAAGCATCTTTGCTCACTATTACACCTATTATAACCGTGAAACATCATCACACATCGGAGCAATGTTTGTTCTTTCAAACGAAACAATCACCATGCCACAAGACTGCGGAAGCTTTTTCAGAGCTGATTATGTTTATGGAGAGGTTAATGGTACAACAAAAGTATCCACGCTCACCCAAATAGTGTTCAACAATGTTGATACCTCCGTCGTGACGAAAATGGATCGTATGTTTATGGGATGCGCACGGTTGACAAGTCTTGATCTTTCAAAGTTTGACACTTCAAATGTTACAAACATGCACAGAATGTTTAACGACGCGAAGGGACTTACATCTATTGATCTATCTAGTTTCAACACACAAAATGTTACAAATATGGCACAGATGTTTTGGAATTGCCAATCGCTTATTGAACTTGACCTATCGCATTTTAACACATCAAAAGTAACTGCTTTTTACTATATGTTTCGTGCATGCTACAACCTAGAGAAACTTAATGTATCCCACTTTGACACCTCAAATGCAATAAGTGATATGGGATTTTCATGTATGTTTTATGATTGCAGAAAACTGAAATCACTTGATTTATCTTCTTTTGTTACTTCAAATGTTGTTTATATGGATTTAATGTTTACTAATTGTGACTCTCTAACGTCGCTAGACTTATCCAATTTTGACACAACAAATGTAATAACAATGTATCAAATGTTTTCAGGGTGTAATTCTTTAATGGATTTGGATATTTCCAGCTTTAATACTTCTAACGTAACCTCTATGACATCTATGTTTAATGGATGTTATAGTTTGCAGCAAGTTGATTTATCAAGCTTTAATACAGAAAAAGTAACAAATATGCAATATATGTTTTCCGCTTGTACAAGTCTTTCTGTAATCTCTGTGGGGCAAGCATGGAACACTTCTAGTGTAACAAACAGCACAAACATGTTTGGCGGTTGCTCGTTACTTCCAAACTGGGAAGAAAATGGTGGAGTGACTGATAAAACATATGCGTATGCTGGGCTTGATGAGGCTACGGGGAAGTATGGATACTTGACATTAGAAACAACTACTTGAAATTGTATAGCTAAATTTGGACGACATTTAAATTAAAAACTGCAATTTTGGTCACTTTAGTTTGAAATGCGCGTAATAGTTAAGAGACCTAGAATAAAAATTCTAGGTCTCTTTTTTTTGTCGCTATAAAAAAACCGCTTATAAAAGCGGCTTTATTTTAGTAAATTTTTTCGTGTTTCACCTTGATGATTGTTGCAATGATTGTGCCAATAAGGCCAAGTCCCGCAGCAATGATGATAATCCAGTAGTATGGGAATGTTTCAGCATTTTGTCCAGTTGTAAAGGTTGAGTCCACGCTTTTCATTGTTGATGTGGTTCCAAATGGAGTGTATTCGCACCAAACTGTCCACGATCCAAACACGGTTGGTTTTGGCAGCGTGAAGGTGTAGCCTGTGCGATTGATGTTTTTATGGAGATAGTCAGTACACTCAAGAGATGCAAATCGATCTGTTTTAAGGTCTGACTCAAGAAGAACATAGCGGTCGCCGTCTTCACTTGTGCCGTATACATACCAAACAATTTGATTTGGGTCGATAAATTGATATTCTCCCGCTCTTGAAACTTGAAAGATGATTTCTTCGATTGAATCGTCGTTGATTTCAACCATAGGTACTGCGGATACTTCCATTGTAGGTTTGATTATATAATAATCAGAATACATTGAAATATTTCCGCCAACAGTAGCCTTAAAACGATAAATTCCCCACGTGGTGATTATGTCTTGTTGTCCATCTGAGCCGATAACTACGTAGCTTTCATGAATATTCCAGATAGGGCTGTAGGTTTCAAGAGCTTGCCAGCCTTCAGATTGAGGGAGGTGAGTTTCAAGAGTGTTGTTGATTGCTACCATGTCGTTGAGGTTTCCGTCGTCATCGGTGAAGTAAGAGCTTTCATAGCCTTTGACAAACTCAACTTCAATTTTTAGTCTGTATACATCATCACGGGTGTCACTTGATGTGCCTGCGTTGTCAACGTCAGGGACTTCTCCTCCCCACGCTGATTCAATAGCCTCATCCGAGAAATCAAAATTAAATTTAAAAGATGACACGTCTTTTAGGTTGAAAACGTAGGCTGTTGCAGTGCCCATAGGGCTGTACTGATAGCTTGTTGCTGCTGGTTTTTGAAGAGGATTGCCGTCCTTCAACACGCTTACGTCAAAAGGTTTGTTGCTTGTCGCTGCGTAGGCGCCTGTATTTGAAATGTTTGTTTGGAATGAAAATAGAGAAATAAAACTGAGAAGAATAAACAATAAACAAACAAAAATTTTGCTAGATTTTCTTGCAATCATCATTTTTTCTCCTTTATAAACAAATGATATCATAAATAAAAAAATTACGAAAACAAATTTAATCTTTTTTTTAATTTATTTTTATT
>JAGAKV010000049.1 GCA_017625505.1 Clostridia bacterium | reverse complement strand
CGGTTTAGAGGGAGGTTTGCTTTTTTTTAGTCATTGCGAGGTGCGCCGTAAGGCTGCAACCGTGGCAATCCATAACTAAACGCTTTAGCGTTGCTTTATTAAAATTTGCGTGACTAAGTCACAAGTTATGGATTGCCACGGCGATATGTAGCTTACGCTACGCGCCTCGCAATGACTCACATGAGGAAGAAGCGGAGCTTGTTGTGATGGATGGTTTGCCTCGCTTTTTTTTATTCCACTCCTTTATTGGAGTGTGTTGCTGAGTTTATGCGGTTTAGAGGGAAGGTTTGCTTTTTTTAGTCATTGCGAGGTGCGCCGTAAGGCTGCAACCGTGGCAATCCATAACTAAACGCTTTAGCGTTGCTTTATTAAAATTTGCGTGACTGAAGTCACAAGTTATGGATTGCCACGCCCTCGTGCGACTGACGTCGCGGGGCTCGCAATTGTAGATGTTAAATAATTCGTTACATAAAAGAGTTATAAAAAAAAGTATCGTAACAAACCGAAAGGACAATCTACATGCAAGAGCTTCCGCTAATCAGTCGCACGTTGGCAGCAAAAATGCTGACGTGTATCGAAGAATATGAACGTATCAAACGCAAGGAAAGCAAGACGTTCAAGACCGTCAAATCCTTCTGTCAATATCATAAATTTTCCCATCAAAACTTTATGAAAATCTATCATCGCTATCAACAATTTGGTACAATTTCAAGCCTTATTCCGCAAAAACGAGGTCCGAAATATCAAACGCGCCGGACAGATTTGAACACCGAACAAGAGATACTTCGCCTGCGTCTTCAAGGCAATAATCGCTACGAAATTCGAAATATTTTGCTTAGCAAAAATATGCTTGCACCAAGCGCCAGCACAGTGTATAATCTCTGTCGAAAACATGGTTTGAACAAACTCAAACCGCCGCAAAAACAAGAAAGGAGAAAAATCATTATGTCCAAAATCGGTGAACTTGTACACATAGATTGTCATCAGCTTTCTAAAGGAATTACAATCGCAGAACCACAAAAAACCTATTATTTACTGGGGGTTATCGATGATTATTCCCGCTTGGCTTGGGTCGAAGTTTTGGAAAACAAAAAGGCTTTGACCGTTATGTTTGCAACATTAAAAGCGTTTAATATGTTGAAATTAAACTATAATGTCGAGATTGATGCCGTTATGACCGATAATGGCGCAGAGTTCGGTTGTGGACAAATGGCTAAAAACAAAGATGAGCACCCGTTTGAGCGCTTACTCATTGAAATGCAAATGAAACATCGCTACACAAAACCTTATCATCCCCAAACCAACGGCAAAATCGAGCGATTTTGGAAAACACTGAAAGAAGATTTTATTGATGAAGCTTTATATAATGATTTCAATGACTTAAAAACAGAGCTTCTCGGCTTCCTCGTCTATTACAATGAACATCGCCCTCACTCCGCTCTTAATAACCTTACTCCTAAACTTTTTGCGCAAAATATGTAACGAAATTATTGACATCTACAGCAATGACTCAAAGAAAGACGGTTTTTCCTTACTTAAAGTTTTAAGTCAACACAATTTTGAAAATCTTGCGTGGCGTTTATGTAGTCATAGTTGCGCCAAGCGGTGTAACCATTGTTGGTAAAACAGCGGATTTGTGTGGGGGACTCACGGGTACAATTCATCGACCAAGTTTCTGCTTGTTTAATGTTGTTTTTATCATAATAAGATAAAATACAATGGCATTGGTTACAAGTTGATAAGTCAAGCTGTATGGTATGGCTGTTTTCAGAAGAACAAATTTTGGTTTGATAGATGTTGTCTGTGGCTTTGGTTAATAGGTATTCGTCACCGCCACCTGCAAAACATTTTATTTTATTATAGTCGTTTTCTATTATGGTTTCGCAAAAGAAATTTATATTTTCTTGACGTTTGCTTGTCAGTTCTTTAAGAGTTCCCGGACAGCCGTGAGTGCCACAGTCAGCAAACAAAGCAGGGAAGTTTTTATCTTGGGTTAATTCAATTTCTAAAAAATAATTTCCGGTTTGTCCTTTGTATAAATAAGTGGTATCTGTAGCGGATTGTTCGGTTATTTGGTTTTTTTCTACAATAAACTCTTCACAAGGCCAGTCTTGCGGTAAAGCAATTGCTTTACCGCATAAGAAGCAAGAAATAATTGTTAATTTATTTAGTGTAGTTGTATAACCTTTCTTCCACATTTTTCAAATTCCCTTTTAGTTTATCAGAAATTTTATCATAAGGCAGATAGTATTTGCCTTTTTCGTTTTTTTCAAGAGAATTTAAATATGTTTTTACCATGCCAGGTCCTTCGCGATGCGCTGCTGCTAATAATCCGCTGATTGTAACTTCGAAATTTACATTTTTCTGTTTTTTTGTGTTTTTATCAGTACTGCTTCCATTAATTTTTTTACCTTGATGCGTTATAGATTCATTAGTTTTTAACACTAAATAATAGTAATTCATCATATCACGAATGGCTTTTTCTTGTTCTGTATGATTTTTATAAAAATCATTAGCGGATGAAATGTTGTTTTTTCCTAACCATTTTCCATTTTTATCTACATATCCTAAATCTTGTAAAATAGGCTTGCGTAATTGATATTTTCCATGAGCCCCAATGCCTCCTCCTTTTTTGTTGTAAGCAGTATAATCATCTGTTGATTCTTCCATAGCAAGCTTATGATAAAAATCATCGTTTAGATATGTTTCTTCCGGAGTTTTTTTCTTCTTTTTTTCAGGTTGTTTATAGCTGTTAAAAGCGTTTTCATTTTCTGTTTCAGGGAGGTTTTTAGAAATTTTATATTCGGAATCTTGTAAAGACTTTAGAGGAATTGGGGTTTGAGGAAATTGTGTCTGATAACGTGTCATAGCGCGTTCTTGAATTACCTCATCAAGATATTTGTCACCTTGGGCAAAAAGGTATTCCATCCAATCTTTTATATCGGCGTTTTTATCAATATTTTCTCTGCTTTCGCCATATTTATCAAGAAGGGCGGCAAGTTTCTTTTTTTTGAGTGGCTTTTCTTTGTCTTCGGTAAATTCTTTGGCAAGTTCTTTTATAAAATCATCTTTGGAATCTTGTAAAGATTTTTGTGGAATTTTGGTTTGAGGAAATTGTGCATGATAACGTGTCATAGCGCGTTCTTGAATTACCTCATCAAGATATTTGTCACCTTG
>JAGAKV010000048.1 GCA_017625505.1 Clostridia bacterium | reverse complement strand
TTGAAAGGATAAGCATTGCACCAACTTGTGTCGCTTTTTTAGTGCTGTAATAGTTGTAATAATACGCTGAAATGCTATACTGCTCTGCCATGCAAACGTCTATCGCATTTTCCTCGCTGATTGCGACATGTTGATTTTCTTCTTCAAAAAAATACCATTTTCGAGAAGAGTCTTCATAGCAGTCAAAATAAATCTCCGACACAATAGGTGTGCCATCTACCTTCGCCTTTTCATTAAACTGCATGTACGCATTCCAGAATTTGGCTTTATCCATCATAGAAGTGTCGGTATAATAGTACATATTGGTATATAGAGAAACCTCAGGAAAGGACAATGAAAAAACGCCCATCGTCATTGCTATGCAGATGAGAAAGGAATACAAAGTAATATACACAATCGTTTTTGTTTTTGTCATACCTATATTTTACACCATTTTCTGCCATTTGTAAATCATTTTGATGTATTTATGCTATTATTTCACGTCCAGTAGATTGCATGGCAACAACATTTGCCCTTGCAAAATGGTTGTAATACAAAAAAAATACGGACACGCCGTATTTTTTTACTTTGATTAGTTTAAGCCGTACTTCTTGTTGAACTTTTCAACATTACCGCTAGCATCAACAACTTTCTTCTTCCCAGTAAAGAATGGGTGACATTTATTGCAAATATCAATTGTTAAAGTATCGCCTTTAGCATTTGATTTTGTTTTGAAAGTGTTTCCACAAGCACAAGTAACGGTAACTTCATGATAATCAGGATGAATTCCCTTTTGCATAATTTACCTCCTTATATAATTAGTCCCCAACATATGGGAGAAGAGCAACGTTTCTTGCTCTTTTAACTGCTGTGCAAAGTTCGCGTTGGTGATAAGCGCAAACGCCTGTTTGACGTCTTGGTAAGATTTTACCTTTTTCAGTAACATATTTTCTGATCTTTGCGATATCTTTATAATCAATAGTCTTTTCACCAGCTACGCAAAAAGCACAAACTTTTTTCTTTGATGGTTTACGGAATTTCTTCACTACAACCTTTTCTTCAGTTTTAACTGCTTCTGCCATGTTTATTCTCCTTTTATAGTTTTAATTAGAATGGAAGGCTGTCATCATCAATAGGTTCAAGATCGCTTGAGCCGTTTGAATCAGTTGGCTTTGGAGCGCCTTCGCCATCAGAGTTTCTTCCGCCAAGGAATTCAACTTCGTCAGCAACAATATCTGTTGTATAGCGAGTAACGCCATCTTTCTCATAAGATGAGTTTTGAATTTTTCCAATAATGCAGCACTTTGAGCCTTTCTTTAAAAATTTGTGACAGTTTTCTGCCTGACCTCTCCAAACAACGATGTTGAAGAAGTCTGCTTGAGGTCCATTATCAGCGTTGGCAAATCTTCTTGGCACAGCCAATGAAAATCTGCAAACTGAAACTCCACTGTTTGTTGTTGTGAGTTCTGGATCTCTTGTTAAGTTTCCAATTAACATAACTTTATTCATAATTTTTCTCCCCAGCAAGCCTTCAATCTTGCCTCATTTAAATTTTGATTATTTTCTTACGAAAAGTTGACGAATGATTCCTTCAGTGATGTTCATAAGTTTTGCCATTGCATCTACTTCAGCAGGGTTCATTTGAATGTTCATAAGAACGTAGAATCCTTCATTTTTGAAGTTGATTGGATAAGCAAGCTTTTTCATTCCCCATTTATCAATGCCCTCAACTACTCCGCCTTTGTTTTCTACGTAAGAAGCAAATTTCTTAATAAGCTCTTCACGTTTTTCTTCAGCGACGTCGCTAGCAATGATGTACATAAGTTCGTACTTATTCATTACATATACCTCCTTTTGGACTAAATTGGGCTTTCTTTCATTCCGAAAGCCAAGGACAGCATTTTCAGCCTTTCTGATTATATTCCATTTTTCATCCTTTGTCAAGAGAAAATATTAAAATATTTTGATTGCCTGTCAATCTTAATGTCAAAATGCATACTTTCGCATTATCATCAAAGCACAGAAATCAAAAAAACAGCGACATCTCGCTGCTTTATTTTGTCAGGCAGTTGGTTGAACAAACGCCCAAGCAATTCCGTTTTCACTTGTGCTTTTGTAGTATGCATTTGCATATTGATTGTCCACCCTAGTTGAAACGATAAATCTTACAATAGTATCTTTTGCAATTGTGAAAGTATAAGAATTGTTTGTAAGAGTAACTTCTGTCGGCTCCCCTTCATTTGTAAACGCCTGATCTTCTTGAGAAAATTCAACTACTTGAACTGAATAAGTTGTTTTCATATTTGACGATAAAGAGTTGTCGCTTACTGTCGCTTCAATATCAACAGGAGTAAGATTTTCAACAGTAAAATATACATGGTGAACGCCGTCAGGTTTAAGCTCTATATCCCCACTATTAAATGTAAGCGATTGATTTTGGTTTTCTGCACTTACAACATATAGTCCATTTGAATTTTGTAAAAGATCTTCCCCTACTTCAAAATCTACTTCATCTTCTGATGGATTTGTTGTGTTTCCTTCATCTGCCGTCCATTGTGACGAAGTGCTTAGCCCTACTGAAACGTTTTCTCCCACTGAGTAGGAAATTTGAAATGATGAGTTAAGGTTTTGAAGTGTTGCGGCATATACTGCAATGATAGCACCAATTGTTGCAACAAGCGCCACACCAAGTGCGATAAACGCAACTGTAATTTTCTTTAGAGATTTTTTTGATTTTTGTTTTGCTTGAACCATTTTTCTCTCCTTTTCTTCTTGTATCATTATCCACTTTTATTAACCGAAAAGTCAAGCAGTTTTCAAAAAAAAATAAAAATCTAAAAAGAAATCAAAAAAAAGACGGCGCGGTTTGCCGTCTTTTTGTCTATGAATCATCTACTTTTTGTTGTTTAAAGTGTTGATTTCCTTAATAAGCTGATCAAGTCTATTGTTGATTGAGATGAGTTCATCTGAAGATCCGCCGTCCTTTGCTTTTTCTGCTTGTGTTTTAAGGTCTTCAAATTCTTTTGCAAGATTTTCTTTTTCTCTATCGGCATCAACGTCGCCTTCAGTCATGACTTGACTAAGCTCGTTGTTGAGAAAATCTTTCATCTTGTTAAGCTTTTCTTCTTCTTCGCGAATCAGTTGATTGATTCTGGCGACCGAGCCTACGTCTTCAGATGCGTCCTTTCTTGGGCGACCGCGTCCCCTTGATGGTGTTGCTGGTGCAGCTGGAGTCTCTGTCTTTCTTGGGCGGCCACGACCTCTTGATGGGCTGGCAGCCTTTAGCGCTTCTTTGCTTCGTGGAGCTGCGGCTGTCTCTTCTTTTCTAGGGCGTCCGCGTCCTCTTGATGGTGCCGCAGGCGCTACTGGAGCTTCAGCCTTTCTTGGGCGGCCACGTTTTTTGCCACTTGCCACTGCAGGTTGCGCTTTTTCTTCTGCAGCTTTTTCTTCAATTGGTGCTGGCTGGTCAATAAAGTCTTCTTCAACAGGATAGTCTTGAGTTTCCGTTTGAGGTTCTTCTTCAAATGCAAAATCCTCATCTATTGGTGCCTGTGGGATTTCATGTTGCTGAGGTTGTTGAATTTGTTCTTCCTCTTCCCATTGAAAATCCTCTATGATTGGTGCTTTTGCTGGTTCTTGTGGTTGCTGCTCTGTTGAAGGCGCTGGCGCGTCTTCCCATTCGAAATCGTCGTCATATTGTTCTTCCTGACCAAAGTCATCGTCATATTGTGGAGCAAGCTCTTCTGCGGGAGCAAACTCGCTCTCTTCCATGGTAGGCTCAAAAGCGGTATCCTCTTGAATATTTTCAGCCTCGCTCACATCTATGTAAGATCCAAATTGATCGATTTGATCTTTTACAATCGCTTCTCTTTCATTTTGATCAATTTCTTCCTCAGTGTAATCTTTGCTTACCTTCTCGCCATTCATATTAAAAACGTCGCCTTCGGCACTATGGAACAATCCTTGATCATCGTGGTAAGAGCCGTCTTGATACACAAAGTTTCCGTTTTCATTATAGTGACCATTGAATCCTTCTTGATTTGCAAACTCAGGATTATACTCGCCCAGTTTTGAACGAAGAGTCACGTTTTCATCGAGTAAACGTTTGATTTGCGTTTGAACGTTGATAAGTTCTTGTTCTTTCTTATCATTTTCTTTAATAAGTTCTTTCTTCTCTTTCTCTACCCGCTTTTCAGAAACAGAGTAGGCCGCTTTCATAACTTTTTCAAAGAATGACTGATACTCAGCGCTCATGCCGCGCTCTGCAACCGCGAGACATTTGTCTTTGATTTCGTAGAGTCTTGCAATTTCTTTTTCATGCTCGTCTCTATCCGCTTTAAATCTTGTTTCTTCCTTATCATAATCGCGTTGAAGCTCGTCAAGTTTCTTTGCTTCTTTATCTTGTTGTTGTCTTAAAAGACCAACCTCAATTCTGGATGTTGTTGCAGCTTGCTGCTCGATAAGTTTTTGAATATTTTCTTTTGACGCCTGAATTTTTCTTTGAAGATCCATTTGAATATTTTCGAAGTTTCTTCTCATTGCGTCTTTTTGTGCTTCAATCTGAGCAATTTGAGACTGAAGTTTTGTTTTTTGGTTGATGTAGTTTTCACTTTCCTTCATCGCACGATCAAGCAGAAGCGCCCCGTCAACTCCAACTTCTTTAAAATTGTATTCAACTGTGGCTTCTTCGTTTTTCTTCGCTTCTTCAAAAGCCTCTTTTGCTTTTCTAGCATTTGATTCGTAGAATTCTTTAAGATCTCTGCTTGCTCTTGAAAGCTCTTTCTTTGTGAAGAGGAAGTCAATCTCGATATATGGAGGAAGCTCGTCACAACCATTTGTCAAAAATCTGATAAAAATATGATATCCTTCATAAACGTCATCAAGGTTGTAGTTTCTAAATCCCTTGATTGCAATTGCAGAAAGACCACCAATCAGCACAACAATAAGTGGGAGAATAAGAGCCACAAGCGCATTTGAGAATCCCCAAACCTTATTTACTTGCGCAGCAAATCCCATGATTGCTGAAAAGATTGCCCAAACTGCTGTAAGAATGCCAAGGTTTTTTACGTTGTTGAGCCAGCTGCTTGTACGCAGAGGTTTTTCAATCATGTTTTCCTCTGAAAGATATGCTGCAGGTCCACCCTCTCTGTACATAATGTATTGTTGCCAGAAATGGGTAATACGTTTTGGACCTTTTTTAAGCACATTTGTAAACGACCTAATATTGTCTGCGGTCAATTTTTTGTTTTTATAAAGCCAAACGTTTGCCTTATTCATCGCCCTTTTAAAGCGTGCCTCATAAGAAAAAGCACTTTTGATGCCATAGGCAATCACAAATAAAACTTCCACGCCAACAGCGATGAGTAAATAGCCAAGAAAACCAAGAGATGCTGTAAGAGTTTGGAAAAGTGAAGCAATAAAGCTTTCAATACTTGCCAACATTGATATCATAATTTTCTCCTTTAATCGATTTTAGTATAACACATTAAATTATTTTTTTACAACAAATTTCTCTATTTTTTTTAATTATTTTTTTATTTAATGAATTCTCTTATTTTTAAAGGGCAAAAAATAGATTAATTATTGCAAATAAAATGCCAATAAAATCAATTTATTTCAATAAAAATAGGGCTTTTTTGCCCTATAATTTTATTATTTTTGAATTTTTTAATGATAATAAATATCGTTCATCAATTTTTATGTTAAAAGCACGCTCAATTGCCATTGAGTAAAGCTCAATTTGTTTTTGATAGCGCTCTTTTATGACTTTTTCGTCACTGACAGAGGTGTATTTATAGTCAATTAATATATTTTTTTCGCCAATTGCAAAAAAGTCTACAATTCCCTGCACAATCACACTTGATTTATCATCATTATCAAAACCAACCTCTTGCAGTGTGCATTTCATCAAAAACTCGTGTTCTTTGAAAACTTTTTGATTGTCAAGCAGACTGTTGATCAACGTTATATTGTTATATAATATATTTTTATCTATTAATACAATATATTCACTTTTCATAAGCGGCCTGATTTTTTCAAACTGAGCGTCAAGTCCTTCGCGTGAGGCTATTTTGCTGAAATCAAGAAGCTTGAGCGCCTCGTGATAAGCATTTCCCCTGTCAACTGCGTTTTGAATTTTGTTTGCATTTTCTTCATTCAAATTATATTCTTTTACGTATATATCATCTTCTTCCAATTTAAGCACGCCAGTGACAGAGTTTTTATAACTAAGCTTGCAGTTTTTTCGTTTGTCATAGGCAAACTCTTGATAAGCTTTAATTTCTTTTTCAAATTTGCTTACATCAACTTTTTGCTCTGTGGTTTTGCCCGCCGTTTTTTCCTCTTCCACCTCGCTTACAATTTGATATCTGCGGTTCGGCGTGCTAAGTTGTCCTTCTTCAAACAGCTGCGTTGTAAAGTTTTCGCCAAGAGCGTACATAATCATTTTTAAATAACTGTTTTGATTTTCAATTGAATCGAATGTAAAGTTTTTTTGTTTTCCACTGCCAATAATATACAAATGATTTTGTGCGCGCGTCATGGCAACGTAGAATACCATGAGTTCTCCCTCAAATTCCTCCTTTGCTTTTATAAGTTTTCCGGCAAGAAAGGCGGGCGAGTGATAAACGCGGTCACTATCAAAATCATATTCATAAGTGCCAAGGCCAAACTTTGATGTTGTAATATAGTTTTTGTTATACACCTTTGTCAGACTCTCGCCACACCCGCAAAGAATCACGATTGGGTATTCAAGCCCTTTTGTTGCGTGTATGGTTGTCACTGTTATGGCGTCAACATTTCCTTCCCCCGCCGTCTTTTGTTTTGCAGCTTCTTCTAGGCTTGATATCACCGACATTGGTTTGAAGTCAAAATCGCAGCTGCGTATCAGTTTAAATAAATCATTGATGTGTGCCGTTTTTTCACGTCCGTCTGGCAAGGACTTTAAAAAGCCATAATAATTTGATTTGTTGAAAAGCTGCTGCAATGATTTAATTATGCCTTGCACCTGAATGTTGAAGGCAAACTCTTTGACCATATTGACAAACTGGCAAACCTTTTCATTTTGACTATCCAACACAATCTCATGAAACGCTTGGTCTGAGTTTCCCCTGCCAAGCGCTGCGATTTCATCAACTGAAAAACCACCAAACGCAGAGCACATAACCGCGGCAAGGGAAATATCATCATTTAGATTAAGGCATAATTTCAAAAGAGCGTTTATTACTTTAATCTGACTATCTTCAAGAAGAGAGTTTTTAATGTCCGCCTCAACCGCATATCCTTTTGCTTGAAGGGATTTGACGCACTCTTTCATAAGCGAACTTCTATTTCTGAATAAAAGGGCAATATCGCTTTGATTTACTTGTCGAAACACTTCTTTTTTTGTATCATAAATCTCTTGTCCCAACGCCTCGTCTACTCTTGCAATAATGGTTTCAATTTCAAGTTTATACTTTTCATCTGGCAAAATTTCGTCCTCTTTTACGCTGTAAATTCCGCTGCGAACTTTTTTGTCTTCTTTGCTCGCATCATCAACAACAATGTCAATTGAAAGAGGCATGAGAGGACCTTGCTTAAATTGTTTAAGCCCCTTAAGCATAGAGTTTGCCTTATACTCTATCCCTGCGCTCTCTTTTGTCATAATTTTTTCAAAAATGTCATTTACAAAAGAAAGAATGTTTGCGTCTGTCCTAAAGTTGCCTGTAAGATAAAGGGCCTCCCCCTCTTCGTCAGCAGAAAAGTCTTCAATGTCTTGAAGCATAATTTCCTTGCTGGCATTTCGAAAACCATAAATGCCCTGTTTAATGTCACCAACTGCAGTGAAGTGCCCACCAAGCGCGATTGGTTTTAAAATTGACTCTTGAAGGCGGTTGGTGTCTTGATATTCATCAATAAATATATAGTCATAACGCTCTTGCAGCGCCTTTTTAATTTCATCATCTTGAAGCAAGATTTTTGCATATCTTTCAATGTCCGCAAAATCAAGGGCGCTTCTGCCTTTTTTGAGATTTGAATATTTTTCTTTATAAAGTTTATAAAAACTAAGCAGCGCTTTGGCAAGACATCCGCTTTCAATCTTTTCAACTTCTTGACTTGAAATGTCTTTATAGTGCTGGCAAATCGCCTGTGCTTGTTTGGCCAGTTCTTTCGCCTTGGCAATCAGTTTTTTAAACTGCACGTCACATTTATGCCGTGGCAAGTCTGGAAGAGGAAGAAGGCAAATCTGCTGGCATAGCGAATAAAACCCACATGAGCAGTCAATGCTGTCAAGCAAACCTAAAAGAGTGAAAACAAACTGCATGGCTTTTTCTGGAATATCAGCAAAGTGCTGCGCCTGACCAAGCAGTTTTTTTGCCGTTTCAATCTTAGAGCAAACAGCCTCACTCAGATACGTATAGGCATTTTTTTGATAGGCTTGATAATCGTCTAAAAATCTCTCGGCAACATCATCTTCGGCCAAAGAATCAAAATATGACTGCAATTCAAACACGCACTCTTCAATTCTTGTCTTATCCTTTTTGAAGGCAAAATAAATTGTATCAAACATATCGCTGCTTGTTGCAAACTTGTCAAAAGCACTTTGAAACGCCCTTTTCTTAAGACTTGCAATTGCGTGTTCATCCAAAATTGAAAAGCCTTCATCAATGTCAAGCTTGCTTATATTTCGCTTTATAATTTTTTCGCAAAAAGAGTCAATTGTGGAAATATCGCTTACTGAAATATCATCAATTTGCTCCAAAATAAACTCATCTGGCTTTTGTTCAAGCATAGAGCCAACAAGTCTTGACTTCATCTCGTTTGCTGCCGCCTTGGTAAAAGTAAGCACCAACAGTTTTGAAACTGGTACTTTTTTGTCTCGTATAAGTGAAATCAGTTTTTCAACCAGCACAAAAGTCTTTCCGCTTCCTGCTGAAGCTGAAACAACCACTTTTTTGCTTGCGGTATTAAGGATTTGTTGCTGCTCTTTTGTTAAATTCATCGCCCTTCCTTTTAAAATTCTACGTCGTCTTTATTTTCTCTAACACCCAAAGCACTTTCATAGCCACAAAAAGCACCATATGGGCACCATTGACAGCCGTCAGCCGTAGGCTTAGGGCTGATATAACCTTCCGCAATTTCTGTTGCTGCTTTTTCGGCCGTCTTGAAAGCGTACTCGCAAAGTTGTCTCAAATTTACTGGTGAGATAGCCGCCCCTTTATAACCTTTTTCATCTTTATAAATTTGAGTTAGGCTGCTTTTGCCGGTCATATCAATGTCACTGTCAAGGGCCTCAAGAAGTGTTGGCTCTTTATCCACCAAGCCTTTAAGCACAAAGTTTCCTTCCTCGTCACCCTTGTTATAATTAAATTTTGCATTGAAATAGAAGACTCCGCCCTCTTGTTTGCCAAACTTTTCAGCCACGATTTTTTGATATAAAAACAGTTGAAGTTTTTCGCCATAGTAAAGCTGCTTGATAAGGTTGCCCGTCCTGCCTGTCTTATAGTCAAGCACGCGCAGATAGTCACCATACTCGTCAATGCGGTCAGCTTTTCCAATCAGCATGTATTTATCACAAAGTTTCAAGTTGTCAAATTTTACTTCGGTGTATTTTGGTTTAAATAGGCTTTGATTGCATTCTTTGACAATGTCTTTAAGAAGAGAAATCATCTGTTTTTTCAGAAAGCCCAAAAGGGATGCTGCCTCTTCCATATTGTCGATTTTCTCTCTTACCCCTTCGCTTTCTAAAACTGACAACAAATATTTTTCAACAAAAGCCTTGACATCGGTTTGATTGTGGCGACCTTTCAGCACACAAAGTTTGACAAAAAGTTCTGCCATTTTGTGACACACGCTTCCCAAGTCTCGCGGATCAAACTGCCTGTCTTTTTCTTTAAGTTTAAGCCCATAAGTCGCAAAATGTTTGAATGGACAAACAAAATAGCTTTCAAGCTGAGTGACTTTTGCTTTATTATTTTTCAACATAAGGCTTTCGGCATCACTTGTCAGCTGCGTTCTATAAAGATAACTAAAATCCCCTTCTTGTTGCTTCACGCCGCTTACAAGCCGCGCCCAATCAAGCGACGTGGGATTTGCTGAAAAAAATACTCCTCTGCAATTTAACACACTTTGCGAGAAAATCCCGTTAAGACTTTTTATGTAAGCGGGAAGCTCGTTTTTCTTCCCCTCTTCATTTGCAAGTTGATAGAATAAAAACAACTGCTCTTTCGCTAGCGAAAGAAGAGAGAAAAGTTTAAAACGATTTCGCCTGTTGATCATTCTTATAGTTGGCTCGATTTCCTTTTGCGGAAGATCTGTTTTCATTTCTTCATCCGTCAGTATTCCATTGTCGCTGGCTGTTATTGGAAGCTCTTCACCGCCAAGCAAAATCAGAATAGCTTTTTCTTCAAAACCGCTTTGTGTGGCATCCCCCACCATAACCGCGTCAACATATGTTGGAACGGTTGAGACTTGCTTAAATGACAAAAGTAGTTTCAACTTTTTCAAATATTCCCCGCCAGAAATTTCATCATGCCCATACTTATCGATAAGCGCAACCGCCTCGTCGATTGCCTCTTTTGCTTGAATGTTTATGTTGTATTCTTTAAGCCTTCCCTCTTCGCGTATTTTTTCAAGGACGCTTTCATATCTCGCCTGCGTTTTGTCACAAAGTGTTTTAATAATTTTTCCAAACTGCTCGGGCGTTTTTGCCTGTTCAAACGCAGTGACCTGCTCTGCAAAAGCAAATTCTTCCTCTAGATATTTTTTATATCTATTCTTTCCGTCAACTTCCATTCGCTGTGCAGTTTCAATAAGAGAGTGCTGCTCAATTAAAACGTTTGCAAAAAGATCAATCAAATTATCATGCGCATATCCCGTTGCAAACGTGCCGAAAAAGGAGAGGATAAAATTACCCAAAATGGTTTTATCCGCCGTGATTGAGCTGTCAATATAATATGGGATATCATAACGATCAAAAATATTTTCAAGCTGCCCTTGATATTTAGAAAGCGAGCCTACGGCAATTTGAAAGTCGCTATATCTTTTGCCTTTGAAAGTCAAATAGCGAATCAGTTTTGCCACTGACTCAACTTCTGCCGCAACGCTTGACGCGCCATAGACGTTGTAGTAACCCTCGTTTGCTGCTTTTACCTTTTCATAGCTATACAACCCTCTTGCAATTGCATTTTGCCTGTCATCAAGCAGCCCCTCATCCATAAAGACATCCACTTGCACACCAAATTCTTGTGCAACTTTTTCAAACTTTTTTTGAATGTCTTTTTCATAAATATAGTCATTGCCAATGCTTTGAGGGTGGGCAAGGGATACACTGACCTCCTTCGCCTTTTCAAACAGCACTTTAATAAGCGAAAAAGCCTCTTTTGTGAAGGCGTCGAAGTGAGCAAAATAAATTTTTGTCTTTGACAAAATGTCGCTTTGCGCAAGACGTGCTTGCAAAAACTTCATTCGCTCGTTGACGTCAAATTTTCCGTCAAGAAGCTTTTGATACTCACTATAAATCAAGCTTAGGTCGCGATATTTGTTTTGTGCCGCGCTCTTGTTTCGTTCAGTCAGTTCCTCTGGCCCTATGCAAGAACTTTTAAACTGCGATATAAGTTTGCTGATTTCATAACAAAAATTGATATTACTTTTTTTGAAGCTTACAAAATCTTTTTTAACCCTTTCAATTGCCTCTTGAGTAAGCAGCAGGCTTTCACCACTTGACAGCACCTCCACCTCGCAACCCAGTTTTCTCATAAGCTCTCTTGACAACGAGGACAGCGTTTTGACTCTGACGTTAAAAAGACTGCCTTGAGGAAAAAGGTCAAGGATAAGTTTCTCGGTCAGAAGGGAAAATTTGTCGGGCACCACTACTACATGATCGATGTCAAAATCGCTGTTATCAATTTTTGATAACATATATTTCGCACTTGAAAAAGTTGTGGGCCCTTGATAGATAGCTAATTTCATATTTTCATTTTATCATAAAACAACAAAAAAATAAAGGGAACTTGCCCCCTTTATTTATAATTTTTCAATTTGATTTTCTTTTTGCCCTGTTTGTACCGACAATTTTTCACGCAAAAGTCCCGCCTTGTCGCAACGCACGTGCAACAGTTTTCGAGCTAGTGTATTGTTTTCTCGCTTAAGCTGACTATAACGCTCTTTCATTTTTTCAATCTCTCGCGATTGCAATTGAATATCAACAAGTGCTTTGCGCAGTTTTTCGTTTGCCTGTTTAATCTTCTCTTTTGCTCGCTCTTCCCCTTCAATAGCCGCATTCTTTTTAACAAGACGCACAAGCCCCAGAAAAAGAGATTGCACCTCGCTATCAGAAAGCCCTTTGACTGGTTTTTTGAAGGCAATAACGTTTCCCTCCGCCTTGACCACTTTTTGCTTTCCCTTTGCCGCATGATTGCGATATTTGTTTTGAAAGCGCAGCATTTTCAGCGCATCACCTTCGGCCAACTTGAAACAGGCTTTGCGCACACTTAGCCCACTTGCAACCATTGCGTCAATCTTTTCAATAAGACTTTTTTCCTCCTCTTGTGAAAAATAAGCAATGCTGGCCTTTTCATGACGGCTTAAATCAATGCTAAGCCTACAACATCTTTCGCGATCGGCTGACAGGTTTGCTATTTCATGATAGTAATAATTTCTGACACTGTTTGGTTTTCTTGCAAATTTCTGCGCATGCAAGGCGAAAGCCTCTGCGATTGGTTTGTTTTTTGTTTTGCATTCCTCCACCGCAGCAAAAAGCGCCTTAACTTCTTCATCTTCCCAAATTCCCAACATAATCTCTCCTTTTCATCAAGGATTATCGCCAGCAATTTTGAATTTATACATAAACAATCATTTTCCCGCGCGCTTTGCATAAATTATCTTATGAAAACCATAATTTACACCTCTTTTGATTGTCTTATTAAATCAGTCGAAAAGGACTTTGCTTTGCAAAAAAATGACAAAATTTGTTTCGAGCATTTTCCGCAAAAATTATATGTCTATCCAGCGGGCAAAAGTTCTCTAATCCCCTTTGAAATCATTCCCGGGCAAGAATCGGTGTTTTATAAAAGGGTTGAAAAGGACAACACACAGCTTATCTTTCTTTTAGATGGCGTTTTCGTTGAGAATGTTCAGGTGCACACTTTTCAAAATGCCACACTTGAGCTTTCGCGGCGACAGGCCGCTTTTAAAACAAAAACAGCAAAAAAAATTCTTACGCTGCCACAGGAGAGTTGCAAATTTAAGTGGGGAGAATTTCACCACATTTGCTATCTTGTTTTTTCATCGCAAAGCGAGCAAACCCTTGTCTGCTTCAACGCTAAAACGGCAGGGTTAAGACTCTTTCATGGACAAGCAATCGAGATCACAAAGGATGGCTTTTTCATCTCAAGCCCCATTCAGCGCAAAACGCTTATCGTGGATAGCGTAGGATTGAAAGAAAAAGAAGTCTCCTCCTTAGGCGGAGAAGTCTCGTCAAACCCATTTCTGATTCCATCCGCTTTTATGGAGTGTATAAAAGATAAAAACTACTCGCGCGCCCTCACTTTTCTTTCTCCCTCACTTGCAAAAGATGAGGCCTCTATTAAAGGCTTTTTTAAGGAAGTTTCTTTTGTTTTTACAATTGATCCAAAAAATATTTTTGCCATTTCAAATGGACAGGGCAAGATTTTCTCCTTCGAACTTTCAGAAGGAAAAATCATCGACATCACAGACTAAAAAACGAGCACTTCTTTAGCGCTCGTCTTTTTCTTCATCTTCTTCTAGAATAATGCTTGCCTTGTCTTTTTTAAGCAGCTGGTCACCCACGCGAGTGATTACCGCGCCGGCTATAAATAAAATCACAAATGGAATTGCATACAGCCACGCACTAAGCGCAGTCTCTGTTTCTGCATTGAGAAAATAGTAAATAAAGCAACCAAACGTAGCCAAAAAACCCGCGAGTCCCACGCCTAAAATAGAGCCACCAACTATGCAATATCTTTTTTTGATTTTTCGCACAGTCTCCTCTGGATATTTTTTCTTCAGTCTATCATTAGTTTTTGTGATATATTTTTCCATAACTCCCTCTTATTTCAATAATTGTAACACAGCAAAACTGTTTTTCAAAGCAAATTGCATTTATTTTCAACGACTTTTTCTAAAATACTTGCAAAATCGCAAATTGCGAACTATAATATAAACATAAAATTTAAGGAGATATTATGAAAAATAAAGCAATTACATCCAGAGATGAAGATTTTGCAAAATGGTACACCTACGTTGTACGCGCTGCTCGTCTTGCTGACTATTCAAATGTAAAAGGCTGCATTGTATTTGAGCCAAACGGTTATGCAATTTGGGAAAAAATGCAATCTATTCTTGACAAAAAATTTAAGCAGCTTGGTCACCAAAATGTTTATATGCCAGTTCTCATTCCAGAGTCACTCCTCAAAAAAGAGGGTGAGCTTATTGAAGGCTTTGCACCAGAGGGCGCTTGGGTAACGCAAGGCGGAAATAAAACGCTTGAAGAACGCATGATGATTCGCCCGACCAGTGAAACACTTTTTAGCGACTACTACGCAAGCAAAGTAAGCTCTTATCGTGACCTTCCTCTTCTTTACAATCAGTGGGCAAACGTTATGCGTTGGGAGAAAGAGACTCGCCCATTCCTTAGAACGAGAGAATTTTTGTGGCAAGAAGGACACACCATTCACGAAACAGCAGCAGAAGCAGAAGCAGAAACTCTTCAAATGCTGAATGTATATAAAGACTTTTTCGAAAATGTGCTTGCAATCCCAGTAATCACTGGAAAGAAAACAGAAAAAGAAAAGTTTGCCGGCGCTGAATACACCTGCACAGTTGAAGCCCTTATGTACAACGGCGTTTCTCTTCAAAGCGCAACATCTCACTACTTTGGCCAAAAATTTTCTAAAGCCTATGGCATTCAATTTTTAAACCGCGAAAACAAACTTGAAAATGTTTATCAAACTTCTTGGGGCTGCACAACAAGAATGATCGGTGGACTGATTATGGTGCATAGTGACGACAACGGGCTTGTTCTTCCACCACGAATTGCACCAAGACAGGTTGCAATTGTCCCAATCGGAACTGATGAGACTGTTATGACACTTGCAGACGAGTATAACAAAAAACTACTCGACGCTGATATCACAAGTTTTGTTGATAAAACAGAGCGCTCTCCAGGCTTCAAGTTTGCAGAGCATGAAGTAAACGGAATTCCTGTGCGAATTGAAATTGGGATGCGCGATCTTGCCGAAAATATGATCACCCTTGCCCGCCGCGATACGCGTGAAAAAATTCGCATATCAAAAGACTGCGATATTGTCGCCGAAGTGCAAAAACTTATGGACGAAATTCAAAACAATCTTTTCAACTGTGCAAAAAAACGTGCTGAAGAAAAGACTTACACCGCTTTCAACATGGCAGAAGTTGAAAAGATTATGAATACTCAACCTGGCTTTGTCAAAGCAATGTGGTGCGGAGATGAGGCTTGCGAACTTAAGATGAAAGAAATTCGCGGAACAAAATCACGATGCATCTTAGAAAACGAAGCCCCTATTGCAGACAAATGCGTATGCTGCGGAAAAGAAGCAAAACATCTTGTAGTTTGGGGAATACAATACTAATACTTTTTCGTCCCGAAAAAGTAACAAAAAGGGCTGGGGATAGCGATTTCTCCAGCCCCTTAAAACGCTTATAAGGTTGTTATTATAAGTGCTATATAAAAACCTTATGTTGGCCGAATTTGAACATTGAAAAATATGTGTTGACTGCCTTAAAGCAAATGAAGGAGGAAATTTATGCAATACACCTATAAAACACAAGGCACCTGCGCAAGAGAAATAACCTTTGACCTTAACGGGAACATTGTGACAAACGTATCTTTCACAGGTGGCTGCAATGGAAACTTAAAGGCCATTTCAAAGCTTGTTGAAGGAATGAGTGTCGAAGATATCGAGAAACAACTTGCCGGAAACACTTGCGGCTTTAAAACGACATCGTGCGCCGACCAACTTGCAAAAGCCGTAAGACAAGCTTATACTAAGAAAAATTAAAAAAATTTGCTTGCCAGCATCTAATAAGCCAACAAAAAAATCTAGCTTCGTGCTAGATTTTTTATTTAGTCAATTTCAATTTCATCAGTTTCTTCATCTATCTGTTTTGGTTTTGTGCCCGCAAGAAGAGATACAAGATAGTTTACGCTTTCAACGTCGCCCTTCTTCGTAAAATAGGCAATCGTTTTTTTGATATAAGCCTCTCCATGTTGTTTGTACATAAATCTCCAATATTTTTGATTTGTTAAAACAGACTTGCCATAGTAAGATTTTATTTCATAGTCATTTATCATGATATATTCATCATCATAATCTTTGCTGTAAGAATAGTCATGGTCATAAGTGTGAACAACATAGCTTACACCCTCTTCGTCTGATTGTGTATAGAACGAAGTTCCTTTTCTAAAACCAGAGTATAATCTAAAACCCGCGCTTGCCACGATGTTCAAAATTTGCTCTTGACTATATTTACTTAAAAATTCAACCATAATTTTTCTCCTTTTCTGTCTTTCCCTTGAAGACGTTACTATTATATCACATCTACCCCTCGTTGTCAACCCCTCCTCTTTTTCATAACATTACCCTAGCCACTCAAACAACAAAAAATCTAGCATAATGCTAGATTTTTTGTTTATTAAATTTCAGTTTCATTGTCTTCTTTATATGGTTTATTTTCAAATGCTCTAAGCGCGACATCAACGCCCTCCTTTTGAAGAATGTTGCAAAGCTTTTTGTAGTTTTCTGCGTCATCAAAAATATGCTTTAAAAATCTGCCATATTTAAGTGATTTTGCTAGAGCATAAACATTTTCCTGTTGAAATGCAATTTCGCAGGCATTTTTGAGGCCTATTGCCACGTCTTCAGTCGTAAATTTTTCTGCCCGTTTATACATTCTGTCCAAAAAATGTCCTCTTGACTTATAAATGTTTATTTCTTGATTTATAAAGCCGTTGTTAAACTGATAAATTCCATTAAGTACATTCATCTCGTGTGCAATGCTATACACCTTTTGCCCGCTTTTAAGACATTCTTCCGCCTTGCGTTTAAACTCTTTTTTCAGCACCTGCATAAGCTCTTTGCGAAAACCAATCATTATGCGCGCTTCCTTTTTCCTCGCGTCCGTTTCGTGCGAGCTTTGCTCGTAAAAGCAATGCTGATTGTCAATCATCCATTTCAAATCTTCCCGCCAATCTTTATCAAGTGCTTCGCTCAATGCAAACACCGACATCGACTCATCAAACACTTCGCTTTGACCGTCTGACACATAATCTCTTATTGTCTCGACTGCCCTTTCTCCCAAAACTCTTTCGTATAAAGACTTTTTCGCATCATCGTTGTATGCTTTTGTTTGATATTGAATATACCTATATTGAAAAAGATGTTGGCACTCGTGCGCCACTGTACCAAACAGATGAGTCAAAAACTCATTTCGTTTGTCTATAAAATTTTTAGCATATTTTTCTTCATTGCTTTGAAACTGCCCTGCATACTTTTGCTCTTCAACAGCAGCTTCCCCCTCTGCCACGTTGAAAAGCAGCGGCTTGCGGACAGCATAATGAGTAACATAGCTGTCAACATCTTTTAAAAGGCCGGTATTTATAGTAACTTTTTCTTCTTTTTGAGCGCCATATTCCAGCCCATTAGGGATTTTCCTGTTGAAAATAAATGGCGGCAGGACGTCAATCCCCTCAAGCTGCGGCTGAACAAACAGGTCAGCAAAAAGGGTTAGCGCCTGCTCCACCTTGCTTAAATACGCGTCGTCAACCTCTTGCGACTGATCTTCATAGAGACTAGTCATCATGGCGTATAATTTCTTAAGATTTTCTTCTCTTGTCTTATCCATGGGTTCTCCTTTGTAATAGCATAGTCCATTTTCCCACGTTTGTCAAGTTTTCATATTGTCAATTTTTCTTAAATCTCCCATTCACGCTATCCGTATCTGGCTAAACAATAACTTTTAAAATGACTATGTATTTTTTATCACTTTGTTTGACTGTAGTTGGCTTGCCGAGTATACTATTAAAAAGTGAGGTAACAAATGGAATATGTATTAATTACTGGCGGGGCTAGTGGAATGGGAAGAGCAACTGCCCTTAAGCTTGCCGAAAGCGGCTATCATGTTTTTTCTTGTGATATAAAAGAAAGCGAGCCGCATCAAAACATCACCCCTCTCATCGTTGACGTGACCGACATGCAAAGTGTGCAAAATGCTTTTGAAGTCGTCAAAGAAAAAACAGATAAACTGAGTGCAGTTATCAATTTTGCCGGAATCATTATGATGAACAGTTTGATTGAAATCAGCGAAGAAGAGTTTGTGAAGATTTTTAATGTCAATCTTTTTGGAGCTTACAGAATCAATAAAACATTCTTCCCTCTAGTTGAAAAAGGAAAGGGAAAAATCATAATAACAACAAGCGAACTTGTCGAAAACAAGATCTTGCCATTCAATGCGATTTATTCAATCTCAAAAAAAGCGCTTGACGCGTACGCTCAAGGCCTCACAATGGAGCTTGGCCTTTTGGGTATTCCTGTCATCACCCTCCGCCCCGGTGCAGTTGAAACACCAATTTTAAAAGACTCAAACAAAGAAATGGAAGACCTCAACAACAATACGCAGCTCTACAAAAACACAATCACAAAATTTAAAAGCATTGTTGACAAAGAGCAAGGCGGATCTATATCTCCAGACAAAATCGCAAAAATTGTGCTTAAAATTTTAGGCAAGAAAAAACCAAAGCTTGTCTACAAGAAAAACATAAGCAAAAAACTCAAGCTTTTAAACTTCGTGCCCGCCAAACTGCAGCTTAAAATTTTTAGGATGATTTTAAAATAGACTATATTCCGTTTGAAACGTATTTTTATAGACAAAACTTAAAGAAAGAATTGTGGAGCGAGCCCAATTCTTTTTATTTGATTTGTCTGAATGCATAACCATACAAAATCAGAAGTTTTATAGAGTTTTTCTGTTTGGAAAAATTTCTTTTTTGAAAATTTTATGCTATATTGTTTATAACACGGAGGGGGGTATGGATTATAATAAAATTGGAAACCTGATCATGACTGAGCGTAAGGCAAAAAAACTGACACAAGCCAAGCTTGCAGAAAAGATTTTTGTAAGCGAAAAGACTATTTCAAAATGGGAAAATGGAAATGGCATTCCTGACACCAGCACTCTGCCAAAACTTTGCGAAATTTTTGAGATAAGCATCAACGAACTTCTAAATGGCGAGCGTCTTTCGGCTGATAGTTATACAAGTAAAGCCGAGCAAACGCTGCTGGTACTACAAAAAGAAAAAGAAGCGCGAGACAAAATGTTGCTTACCATGGAGATTGTAATTGGCGCGTTGTCTATAATTATATTGCTTTCTTTCTGCTTTATAGCAATATTTTTGCCTATGGAAAATTGGTTGCAAATCTTGCTTATAATTTTGGGGCTTGCCATATCGCTTGTTGGCGTAGGCTTTGCATTGAAAATCGAGCAGGTGGCCGGTTTTTATGTCTGCCGAAAGTGCAACCATAAACACGTTCCTTCATATTCGCAAGTTCTATTTGCTATGCATAATGGCCGCACAAGATATTTAAAATGCCCTCACTGCGGCAAAAGATCATGGCAACGCAAAGTGATTAAATAACAAAAAGAGTCCCAACTGCTTGTTTGGACTCTTTTTTTTCAGTTTATCTATATAATTTTAAGTGCTTTCATTTTCGCCTGAGCTTGATGTCGCGGGCACTAAGCGTTTAGCCTTAAGTTTTTGACGTACTCTGATAAGGGTTTTGCTGATAATTTGTTCGCATCTTTGATATGTGATGCCCTCTTGCTCTGCGATTTCACGATAAGTCATTTTTTCCCAACCATTTATACCAAAATGCTTTGAGAAAATTCGTGCTGTTCTTTCGTCAAGCGAATTTAACACATTGTTGATTTCGTCAACAATCTTCTTCATAAAGAGTTTATCAACAACATTCTCTTCAGTGTTTTCCTCTTCATCAACAAGCATATCTTTCAAATAAATGCCTTCTTCTCCCTGAGAATCATCACTCATTGGAGTTGTCTCCATTGAAAGAGTAACCCCCTTTCTTTTGGCATAATTTGCCATTATAAAAAAGTGCCCGATTTCATGTTTAATACATGGATACGCAAAAGTGCTAAAAGTACATTCTCGAGAAAGATCATACTCATCAACCGCTTTAACCAGTCCCTGAAGCCCCATTGAAAACAGATCTTCTTGATCAACTTTTGCGCCTGGGTACTCGCGAAAGATCACATCCTTAATCAGTCTTAAGTTGTGAATGATTATTTTCTCTCTTGCCTGCATATCGCCATGCAAATAATATCTTTCATAACATTCTTTTTCTTCCTCTGCGCTCATCCTTTCAGGAAGTTTCTGATGTACGATATATTGCTCATACATGCTTTGTTCGGTTTCTTTCTTTTTTGCCATAATGTTCTCCTTTCTATTCGCTAAAATAAATTTTCTATAGTAAATTCTACTCTTTTGTTTTTCCCTCGTCATGTCGCGAAAGTAGACTTTCTTTAATTTCTTGTTTCAGACTGGTCATATTATATTGAATTTGGTTGAAAATCTCGCCCACCTCCTGGCCGTCCATAAATGAATGATGTACGCGAAGAGATATGTTAAGTGTCTTTTTAAGGCCAGCACGATGCACCTTCCCCCACAAAAAAAATGGATTGAAGAAATCTCTAAAATAGTTTGGAATCACAGCCTCAAACTCGCGATTGACAACCGCAGAAGTTGAGATGCACGCATGATCTCGCCCTAAAAACTTTCGATTCTGACAATTATCACGGCAGTGTGACCGCACTTTTATGTACTCCTCATGAAAGTCAGGAAAGTTGTCAAGATCAGGCATATCAACATAATAAAGCTTTCCGTCCTTGCCCTGCACAATCATATCAATGCACATCCAGTCGTATTTTACAAGTTCACCCTTTTTGATATCATACCAGCAGCCTTCAAATTTTTTGCAAGCCTTGAGAATGCAATACATCATCATGCAATTAAAACTCCAACCTTTCTTTTGCAGTTTAACAAGCGGCGTAACATCAAACTTTGACGTCAATGCAATTGTTGGATTTGGCGCGTCCTTAAACATGTCAAACGCGTCCGCTCTTGGGCAGGTGCTTAAATCAACTTTTTCAAACCCCATTTCCCCTCCTATACTTACAATAATATCACAGAGCACACAAAATAAAAAGTTTGTGTTTCAAATTTCTAAAGTCATCCTAGAGCCCGCCACAACATACACAAAAATCTCTCACAGTCTAAATTTTCGCAATTGTATGGTTGTTAAACTTCCACACACTCATTGTTTAGATTTTCCTATATGCTGACTTCTTCATCAGCTGAGTTTTCGTCCGTCAATTCAATCGAAGCCAATGCTTTTTTTATTTTATCTTGCGTTTGCTGATAAAAGTCAAATCCGATAAGTGATTCTTTCTCCTGCCGAACCACAATTTTTGTAAAGTTGAGGTGTTTCATGTACGCTGCTGGCGCTGCCAATGGGGCTTCTATAAATTCATGCAAACTGCTTAAAACATAAGAGTTGTCACTCGTTAGCGACTCTTTCAGCTCTTTAAATTCCTCTTTTGACAGGGGGTATTCCACATACCACTCTTCCACATTGTCAATCAATAGTCCACTGTGTATCCCATTTTTATCATAATCAAAAAACTTGTTTTTATCGTTTAAATAGCATGCAATAAAATTTTTAGTGTACTTCTGTCTTTCGTTTTGAATTTCTGTTTCGCAAAAAATCTTTAATCTATATTCACAGCCATCTGCTTGTGACAAAATTTCCCTCATTTTGCAAGGCGATATGCGATATTTTCGAGCAAGACTGTTAAGTTGTGAAATCACCCCTCGTTCTTCTTGACATAATTTAAAAATATCTTCTGACCTAGATTCTTCTTTGATGTACTCACTTACTGTTCGATTTATCTCATTTTGTTTTTTGAGCAGGCTGCTGATTTTTCCGTACACATTTCCCATGTAAAACTCCTTAGCTTATTAAACTTTACCATATTACAAAATTTATGTCAACCATAACGCAGCCCTTCCAAAACTTTTTATCAAACATATCATGCCTTCAAATCTCATGCCGCATTTTGCCGAATACCTTTAACAAACTACAAAATACGATAAATATTTTTGCCATATTTTTATGCGACAAGTGAGATTCAAAAAGCGTTGCACTCATTATATATGCTTCTTTCAGCGTATGGCACAACAAGCTTTCTTGGCGCCCAGCTTAGCAATGATTTTCATAATTTTCAATCAATCTTTCCAGCTTTTTAATCCCTGTTAAAATTCCTTTTCTGTATCGTTTGTCAATTTTTTCAAAACCGTCTTCATTGCCATGCCAAGCTGAAGCCCAATCATCAATATTCTCTTTAATATCCACTATAAACTCTTTTGCCAAGTCTAATATTTTTATATTTTCACAAAAAATTTTCTTCTCACAATCTACAATATAAGCAAGCTCAGCAACCCCAGCTCCCATTGTATAGGATAAAATCAAATCAAATTGATATGGCTCACAATCAAATGACGCCACACCCATCCCCTTTTCAATAAAATCTGAAAACGCCTTGATTAAATCATAAGGAACGTTTGTCATAGAGCCAACTGTCGCTGTAAAATTTCCTATTTTTAAATCTGCCCATCCTGCATTTGGTTTCCCCAACATACTATACTACCCCCTTAGATAACTATTATAGCACAACTTACTTCAAAAATGTAGCAATTAAAAGAAAAAAAACACCCAAACTTTAACTTTGTTTAAGTGTCCCAACAATATTAATTTTCATTGCTGCAGCAGAACTTCACAAGTTGCTTTTAATTCGAGTAAGAAATCCTGCAGCCTTTCTTGATCTTCCCACATATCAAAAGTTAATCTTACGTGAGCGCTCACTCCTTCTTGATTTATTATAATTCCAAAACACTCCTTTGTTAGTTCCAAATAATTATCTCTTGAATCTTCATCACATATTCTTTCTCGTGTGCCGTCAAGAAACTCATACATACTAAAGTATACAGATTCGCCAAAATGATAGGAATATGAACTAACTGGAGTAGAGATATTAATATCAAAACTAAAATGTAGCTTATCTTCCGATTTTAAATTCAAAATAGATATTGTACCATTCTTAAATTTTCCAACAACATTCATATCAACCCTCCTTGTATAATTAAGTATAGCATATAATTGATAAAACAGATATTCTTTTTTCGATTTTTTTCACTTTCTTGAAAGTTTTGTCAAAGGGGCTGATTTTTCTTTTGTTTTTCAATAAAAAGAAAAAAGCGAAAATACAAAAAATAAGAGTACAAAACAAAAAATCCGCTCCAATAAATTGGTTTGGATTTGTTTTGTTTGGTGCGATTCAGCAAGCAGCGCGAGCGCTGATACGCAATAGACACAACTTGTTGTGTGTATGTTTTTGCAAACGCAAAAGCATACATAAAGAGCAAGCCATGCTTGCTCTTTTCTGGTGCAACGAGTGATAACGAATCCGAACCAAAATGTATTTATCGGATATGGTTATTTCGTTGTTAGAGTGAAAATTAAATAATAATTTAATCAGAAACCATTTGACCACAAGCACCATTAATATCTGCACCATTAGTTTCATAATATTCAACTTGCATTCCTAAACTTTCAAGTGTTGAGATAAATATATCTTTGTTTTTACTTTCTGATAATTGACTTATTTCAACGCTATTGAATTTATTGATTTTAATAAGTTCATCCTTACCTAATAATTCGAATAGTTTTCTTGCATCTTCGATTGAATCGTTAACATTATTAAATAACACATAATTCCATTCTACTTCACGACCAGATATAGCTTTATATTGTTTGACAGTTTCAACTAATGAAATTAAATCGCTACTAATTGGCATTAACCAATTTCTTTTTTCTTTGTCGGCAGAATGCAACGAAATCGTTAGTTTAAAATTATTTATATTCTTTAAATCTGTTGCCAACTTTAAAATGTTTTGCATATTTACACCGGTAGTTGCCAAGGCAAATTTATTGTTAGGATATTTTTTATCTAAAATACAAAATGCTTTTATGAGGTTTTCATAATTTAATAAAGGCTCACCAATCCCCATTGCACTAAATAAAATTGGTTTATCTTTCTTGGGACTTTCTTCTCTAATTACATTTTCAATTTGATTGCATATTTCTTCACTGGTTAGGTTTCTTTTGAAATTGCACTGTATACCATTATAACAAAATTTACATCTTAAACTACAACCAACTTGTGTTGAAAAACAAATAATATACTTGTTTTTATAATCAACATAGGAAGTTTCAATCCTATAATTGTCAGTTGTGGTTTGTATATATTTTCTACATACATTATCTTTAGAATATGCAATATTTTTAATTCTAACACATGGATTTTCTACCATTTAATTTATACCTCGATAATCAGTATAGCATACTTTTTGCAATAATAATATACCTTTCACAAAAAAAAGAGAGAAGATTTTGTATCTCTTCTCTCTTGTGGTTAGTTGTTGCTTGTTAAGTCTTTATTTTTAGCGTTTAGCAAGGTGTAAACACTTTTAGCTGATAAAAAAAGACCAACCCGAACACTCTGGGTTCAGATTGCTCTTTTCTGGTGCACCAAACAAAAAATTATATACAAAAATCCTAAATATGCGTTATAATATTTATGTGGGAGGAAAAATGAATAAGATTATAGAAAAAGATAGCGTTAGCTTAAGATTATTAACCGAACAAGATAAACCATTACTTTTAAAATGGCTTACTGATGAAAGAATTTTAAATTTTTGGGAAGGTAAAAGTACTGTTTATACCTTTGAGAAGGTAACAGAAGATTATTATTCGGAAGAAGATGTTGAATGTATCAGAGCTATAATTGAGTATGAAGGAAAATCTATTGGCTATGTTCATATGTATAAACTTAATGAAGAATTGATAAATGAATATGAATATCCTTTAACTGATAAAGTGGTATATGGTATAGACCAATTTATAGGAGAACCTGAATATTGGGACAAAGGTATTGGAACAAATTTTATGAAATTAGTTTTACAATATTTAACAAAAGAAAAAAATGCTGAAATTATTATTTTAGACCCACATGCAGACAATCCAAGAGCAATTCATGTTTATGAAAAAGTTGGATTTAAAAAAATAAAATTCTTGCCAAAACATGAACTGCATGACGGAGAAATGGTCGATTGTTATTTGATGGAATATACCAAATAAAATTTTTATTATAATTTAAAATGGCACTTACGCGTGTGCTTGTCTTGAACAAGTGGCGTCGCTTCGCTCCTTGTCTCTGTCGCTCGCATCCTCCTCTCTCCCATAAATCTTACGATTTTCGGGAACCCTATAAAAAATGGCAGACGCTTCTGCCACTTCTTTTCTGGTGCGGATAACAGGACTTGAACCTGCACCCTGTTCGGACTGGAACCTAAATCCAGCGCGTCGTCGTCAGATGCTACGCTTTTTAAAAACTCACTTTGTTCCTTTTCTCTGTCGCTCGCATCCTCCTCTCTCCCATAAATCTTACGATTTTCGGGAACCCTATAAAAAATG
>JAGAKV010000047.1 GCA_017625505.1 Clostridia bacterium | reverse complement strand
TGCACTCCAACATACAACGAGGATAGGAAGAATATTGACGCCGACATAGCATATTGCAATATTGACGATAATGCCGGCTTTGACGCGGCACAATCAGCTTCAACAATATCAGAGGACGACTGGACAAAAGCTCATTACAACAATATCCCAGCGGGCGGCTACAAGATGATCAGAGTAAGCCTATCCGTTCATGATGTCAACAAAACAGCAAAATGCGGCGGGACTTTTGATATTCAACTTGACTATTCAACAGTTACAGGCCTTGAGACACTTGATGATGACACAAAGTCAACTATTCAATCAAATACAACCGCCGAGCAAATTATTTTCGCCTACGCAGAAGAGCAGCCGGAAGGTGCAGCCCAAACAAACGCAGCAAAACCAATGGCAGACACGACCAAGAAAATCTGGACAAAGCTCGACGGCACAACCCTTTACGTTTATTCAAACTACACAATCGATCTTCCTGCAGATAGTTCATTCTTCTTTGCAAATCGCAGTACACTCAGAACTCTTGATTTAACTAATTTTAATACATCAAATGTTGAAAATATGCAGCAAATGTTTTTTCAGTGTACAGCGCTTGAAAGTTTGAATTTATCAAATTTTGATACATCCAATGTGACAAACATGTATGGGCCTTTTGGATATTGCAGTTCACTGACAGAATTAGACCTTTCAAATTTTAACACAGAAAAAGTTGCTAATATGCGAAGTATGTTTTGGGGATGCAGCGCGTTGAAAATCGTAAATCTTTCTTCATTCAATACTGAAAATGTGACAAATATGCAAGGAATGTTTGCTTATTGTGAAGAATTGGAAGCGTTAGATATAATAAATTTTGATACATCAAATGTTACTGACATGACTAGTATGTTTGCATTGTGTTATAGCTTAAAAAGTGTAGATGTATCAAATTTTAACACATCAAATGTTACTGAGATGTCACACATGTTTAGGGAATGTAAAAGTCTTGTGTCGTTGAATGTCGCAAATTTTGACACGAGCAAAGTAACGAATATGGAAGTAATGTTTTATGGATGTGAGCTGTTGAGATCGTTAGATTTAAATAGCTTTAATACGTCATTAGTTAAAAATATGTATGGTATGTTTGCAAATTGTTATGAATTATCCTTCTTAGATGTGTCAAAATTTAATACTGATCGAGTGGAAAACATGGCCGGTCTCTTTCAGAATTGTAAGAAAGTAACTAGGCTTGATGTTTCAAATTTTAATACTGAAAAGGTAACAAATATGCAATCAATGTTTTATAGATGTGAACTATTAATGGAACTTGATGTTTCAAATTTTAATACTGAAAAGGTAACCGATATGTCGTCTATGTTTAACAAGTGTTATCTTTTGGAAACAATCGATGTATCAGGCTTCGACACAAGCGAGGTGACAACCATGTCAACAATGTTTCAGTTGTGTGAAAATGTGAAAGTGCTGGATGTATCGAACTGGAATACAGAAAAGGTTACAAACATGAACTATATATTTAGCCAGTGTAATTCAATCAAAATCTTAGATTTGTCAAACTGGAATACTTCTCTCGCTGGCAAAATGGAGTATGCGTTTCAGTCCTGCATTGAGCTTGAAACTATCTACGCAAATGAAAACTTTGTTGTCGGTGCATCAACTACAACCACAAATATGTTTTATAATTCAACAAAGCTTGTTGGTGCGATCAGCTATAGTTCCTCTAAAATTGACGGCACTTATGCAAACCATACAAATGGATATTTCACATATAAAGCAAAAACAGCTGCGTAGCATTTGGGAGATTAAATAAAAAACAAAGCAAAAAACAGTCAGTATTGACTGTTTTTTGTCTATTAGTTTAAAATCCAAATTGCGAGATTGAGTGTGGTTGCAATTGCAAGCCAAAGGGGATAAAGCGCAAGAAAATATGAATAAATCTTTTCTCGCTTAAAAATATTTAGCCATAAAACAATTGCTGCAATAAGATTTATTATAATCACAATATTTCCCAAAAAAGTTTGTTGAAGTGTAAAAAATGTAAGACACCAAAGAACATTTAAAATGCCGTTAATAATAAATAAAATAGTTGTGCTTTTTGGCAGTTTGCCGTCTCTTTTGATCCAAATAGAAATGATGATTGCCGCGGAAAGATAAATTATTGACCAAACAATTGGGATGATGGCGGTTGGGATCCATTGAGATGGTTTTGTTGTCGCGTCAAACCAATTCATGCCAAGGTTGACAAACAAGCTGCCAAGCCCTGCGACAGCTAAAATTGAGACGATTGCTAGAACAATTAATGATATTTGATTTTTACTGAGTTTCATATTGCTAGTATATGTGTGAATGCTAAAAATATGACAAGAATTATATTTGAAACTATATTTTCAATAATAAAGGCCTTTAAAACGCTGTATAAATCAAAAAAATTCATTTACTTTGAAAAAATCATTGATTTTTCTAAAAATATGTGTTATAATCATAAAGCAAAGTTCAACTTTGCGTCGAGTTTGTTTTTCAAAAAGCAAAACAAAACAAAAAAACATATGCGTTGCTAGCTCAGCTGGATAGAGCGTTCGTCTACGGAACGAAAGGTCAGGGGTTCGAATCCCTTGCGACGCACCAAAAGCACAGTATCAGTTGGTATTGTGTTTTTTTTGTATTTGTTGACTGGTGTATTTTACAATTGCAATATGAATAAAAAGTTGATTTCTTATATTAGAAAATGCTATAATTATGTGTGAGGTATCGGTATGGGTTATTATATGCAAAAAGCAAAAAGAGTTAAGAAATTGTATGATAAGGGGTTGCCCTTTGTCAAAGTTTATGCAGCTGTGAGAGATGGCGACGGTTTTCTTGTTTTGAAAAAAACAAAAGGGAATGAGGTTGTTTATGATATTGCAGGTGGCGGCGTCGACAAAGGAGAGAGTCTTGAAAAGGCGCTGAAACGTGAGCTGAAAGAAGAGATGCGTGTTGAAGTCGATGTGATAAAAGAGCTTGGCGTCTACGACAAAATGTATCGCGAATGGGAATATAAAGGCGAAAAATTTTCAATTCAATATGAAATCCATGTATTTGACACGAGGTTAATAAAGCGAAAGAGGGGTAAGCTGGGACTTAAAGGCGAATTTGACAAACAGACTGAGATTGTCAAAATTGACAAAGAGACGCTTGTTTCCTCTGTTGCAGAATTTAGAGATTTTGGAATTAAGATTGATTAGAAAATTGATGGAGATAAATAATGTTAGATTACGAAAAAAAGTTTGAAGGTAAGATGATTGCGGGGGTTGATGAGGCAGGAAGAGGACCTCTTGCCGGCCCTGTTGTTTGTGCTGCTGTGATTATGCCTATGGGGGAAAAAGACATCATTGAAGGGGTAAATGACAGTAAAAAGCTGACCGAAAAGAAACGCGAGGTTTTATATGAACAGATAAAAGCTAAGGCGCTTGCCTATGCAATTGTTGAGGTGGATGAAAGGACAATTGATGAGATTAACATCTTAAATGCCACTAAGTTTGGGATGAAAGGAGCAGTTGAAAAACTGGGAGTGACACCGGAAGTTGTGCTTATTGATGCTGTAAAAATTGATATAGAGCTGCCGCAGGAAAATATAATCAAAGGCGATGCGCTGTCGTATAATATTGCGGCAGCCTCAATACTTGCAAAGGTGTATCGGGATAGACTGATGAAGCAGCTGGATGAAAAATATCCTGATTATCAATTTGCAAAGCATAAAGGGTATGGTACGAAGCTGCATATAGAACTTTTAAAGAAGTTTGGTAAAAGTCCAATACATAGAGAAAGTTTTATCAAAAATTTTATACAATCTGCATAAACACACTTTATAAACAGCACTGTTTTTAGGTGTTGTTTTTTATTATGCTGCAAAAATTTGTTTTATAATTCATTTTTAAATTAAAAACAATTATTAAGCAAATGAGAAAAAGTTATCACACTTTGTCAAAAATATTTCTATATCTGTATTAGGGAGAAAACGGAAGAAGAAATGAATACGACGATTTATGTGATTATAGGCATTAGTTTTATATTTTTAATGACCACCTTGGGCGGCGCGGTAGTTTTTCTTTTTAGGAAACCTGCAAGTGCAAAAGTGAATAGTCTTTTCTTGGGATTTGCGTCGGGGCTTATGATTGCTGCGTCCGTTTGGTCGCTGATAATCCCTGCAATTTCACAATCGGAGGGAATGGGCGGCTTGAACTTTTTGCCAGCTTCACTTGGAATTGTGCTTGGCGCGGCCTTTCTTGTTGTAATGGATAAGGTGCTTCCAAAGCTTTTCAAGCTTGAAAATAAAAATGGCCTATCAAAGTCGGGTAAGCTGTTTCTTGCGGTAACATTACATAATGTTCCGGAGGGGCTTGCGGTTGGCCTTGCGTTTGGCAATGCTGTTGCGGTTGGGCAGACAAGTGCATTTATAAGTGCTCTTTGGCTGGCGATTGGTATTGGCATTCAAAATCTGCCTGAAGGTGGAGCTCTTGCTCTTCCGTTGAGGGAAAAATATGCCAGCAGAGTAAAAGCCTTTGCGTTTACCGCCTTAAGTGGGATTGTGGAGCCGATTATGGCTGTTGCGGGCGTGTTTCTTGCGGGCGCGCTTTCACCGCTTATGCCATATCTTCTTGCTTTTTCAGCGGGCTCAATGCTTTTAGTTGTTGCGCACGAGCTTGTGCCAGACGCAAAAGATGAACACGGGTCCTATATAGGAAGCTGGGGATTTATTGTGGGTTTTGTTTTGATGATGATTTTAGATGTCGCGCTGGGATAAGAGCATAAATAGAGGGAAGATTGCACACGTTAAATATCATGTACTTTAATTATCATGCAAAAGTGAAGAGGTTGATTTTAGAGGGGCGGCTTACAGGATATGAATTTGTGGATGAATATCATGGAATAAAGCCGGCCTTGGTGTTATATTTTAAAGACGCTCGTCCTATGCCAATACGCGATTATATGTGGGAAGAATATTTGCCAATATTGGAAAAATTTGATAAAAATCAATAAAAATTGACAAAAAATCAAAATTTTTAATCAAAAACTGCTAATTTTGCATATATAACAACATGTTTTCAGAAATTTTAATCAATAAACAAAACTTGATTGATAATGTTTTATATCTTAAAAGCAAGTGCGATGCTGAGCTTTGCGTAATGGTTAAGGCAAACGCATATGGGCACGGTGCAAAGGAAGTTGTCACAATTTTACAAGATTATGTGCAGTGCTTTGGTGTGTCAAATCAAGCGGAGGCGCTCGCGCTTCGAAGTTTGACAAACAGGCCGATTATTGTTTTCGGAAGGTGCGAAAATTATTTTGAGTGTATGGCACGAGGTGTAAACTTTGCCCTTCTTTCTTTAGATCACGCAAAAGAAATTGTCTCTATTTATAAAAGCGCCCATATAAAACCTCAAATGCATTTATGTGTCAACAGTGGTATGAATCGGTATGGCGTGCGAGATGTGGGTGAGTGCAAGAAAATCATCAAACTTCTCAAAAGAAATGGCCTTGCGCTTGAAGGAATTTATACGCACTTTTCATCGCTGACGACGGATGAAGAATATACAAAAATGCAACAAGAAAGATTTAAAGAAATTTGCAAGCTTATTCCGGGGGAGTGGGATTGCATCACACATGTTGGCGGAGGACGCAGCGTTTTTGAAGGGCTGAAAGCAGATATGTTTAGGGTTGGGCTTTACGCTTATGGCTATGGAGAGGAAAATTTAAAACCGGTGATGAGTGTGCAAAGCAAAATTGTTGACATTCAAAAAGTGAAAAAAGGTGAGCATGTGGGATATCTTTGCGGATACAGCGCGCAGGAAGATATGACCATTGCAACGGTGCCTCTTGGTTATGGGGATGGGCTGCCAAGAAAATTATCAAACGCTCTTGAAGTGGATATTAATGGACAGCGCGTAAAAAATGTTGGTAATATTTGCATGGATGCTTTCATGGTTGATGTATCCGACGTGGAATGCCGAATTGGCGACTGTGTGACTGTGCTTCATGATGCAACGGCCCTTTCTAAGCTTTTGCAAACAACAGAGTATGAAGTATTGACAAATATGACTAAGCTTCGTGGAACAAAAAAAATTATATAAAACTTTTAAAAAGCCTTGCGTCAGGGGCTTTTTTTATATATACTATAATTAGAAAACAAAAGAAAAGGGGGAATAAACTATGTGGTTTTTCAAAAAAAGAAGAGAAAGAAAAGAGGCGGAAAGGCTTGCAAAAGAAGCGGCTGAGCGCGAGAGAATAGAGCAAGAGATTAAAGCAAAGGAAGAAGCTGAACAACAAGCAAAAGAGCAGGAAGAAAAGGCGGCAGCAGAGAAAAAAGCAAAGAAGAAATCAGCATCTAAAACTGAGGTAAGCGGTGAAAACGCTCCAGCGAAGAAAAAGCGTGCTAGCAAAAAACAAGCAGAACCTGCGATGGAAGAGCCGCTGAAGGAAGAACCTGTTGAAGAAGAGGCTGCTAAAGATGAAACGGCTGAGGAAGTTGTTGTTGAAACGCAAGAAACAAAAACAAGAAAAGCTGTTTACAGAGTAGTTTATGACAAGGAAAGTGGCTTGTGGAAGATTAAGAAAGACGGAGCTAAACGCGTTATTGGCAGCAAAAAGACAAAAGAAGAAGCGCTTAAACGCGTGCAAGAACTCTCTCACAACCAAGACTCAAAGTTTGTAGTATATAAGAAGGATGGCAAATTTCAAAAGAAGGCCAACTTAAACTTAAAAGTAAAGAAAGAGAATAAGGAAAAATAATGAAAACGCAGCTTATAAAACTTAAAGGCGGGGCGAAACTGTTGTATGTTCCTGTCAAGGGGGTTCAAGGCCTGCACGTCTATCTTGATTTTAATGCGGGGGCGTACAACGATCCAAAAGGCAAGTTGGGGGTTGCACATTTTTGCGAGCATATTCTGGCAGGTTTTGACACAAAAAGCAGGACAAAAGAAGAGCGATGGTCAATCTTAAGAAAGTTTCAAGGATTTAATGCAACAACAGGCAGAGAAAAAATGATGTTTTATATTTTCACTGTCAAAAATCATTTTAGACAGGCGCTTGATCTTCTGACAGACCCTTTTGCAAATGTGTTGATTGAACCGGACGAGTTTGAACGCGAAAAGAAAGTTATACTTGATGAAATTGCAACACGAGTTAAAACAAATGGTAGAGCTGCATTTTACGCATACAATTCCTGCGGGGTAAAAGAGGAACATATAAACAGGCAAATAGAGTCACCAGCAGGCACAAAAGAAAGTGTTGAGAAAATTGAGATTAGCGATATTCACCAGTTTATGGATAAGTATTTTACGCTTAACAATATGCTGATGATTGTTGCGGGAAACATTGGGAAGAAGGAACTCGTAAAAGCGACTAAGGATTTTGTTCTTACGCGATTCAAAGAAGGTGGAGAGATTGGTTTCCGTGAAAGAGATGTACTTTGCGATGTGACTTCAAAAAATAAATATATCTACCTTAAAAATCAGGAGAAAGGTAAATCGCTCATAGAATTGCATTATCCAATTGATTTTCGTCCTTGCACAGGAAAGATTGAAAATAATGACTATTGCCGACCAATTTTGTCTCAGTATTTGCGCGAGCAGATGTTTAAGGCGCTCAGACTGGACAATGGGCTTTGTTATGGCTGCTCAAGCGCTGTCAAAAGAAAGTATGGGATGCGAAAGCTGATTGATAGCATTGAGTGCGCAGAAGAAAATCTTGACAGAATTATTGAAGAATATCTTAAGTATGTGGCTTCTCTGCCAAGCGATATGGATAGAACGCAATTTGAAAAATTTAAAAACAAAATTTGCGAAAGTGCAAATTATGATGTTGAAAATTTATTCCAAACATCAGGCAATGCTCAAGATTTTTATGAACGCTTTGGCATCTTAAATCATGACAAGGTGAAGAAGTATGATATGCATCGCTTCGCCACAGTTTCGTATGATGAAGTCAATAGTTTGTATAAACAAGTATATAGCAAACTTCCGCAAATTATAGTTGTTTCGTCAGATGAAAAATACTCAACAAAAGAATTTGAGAAAGATTTGTTTAAAAAGATTAAGAAAGCAGAAAAAAGGGCTTAAATTTAAGCTCTTTTTTGTTAAAACATGTTTTTTTACAATTTAATTATTATAAAAACAGGCTATCTTTGCTTGCTAAAAAAATAATAAAAAAAATATTTGCTTTTTTTTGAAAAATAGTGTAAAGTGGTAATAATGATAAAGGGGAAAATGACAATTTATGTGATTTTGTATTCATTTCTCATCTGCATAGCAATGTCGATGGGTATTTTTGCTTTAACTCTGCCAGAGGTTGCTGTATATACAAACATGTTTTACTATACAAAGAATCCAATGATTAGTAGATCCAACTTTCAAAATGCGTATTTGAACTTTAACGAGCAAGCAGCTCTTCAAGAAAAACCTCTGGTGACGGAAATATATTTTGATTATTATTTTAACGAAAAGCGAGAACTGTATAAATTCAATCAAGAGGAGGATTATATTAGGCTGACAAGTCTGCCGGTGAAAGATATTTGTTTGGATCAGAGCGAAAGCGTTGTTGCCTATTATTATAGTTATTATAATAGTGCCAGGGCAAAGACCTTGGTGCCTTTCGATCGTTCCGTGCCGCAGGAAGCGAATTCAGCAGCGCCCTCGCGCAGGATATACGGCACGCAGGCCAGCGTCTCCACATTGTTGACAATGGT
>JAGAKV010000046.1 GCA_017625505.1 Clostridia bacterium | reverse complement strand
TTTGCAGTTGTTCAGTCAAACAGCGCCGCCATTGAGAGCAATAAAGGTTCAATTCAATCAAACACATCTCAAATCAGTGAGCTTTCAACTAAAATAGACGCAAATGCAGCAGCAATTCAGTCAAACACATCTCACATCAGCACTCTAGCTGCAAGCATTGAAACAAACGCAGCAGCAATTCAAGCAAATTCGTCAGAGATTAGTTCCCTTTCGTCTGAGATGAATGCAAACTCTGCTGCAATTGAAAACAACAGCTCGCAAATTACGCAGACAAACTCAGACGTTTCATCGCTGAGGTCAAGTGTTGACAGTCAGGTTGGTGGGCTTACAACAAAGGTCAACACAGTTTCAAGTGACTTAAATACGCTTAGAAGTGATGTCGAGGCGAGTATCAGTGAGCTTGAAGGGATAATCTCGGAAGGTGGTTCTTCAGGTGGGATGACGCTTGGAACAGTTGTGCCGTTTACAGGTGTAACTTCAAGTGAGGGAAGTGGTTATATGGACTTTATGATAAGTTCAACAAAAAAACTTCGCATGGTTTATGGGCTTATAAACTGTAAGTCAACAGTTACATTCCCGACGCCATTTAATGAGGTTATTTGGGCGATGTCAACAAGTGCGTATTTTGGTGTAACATCAGTTCAGCGTGCGACAATTTACACGCTTTCAACGACATCTATGACATTTGTTGCGGGCGGAACTGGTATGGCTCGTTATGAAGTCTGGGGATATATAAATTTGTAGGAGGACGTATGAAAATAGGTGAAGTTTTTTATTATGATGAAAACTATTCGGCAAAGGCAGAGTGGTGCAATCAAAATGATTGTCATATTGAAGAAGTTGATGTAGACTACGAGGGGCAGCGTAGATTTGTGATAAAAGAAAATGACAAGCAGTCCTTGGAAGAGATTTTGCGATATGAAAGATCTGAGCAATGTTTTCCGATTATAAACCGCGGCAAACTGTGGTATGATAGTCTGTCGTCTGCTCAACTTCAAGAGCTTACATCGTGGTATCAAGCATGGCTTGACGCACCAGCGACAAAGATTATGCCGTCAAAACCTAAATGGTTAATTTAATTTATTGCAAAAAAACTATTGCAATAAATATGAAAAAATTATATAATATTGTTGTAGAAATACAACAATTTTTTATTTTAAGGTGGTTTTATGGATTCAAAGCAAGAATTTTTGGAAATTTTTTATGACAATGTTGACAGAGATGGTGCTGATAAGCTTTTAGAGTGGCTTGAAAAATCAGACTTCTTTTCTGCGCCAGCAAGCTCGCGTCGGCACAGCGCATATAAAGGCGGGCTTTGCCAGCATTCAATCAATGTGTATAAGCGTTTTGTAAAACTTCTTGAAGGCGAGTATGGTGCAGAGTGGCACAAGAAAATTTCTCCCGAAAGTGTGGCTATCATGGGGCTGTTGCATGATGTGTGCAAAGTTGATACATACATTGAAGACTTTAAAAATGTAAAAGTGGATGGCCGTTGGGAACAAAAACCATACTATCGCATTTCTGATTCTCTTCCATATGGGCATGGCGAAAAGTCAGTGTATATTCTCTCTGCGTTTATAAAACTTACGCGCGAAGAGGCTCTTGGCATAAATTGGCATATGGGTGAGTATGATATGAGAGTGCAGGGCGGAAGCTATGCAATTTCTGATGTTTTTTATAAATATCCAAATTGTTTCCTGCTTCACCTGGCCGACCTTACTGCAACATATTTAGACGAAAAATGCGAAGAATAAGCGTTTTTTGTTGATTTTTTGCTTAATTATTGAAAATTTTTTATAAAATCGGTATTGACATATCGCAGATTATAAGGTATAATGTTATTGAAAAAATGTGGAGGTAATTTTAAATGGCACAAAAAACTACTGAACAACTTGTTGAAGAAATCCTTGAACTTAAAGCACGACTGAAGGCTAGCGAAACATCAGCACAGGCATCTAAGGCGATCACTTCATGGGCAAAGAAGTTGGGCTATGAGGCTTCTTTTACTGAAAAAGCAACAGCTGAGCACTATGAGAAGTTTCTTGATACAATTTTGGCTAATGAACTGGAAAAACTTCAAGCGAAGATTGAGACATTAGAACTTAACCTTCAAAACGAGACAAAGGCTGTGGAAGAGCTTCTTGAGGGAAGAGAACAATATGATAAAGATATTGTTGCTGTTAATGATGCGCTCAATGCTTTGACAGTAAGATTTGCTGATACTATGCAGCGTCTTAAAGACATGCAAGACCTTTACGAAAAGACAGCAAATGCTCTTAAATATGAAACTGCTGCCAAGAATTCAGCTATTTCTTTTGCGAGAAAGCACAAGAAAACTATGAAAGAATGTGAAGCGTTTGTTGCTGATTGTCTTGCGGAAATTAAAAAACTTAAAAAAGAAAAAGAATATGTTATTGGCAATGCAAGACAACTGAAAAACGAGAATGAGCAGCTTAGAGGCAAAGCTTCTGAACTTAGAAAAGCCAAATCTGATGCAGACAAAAAAATCGCTGAGATGGTTCAAGAGATTGCAGAGCAAAGCGCAACAATCGAAAAACTTTCTATTGAAGCAGCAAGAGCAGGACAGCTTAGCGATGACATTGTAAATGGTCAGTTGTACGCACAAGTAGTAGTTTTGATTACAAAAATTTTCAAATCACATGGCTATCAAGTTGCTTCTTATGCACATGATGAAACAAATACTGAAAAAACAAACAGACAAAACCAACTTTATATAGCAATCAAACAAGCAAAACAAGCTGACATTAAAGCAGAAAAAAATGCAAAGAGAAAGAAAACAAGCGTAATCTATCCAGAATATGGATATAAGATGATCCGCCAAGAAATTCTAAAAGCATTTGAACTACTTTCTACTTACTACAGCCAAGATACTTTAGATGAATTCAAAAAAACTTTTGCAAATGCACAAAATAAATGGGGTGAAACGGTTACAAGCGCAGAAATTGTTGATACAATCCTGAAAGAAGAACCAAATGCTAAGTTTATCAATACAAAAGCCGGCAAGGCAGTACTTGTTGTGGTAATTGCAGCAGCAGTTGCAGCAATCGGAACAATCGTTGGGCTTTCTGTAAAAAATGCCAACACTCAAAAAGAACTTGATGAGTTGAAAGAAAATCCAATCATTGTTGACACTCTTGATCAATGTATTCAAGGCGACCTTGTTACGCTTCCAGTTGACAACGCTGCAGTAGTTGAAGACTTTATGCAATATAGAAGAGTATTCCTCACTGATGATGTTGCAGTGGTAAAGGCACTTAAAGAATTAAAATACAACAAAGCAACAGGTGAAGTTGAAATTGTTATCGAAGTTGTTACACCAAACAAACTTGTTGGAGATAAGCACATCAAATTTAATATGGATATGGCTCAAATGGATTCATCAATCCGTGAAGGAACAGATCTTCTTGATGCAGCAACTATCTTCGCAGCAATGAAAGAAACTATGGAACTTGGTGGAAACAAAGTTGATACTCAACTTTTCATCAATCAAAATCAAGAGCAACAACCAGAAGTTGAACAACCAAACGTTGAAGAACCTTCAACTGACGCTCCAGTTGTTGAAGAGCCTAAGGATGAGACTCAAGTGCAAGATCCTGCAACTAAAGATCCTGCTCAAGAACAAGATCCAACAACTCAAGGCGGCGACACAACTACTCAAAAACCTGTTGAAGCTCCAGCACCTGAAATTAAAACAAGCTATGAAATTATTGAAAAGAAAACAAGCTATGCAGTTGTATGCAAGGTTACAATAACAACTACTGATGAAAAAGGCAACAAGGTAGTGACTGAAGAAATCAGCAACCCAGTTGTTTACAAAAACGCAATCAGCCGTGATGTTGCTGTAGAAAGAGCAATGAACATGTTCCTTGAAGAACTTGAAAGAGATATGGGAATTGATCTTGAATAAAAAATAGAAAAAGAGCATACCTTATGCAAATAAAAAAAGATTGAAGCAAGTAACGCTTCAATCTTTTTTGTTTTCACGACATACAATTTGATTACTAAATTGATTTTAGATGTCACCCAAAAACCTCTGGGATCAGCTGTTTGACGAGCATACTGTTTGCCTTGCCTCCGGTGTTTTTCATAACATAGCCTACAATAAAACCAACAACTTTTTCTGGAGCTGCCTTATAGTCTTCGCATACCTTTGTGTTTTCGGCTTTGAGTTTTTGCAAAAGCTCAAGGATTTGTTCGTTTGAAATTGTGACTAAAAGTCCCATTTTGTCGGCAAGTGATTTAGGTGGCTGTCTAGTTTCTATTACTTTTTCAAGAAGCTGAATGCCAACTGTTTTGTTGATTGTTTTTTCTTCAACCATTTTGATGATTTCAACAAGATGTTGTGCTGAAATTGGGAAGACAAACTCTTCTTGCTCTTTAACGAGCTTTAAAAGGTCAACCATAATCCAGTTGCTGATTTTTTTTGGTGAATTTAAAAGCTTTGTGCACTCTTCAAAATAGTCAGAAATGTATTTGCTTGTAGTAAGAATTTCTGCGTCATACTTTGGCAGTCCAAATTCTTCAACATATTTTTGTCGCCTTGCCTGTGGAAGCTGAGGCATTTCGCTTGCAATTTTGGCAATATCTTCTTCTGAAATGGCAATTGGCAGGATGTCAGGATCTGGAAAATAGCGGTAATCTTGCGCTTCTTCCTTAGAACGCATGGTAAGGTTTTTGCCTTTTGCGTCATCCCACTTTCTTGTTTCTTGAATCACTTTTTCGCCGGCGTTGAGTACTTCTGTTTGGCGTTTAATCTCATATTCAATTGCACGTGATACACTTTTGAATGAGTTTAAGTTTTTCATTTCAGTTCTTGTTCCCAAAATGGTTGATCCTTTTTCTTTAAGGGATAAGTTTACGTCACATCTCATGCCGCCTTCTTCCATTTTGCAGTTTGCAATATCAGCAAAAACAAGCGCTTCGCGTATTCTCTTTAAAAACTCATCAACTTCTTCTGCCGAAGAAAAGTCAGGTTCAGTTACAATCTCAATAAGCGGCGTTCCACCTCTGTTGTAATCAACAAGTGTTCCGACACTTTTGCTTATATGAGTAAGTTTCCCCGCGTCTTCTTCGAGATGAATTCTGTTTAAGCGCATAACTTTTCCGCTGGCAAGTTCGATTTGTCCGCCTATGCAAAGTGGATGTACAAGTTGGCTGATTTGATAAGCCTTTGAAAGGTCAGGATAGAAATAGTTTTTTCTTTCCATGACGGCATAGTTTGAAATCTTGCATCCAAAGCATAAACCTGCTTTGATGCAAAGTTCTACTGCTTTTTTGTTGATGATTGGAAGTGCACCCGGCATTCCTGTGCAAACAGGGCAGGTGTTTTCGTTTGGTTTTGATCCAAATTCATTTTTGCAGCTGCAAAAAACCTTTGTTTTTGTTTTAAGCTCTGCATGAATTTCAAGACCAATTACAACGTCATATTCTTTCATTGAGCACCCCCTTGTTTAAATTTTTTTGCTATGTCATAAAGTGTTTTTTCACTTTTTTGTGCGCCCATAAGTTGCAGCCCTAAAGGCAATCCTGTTTTTCCTTTTGCATAAGGTATACTTAATGCAGGTATACCAGCTATGCTTGCTGGAACGGTGAATAAATCTTCAAGATACATTGCAACCGGATCTTTTATTTTCCCGCCAATCTCAAAAGCTTCTCCTGGAGTTGTTGGGGTGATTATAGTATCGCAATGTTTAAAGGCCTCAGCAAATTCTTGTTTTAAAAGGGTTTGAAGTTTCTTGGCTTTTTTGTAATATGCGTCAAAGTATCCACTTGAGAGTACAAAGTTTCCAAGCATTATTCTTCTTTTTACTTCTTCGCCAAAGCCTTCGCTTCTACTTTTAACATAAACTTCTTCCAAACTTTTTGCCTCTTCGCTTCTGATTGTGTACTTCACGCCATCAAAACGCGCAAGGTTTGAAGTTGCTTCAGCAGGGGTGAGGATATAATAGCAAGCTAGGCAGTCAGCAATGTGTGGGACATCAACTTCGACAATATCATACCCCATTTTCTCGAACGCGTGTATTGCACTTTCAAATTGAGGGTAGGTGTCAAGCTGTTTAATTTTCTCTGTAAGCTGCTTGCATATGCCGATTGTGTATTTTTCTTTGGTTGGAGAAGAGATGAAATCGTTTTCGATTGATGTGCCGTCATTTGCGTCTTTGCCAGCCAAAATTGATAGTATAAATTCATTGTCTTCTATTGTTTTCGTAATAGGGCCCGCTTGATCGGTTGAACTTGCGAAGGCAACAATTCCAAAGCGAGAGACGCTTCCGTAAGTTGGCTTAATTCCTACAACGCCGTTGAAAGAGCTTGGTTGTCGAACAGAGCCGCCAGTGTCAGTTCCGATTGCAACAGGACATAAACCACTTGCAACTGCAACGGCACTTCCGCCGCTGCTTCCTCCTGAAACGCGAGTTTGGTCATGTGAGTTTTTGCATGCGCCATAACAGCTGTTTTCGCAGCTGCTGCCCATAGCAAATTCGTCCATGTTGGTACGTGCAAATATGATTGCATCCTCAGCTTCAAGCTTTTTGATGATGGTTGCTGAGTATGGCGACTCATAGTCTTTCATAAATTTGCTTGCGCAAGTCATTTTCTTTCCTTTGCATGCGATAATGTCTTTGATTGCGACTGGTACGCCAGCAAGTTTGCCAACTTTTTCGCATCTTGCAATTTTTTCGTCAAGGGCTTTTGCTTTTGCGATTGCGTCGTCAAATACCTCAATGATTGCATTTAAGTCGCTGTGTTTTTCGCATTGCTCGATAAAATATTTTACAACACTTTCACTTAAAAACTTCTGTGAAGTGATTCCTTCAACAAGTTCTTGCAGCGATAATTCTTCAAACTTCATTATTCCACCACCAGTGGTGTTAAATAACACCCATCTTTTTTCTTTGGCGCACAAGAGAGGACGTCTACTTTGTCTTTTTGAGTAAATTCATCTTCTCTTAGCTGACTCAGCGCAACTGCACGACTTTTATCTTCTTCTGGAAGTTCCAGCTTTGTAATGTCATCTACAAAGGCAAGAATCTTTTCAAAATCTTGTTCAAATTTTTCCTTCTTTTCATCATCAATTTTCAGTTTACTTAATTTTTCTAAATATTCAATATCAACTTTCATATCTGTACTCCTTACGGTTTTATTCTGCTTGGGCCGCGGAAGATAAAGACAGTTTCTTTAAGCGATGCAAGCCCCAGTAGTTTTGCCATAAATCTTTCAATTCCAAATCCGATTCCGCCATGAGGTGGACAACCGTATTTAAAGAATTCGAGATAGTCTTTCATCTTTTCGCTGTCAACGCCATGCTCTTCAATTTGAGACTTCAATTGCTCATATCTGTGCTCTCTTACAGCGCCACTGTTCATTTCCCAACCTCTATATAATAGGTCAAAAGCCATACA
>JAGAKV010000045.1 GCA_017625505.1 Clostridia bacterium | reverse complement strand
TTTGTCGCAGCATAAACGGCGATCAGTCCGCCCACTGCCAAAAGGATCATTGCGACAAGCGCGACAACCGCAGCTTTAAGTTTGTTAGTGTTTCTTACAACTTCTTTAACCATAGCTTACTCCTCAATACAATTAGTGTGTATCATTTGCAAAGAAAATATATTTTTCCCATTCTCAAATATAACACACACATCTTCTTACCCATATTTTACACGCTTCCTGCCAAGCAAGTCAAGCAAATTTGAATGTCTTTTAATTTTTTTTAAATTGCACAGATAAAAATTGTCAAACATTTTTCACACTCACATGAAAAAAGCAGGGCTATTTTGCTCTACTTTTCATGATTAAATTTTCAAACAGTTTATAGCTTTCACTTAATACAAGCATCAGAAGTGACAGTCCAAACAAAGATTGCAAAGCTATCCCTCAGCCAGAAATTCACATCTGCATAATTGTCCTACGAAGAAAGTTTGTTTCTCATGTTTTCTAAAATTTTATTCTCGAGGCGTGAAACCTGAACTTGAGAAATGTTGAGCTGTCTTGCAATCTCACTTTGCGTTTTATCAAAATAGTATCGAAGCAGGATAATCTTTTTATCTCGCTCATCAAGCCGCTTTATCACTTCAGAAAGAGCAATATTGTCAAGCATCTTGCCATTATAATCTTCGTCAGCCTCAATTCGATCAACAAGCGTAAGCGCCTCAGAATCATCTTCAATTGGCGTGCTGAGCGACACCGGCATTTTTGCCGAGTCCATTGCAAGCACAATCTCCTGCTGATCCATTTGAAAATGCGAAGCAATTTCTTCAATTGTGGGTGTTTTCCCCTCATTTCTCGCAAACTCGTCAACATATTTATTAATTTGCAAGTTAAGCGTTTTGAGTGCTCGTGACACCTTGATCGCACCGTCATCACGCATAAACCGTTTTACTTCGCCAATCACCATAGGCACAACATAGGTGGAAAATTTGACTCCAAATTGATGATTAAAGTTTTTGATTGCCTTCAAAAACCCCATGCATCCTATTTGATATAGGTCGTCATACTCAATCCCTTTTCCCCTAAATCGTTTGATCACGCTTTTGATAAGTGGCGAATTTTCTTCCACCAGCAACCCCTTTGCACGTTGGTCGCCCTGCTGCGCAAGACTTACCAGCTGCAAAACTTGGTCGTTATCAAGCATTCTCCACCTTCGCCAGGCCGCTATTTATACGCTTAGTCATCACCACAACAAGACCGCCACCAACATTCTCCGTTACTTCTATAGCATCCATAAAACTTTCCATAACCGCAAATCCCATGCCGCTACGTTCCTCATCCGGCTTGGTTGTAAAGAAAGGCTCTCGAGCTTTTTCAATATCTTTTATTCCAATCCCGCTGTCTTTGACTGTTATTTTTACTTCATTGCCCTCAGTTTCACATGTAAGGGTTATCATTCCATTCCCTTTTGGATATGCATGCACAACGCAGTTTGTTACTGCCTCCGACACCGCTGTTTTAATGTCTCCAAGCTCATCAACCGACGGATTTAGCGGTAAACAAAAGCCAGCAACACACACCCTTGCAAAACCTTCATTAACAGATAGTGCTTTAAACCTTACTTCCATATAATTTGATTTTTTCATTTTTTAGCCTCCTTTCAAACTATCTTGGGCATTAACTCATACAGCCCAGTCATCTTAAAAATTCTCTCTGCGTGTCTCGACGGATTGCAAATGTAGATTGGAATATTTTTGTTTTTCATCTTTTTGTATCTACCAATCAAAACTCCAATGCCAGTGCTATCCATAAAGTCAAGCTCTGACAAATCAATGATTATTTGTGCAAAATCCTCCGCCATAAAAATGTCATCAAGCGTAATTCTCGTATGTGATGCGGAGTGCTCATCAAGCTCGCCACTTAAAACAATATAAAGAGTCCCATTACAAATCTTGCTTTTTATTTTCATAACTCCTCCTTGGTTATTTCAAGCATAGCATGTTTATAGGCGCAAAAAATGAGAGAGTTTGGCGAAAAACAACAAAAAAAGGAAGCGGATTATCCACTTCCTCTTACCTATAATAAAAATCCAATACCTACTCATGCTTCACAACCACAAAAGATGTCAACCTATGATTCATCAGTTTTTTGCACCATCAATCAACAAAAACGATCTCTCCGTTATAAGCCCTTTCAACCTCTGCAACCTCGTAAATCACTTCTGCAACATCTTGCGGCTGAGCCAGCCTTTCCAAATTGTTTTCCTGTCTGATCGCTTCTTTCTCTTCCTCGCTGAAACAAGCCGTCATGTTTGTTTCGACATAAGCTGGAGCAATTGCATTCACTCGAATGGCCGAAAATGCAAGCTCTTTTGCAAGCGCTTTAGTGAGCCCTATTATCCCCGCTTTTGCCGCGCTATAAACAGCCTCGCAGCTTCCTCCCTGCACGCCATAGATAGACGAAACATTGATAATATTGCCATGCTTTTGTTTTAACAAATGCTTTACCGCCTCACGATTGCAGTATATCGTCCCCACAAGATTTGTTTGAACAAGTTTTTCAATGTCATCATCACTATTGTCACATAACATTTTCTCTCCAACTGAGCAGCCTGCATTACAAACGACGCAGTCAAGATAGCCCGATACTTTAAAAGCATCATCAAATATCTGCTGCACCTGTTGAGCTTGAGTTATGTCAAGTTTAAACTCATGTAAACTTACATTGCATGCACGACAAAAATCTCTTAACTCATCTGAAATTTTATGACTGTTGTATGTTGCAATAATATCGTATCCATTTTCAGCAAACAGTTTGGCTGTCGCCTCACCTATGCTGCCTGACGCGCCAGTTATCAACACCGCTTTATTTAATGCCATGTTTCCTCCATAAAAAAAGCCTACATGTAGTAGGCTTTTGGTGGGCAGGGATGGATTCGAACCATCGAAGTCGTAGACGACGGATTTACAGTCCGTTGCATTTGGCCGCTCTGCAACCTACCCATAAATTTTAAGCACCTTTTTCAAGGTGCTTATTTGGAGCTGGTGAACGGAATCGAACCATCAACCTGCTGATTACAAGTCAGCTGCTCTACCATTGAGCCACACCAGCATATAGTGTACATAATATTTAGTTGTTAGGTACACCATGGTGCCCTAAGGTGGAATCGAACCACCGACACAGGGATTTTCAGTCCCTTGCTCTACCGACTGAGCTATCAGGGCATAAACCCGTACGGGTTATGGCGACTCGAATGGGGCTCGAACCCACGACCTCCAGCGTGACAGGCTGGCGTTCTAACCAACTGAACTACCGAGCCACATAAATTTCTTATGTGTTAATATTCCAAACTTCCGTGTCATAAGAGTTTGGTGGGCCTTCAGGGACTCGAACCCCGGACCGACCGGTTATGAGCCGGTTGCTCTAACCAACTG
>JAGAKV010000044.1 GCA_017625505.1 Clostridia bacterium | reverse complement strand
GTGTTTGACTTAAATTTTTCTATAAAAGAGGGCGAGGCTTTTGGCTTTGTTGGCACAAACGGAAGCGGAAAAACAACCACGATTCGACATATTATGGGGTTTTTGAAACCTGACAATGGGAGTGTGACTGTGCGAGGAAAAGACGCATGGGAAGATGCCTGTGAAATAAAAAAATACGTGGAGTATGTGCCGGGTGAGATTGCATTTCCTGACCTTAAAGATGGCACAACATTTTTAAAAAGTCAGGCAGAGCTTTTAGGGCTTCAAGATATGTCATACGCGGGCAAACTTGTTGAAAGATTGCAGCTTGACACAACCGCCAATCTCAAACGCATGAGCAAGGGAATGAAACAAAAAACAGCAATTGTCAGCGCTCTTATGGCAGATAAGCAGGTTCTTATTCTTGACGAGCCTACAACTGGGCTTGATCCGCTTATGAGAGAGACTTTTCTTCAAATTATAAAAGAAGAAAAAGCAAAAGGGAAAACCATTTTGATGTCCAGCCAGATGTTTGGAGAACTGGAAGAAATTTGCGACCGTGTGGCGTTTATATTCAATGGCAAAATTGTTGATATAGCCGATATTAATGCACTTAAAAACGAGAAAAGCAGTGTGCTTAAGGTGGAGTTTGAAAGGCAAAAAGACTTTTTGGCTGTTCGTGAAATGGACTTTAACATAACAAGGGTGCAGCCAGAGTATAATCAGCTGACTTTTAAAATATCAAATGATCAGTTGACTGCAATGTTTAAGTTTCTCAAGGAGTATAAACTTAAGTACATTGTTTGTCAGGAGTTTAATCTTGAAAAATATTTCAAAGCAATTCTATTAAAAGGAGGGGAGGAAAATGTTTAATAAAGCGCTTTTTAAACAATCATCGAAAGCGAACTTTATGCGCTGGCTTACCATTACAGGTGCAACATGCTTAATGCTTATGGTCATTATCTTTGTGCTGGGAAACATCAACATTGTTGGGATACGAGACTCGCTTAAAGACGTTTTCACCACCGCAAATGATGAGGCCGCGATAAAAGAAAACGCAGTTGATAGTTATGATCTATATCTCACCTCCGTTGAACTTGAGCACGCTTTGACTGGTCTTGCAAACGGCAATCAAACGCTTGCTGCAGAAGAAGAGGAAAACCTGTCAACAATATGGGATACTGTGACGGGATACTATGAGATTGAACTAGAAAATTTTGCTGAAGATAATGGAAGAGAGGCAAATGCTGAGGAAAAAGAAGAAATTAGAGCAGCACTTGCTCCTAAAATAATTGAATATTTCAAACAGATGGATTTAGATACATCATCTTTTGGATTTGACGATGAAACGGCGCAGCATATGCTTGTCTGCCTTATGCGAGCATATGACGGTCACAACGTAAAATACAAAGACAGCGCCTCTTGTCAAGAATTTTTTGGAGAGGCAAAACAAATCATCACAACCGCATATGTAGATTACTGCTCTTATGCTGCACATCAAAAGGCGACCGAGCGTGAGGATTCTACTGAAGAATTTGCAGTCGCAACTGCGCAGGCAGCGACTGCTATGGTCATGCAGGCCATAGATTCCTATCAAGGTGACGGCAGCAGCGCAACTTACGACATTGCGACATATAAGGAAAACGGAAAACTCTTTGTAAGTCAAATGCTTCATGATATGGCAGCATTCCTTGCACCAGCAGAGTATACCCAGCAGCAAATAAAGCAGTTTCAAGTATCTGTCAAGGTGATATGCCGCAATTCAATTACAACATATCAAATTTGGCTTGAAGAAGGTGCAGAGAAAGACGAAGCAAGAGCGCAAGCCACAATGAGTATTTCTGATCAAATTCCGGAGGCTGTTCAACAAACGCTTACCGAACTTGGAGAGATGGACATTTCAGGGCTGATTGTAGGCTCCATGTTCTACAAAATGGCAGGAATACTTCTTCCAATGGTGTTTATTATTACCACGGCAAATGGATTGCTTGCAGGGCAGGTTGATTCTGGCTCTATGGCCTATGTTCTTTCAACGCCAACAAAGCGTAGAACGGTGACTGTTACTCAAATGATTTATCTTGTTGTAAGTATTTTTGTAATGTATGCAGCACTTACAGCGACAAGCATGCTTACACTTGCAATTGTTGGAGCAAACTTTGGCATAAGCATGACAGAACTTCTGCTTTTGAATATTGGCTCGTTTGTTACTATGATTGCTATTGCCGGCTTCTGCTTTATGTGCTCCGCAATTTTCAATCGCGCAAAACACTCAATAAGCTTGGGTGGCGGTCTTTCAATCTTCTTCCTAGTGTGTACAATTTTGGGATTATTTGGTTCAACCGCTATGCCGCAGGCACTGCGAATTTCTGCAATGGATGCTTTCAACTATGCATCAATTATTTCGCTATTTGACACAACAGACATTTTGTCAGGCGGAGTAACATTTGTATGGAAGCTTGGAATTTTGGCAGCAATAGGCATTGTATGCTTTATCATTGGCATCATCAAATTTGAAAAGAAAAACTTGCCACTATAAAAGAAAAGATTAGCATTTAGCTAATCTTTTTTGTTGAGCTGAGTAATTAATGTTGCAATTTCGTCGACGTATTGTAGGGCTTTTTCAATTGAAATGTGCTCACACATAACGCGCAGCTTGCTTTCTGTGCCGCTGGCTCGCACAAGAAGCCGGCCATTTTCATCAATTTCTTTTGAAACCTGAATGATTTTAGCAGACAAAATGTCGGAATTGAGCAATCTATATTTGTCAATCACTTCAACATTCTTGTTGATTTGAGGAAGTTTTTGCAAACTAGCCAGCTGTGAGAGCGGGCGTTTTTCCTCCTTAACAATGCTTGCTATACATAAGGCGGTTAGTACGCCGTCACCAGTGGTTGACAAATTGTGGTTGATAATGTGCCCCGAAGGCTCTCCGCCAAGGGACGCGTCATGCTTTCTCATCATTTCGCTAACGTATTTATCGCCAACATCAGCGCGCAGCAGTTTTTGTCCAGTTGCTTGCAATGCAAGCTCCAAGCCCTTGTTTGTCATGCTTGTGCCTACAACGTTTTTTGTTGCTGTTTTTCTGGAAAGAAGATATAAAATATCATCTCCGTCAAGCACTTTGCCATATTCATCACAAGCGATAATGCGGTCGGCATCTCCGTCAAACGCAAATCCCATATCGCAGCCATTTTCTACTGTCAGTGCAGCGATTACTTCAGGATACAGCGCGCCGCACTCAACATTGATTTTTTTGCCATTGCAGCCGTCATGGCGAACAACGATTTGGGCGCCTTTTTTCTTAAAAAGCTCTTTTGCTATTTGATATGAAGCGCCGTTTGCAAGGTCAAGAGCAATTTTAAGCCCGCCTAGATCGCCAGCTGCTGAAGATAAACTTTCTTTATATAATTTTTTTAATTTTGGACTATACCGATATTTGCCCAAATGGTCATTTATCGTTTCTTGCACGTATAAAAGATTGCGCTCGATTTCATCTTCCTCTTGCTCAGAGATTTTAAAACCATGTTTGTCAAAAACTTTGATTCCATTATAGTTTTTTGGATTGTGGCTTGCGCTTATTACAACGCCATAGTCAAAACCTAATTTTTTTGTTATATATGCCACGGCTGGCGTTGGGGCAATCCCGATGTCAACAACGCTGACGCCATAACTCAAAAGGCCACTTGCAAGTGATAACGTCAAAAGACTGCCGCTTGCCCTTGTATCTCTTCCAATAAGCACCTTACGATTGCCCACACAAAGTCGTGCTAGACTGTTTCCAATCTTGTATGTAATGTCAGGGGAAAGTGTTTGCCCATAAATTCCACGATAGCCGTCAGTTCCAAAATATACTCCCATTTACTTCTCCTTACCAGTATTTTTTTGCGTAACCCGTTTTGTTTTCTTGCCGAGCTCTGCCAATTGCAAGGTCTCCTTGCTCAACGTTTTTGGTGATGGTTGTGCCCGCGCATATATAACTGTCGTCTTTAAGGGTGACAGGGGCAATGATATTGCAGTTGCTTCCAATAAATACATGATTGCCAACTGTTGACCGCTGCTTCTTTTTTCCGTCATAATTTGCAAAGATAACGCCGCAACCAACATTGCAATTTGCTCCCATATCGCAATCGCCAACATAGGCAAGATGACTAATTTTGCAGCCCCTTCCGATAGTAGAATTTTTAATTTCCACAAAATTGCCGATTTTGCATTCATTTTCAATAACACTTTTTGGTCGAAGTCTCGCAAAAGGGCCAATTGCAATGTTGTCTTTTATGACGCTTGAGTCAATCATGCTGCTTGTAATGGTGCAGTTTTTCCCAATTTGCGAATTGATAATGATGTTGTTTGGCAGCAACACTGTGTCGTCACCAATAAAAATATTTCCTTCAAGGTGATTATTTTCATAGATCACAACGTTTTTGCCAAACTTGACGCCTTTGCCTATATAGCAACTTTTTTTGTTTAAAAATTTTGTCATTTTTTATGCTCCACCTTAATTTGTATGAAAAAAAGAGTGATGTTGTTTAAAATTTGCTATAATGATTTTGAATTTTAGCTTTTTTATGATAAAATGAAAGTATAGAGGGTTGCGCGTGAGCATGAAAAATCAATATTGATTGCCTAAAAGGGAATTTTTGATTGACAGAGTGTGAAAAATTTGAGAAAAGCTTTACGTGAGAGTTCGTTAAGCGTAGCATCCGACGAGCAAGAAATGGGGCACCCCGAAAATTGTGAGATTTTTGGGGAGAAAGAGGATGAGAGCGTCAGCGAAAACTTGCAAAAGCAAGGTTTAATTAAGCGTAGCATCCGACGATATGCAGGCATAGTTTAGTGGTAAAATAAACGCTTCCCAAGCGTTGGTTGCGGGTCCGATTCCCGTTGCCTGCTCCAAATATTATAAATTAAGCAAAAGAGGAAATTAAATGAGTTTTGAAGAATTTTGGACAAACGAAAACAATCCTTCTCTACCTAAAAGTGAGTACTTGTATGGTACAAGACATATTATTGTGCTTATTCTAACTGTGATTGCATGTGTAGCTTTTACTCTCATCTTTTATAAACGCAGTGAACGAGCGAAAAGAATACTCTTTAAGGTTTTTGCATCTATTTTGCTGTTCTTTGAAGTGACAAGCCGAATTGTTAATTTGATAATTGCGGAAAGCTTAAATTTTGAAGAGATAATGAAAATTTTATTGCCTATGCACATGTGCTCGGTAATGGTATGGGTTTTTATTATCGCCATTTTTACAAAAAAACAGGTTTTGTTAAACTATGGTGTAATTGGTGGACTTCTTGCGACAATCGCATTTTTGTTGTATCCAGCGGTTGGCCTAAACAAGGTTTATATGAGTTTCACTTGCATTTACAGCGTGTTTTCCCATATGCTAGGCTTTATTACTGTAATTTTGCTAATGACACTAAAACAAGTACGCTTTGAATTTAAAAAGATTTGGCAGCCTTTCGTTTGCTTTGCGATTATGTTTGCATGGGGAGTGTTGCTTAATTGGGTGATTTTCCCTGGCTCTGATTATATGTACCTGAGAAACGATCCTCTAGAGCTTGGCTTAAGCTTCCCATATCATATTCTTTATGGAATAATAATTGTGCTTTATACCTGCCTTTTCTATCTCATTAATTTTATTATAGATAAAGTGAAAACAAAGAGGCTGGCTGCGGCAGCAAATAAAACCGACAAAATTTAAAAAAATATTGTAAAAAGTTTGTGTTATCGCAAGCTTTTTATTATAATATAAATTAGGAGGAAGGAAATATGGCAAAATCAAGTAAAGATTACTTTGGTCTTAGCAGAATTGTAAGCATCATTCTTGCAATCATCCCAGTGACTGCATGGCTCTTAGGTGCTTTCACAAGATTCAAGGAAGGCAAAATTGTTGCTGGAATCATCCGTTTGATCGGACTTGGATTCATTCTTTGGGTTTGTGATTTAGTGCTTATGATTCTCAACGGCAAAATTTTACGTTTACTCAATTGCTAATAATTGAGGAATAAAAAAGAAGTATTTGATGTGATACTTCTTTTTTTTTGATTTGCTTAGTCATTTAATAATTTTCGGTGAAATGTTAATTGTTTTGTGCTGACCTTTATGCCTTTTTCTTGTCGAGGTGCCTTACAATCAGCTTGTAAATTTCGCATACGACAAATACACTTAGAGACAGTGCAAGCAAGATTAAAAGGGTAGTGTAATGAACGGTTGTAAGTTTGAGCAGGCCGCTTAACGCTTCAATTTCCATAAGGATGATTTGAATGCCAATAGAACCTACTGTGGAAACAAGGAAAAACCAGTTTGAGAGATGGTTAATTTTAAATATCGATCGTTTCTCGCTTCGGCAGTTGAATGCATGGCAGTTTTGCAAGAATACCATCAGTGCCATAATGATTGAACGCGCGATAATCAACTCGCTTTCTGTTGTGTATACATTTTTGACAAGATAAATCCACGTACCAAATACAATAAGTCCAATTGTTGCCCCCATAACGGCGCATTGCGATACCATTGACTTACTGAATAGAGACTCTTTTGTGGAGCGAGGCTTTTCGTCCATAATGTTTGGCTCCACTTGTTCGAGGGAGAGTGACATATCTTGGAAGCCGTCTGTAATAACGTTAAGCCAAAGAAGTTGAATTGCAAGCAATGGTGATGCTGTTCCGCATGCGATTGATAGCAGGAAGAAAAGTACTTCTGCTATTGAACATGACAGCAAGAAATAGGTGATTTTTCGTATGTTTGAATAAGCATTTCGCCCCTCTTTGACTCCTTTAACAATGGAAGTGAAGTTGTCATCAAGGATAATCATGTCTGCTGTTTCTTTTGATACGTCTGTGCCCGAGCCCATTGCAATACCAATGTGTGCAGATTTGATTGCGGGGCTATCGTTTACACCGTCGCCGGTTACTGCAACGAATTCGCCCATGCGTTTGAGCGATTCAACAATGTGAAGCTTATCTGTTGGCGTTACGCGAGAGAATACTGTTTTGTCTTTGACAAACTGGTCAAACTCTTTTTCGCCTTTTGCAAAATATTCTTCAACTTCAGCGCCGGTCGCGATTTGACTTTCATTGTCAGCAATTTTGATATCTCGTGCAATTGAGTATGCGGTAAGAGGGTGGTCGCCTGTAATCATAATGACTTTAATTCCTGCCCTGTGACAATCTTTAATCGATGCTTTTGACTCAGGCCGCACAGGATCGATGAATCCTACAAGTCCAAGCAGGGTGAGGTTTGCGATATTTGTTTCTGTTTGTCCTTTGCCTTTAACCTCGCCATTTGCAATGGCAATCACTCGATAGCCGCGTTTTGCAAGAGATTCGTTTTGTTTTTGAAGTTTTTCGATGTCGATGGCAACGCGCTTGCCGTCTTTTTGCATGTATTTTGAAAATTCAATAATTTTCTCAATACTTCCTTTTACAGTACAATAATTTTTGCCTTCTTTTTCATAGAAAACGGCGGAATATTTATTTTCTGACTCATAAGGTATACGTCCAGTCATTTTATAATCGGCTAAATTTGTATGCATTTTGCAAGCTAAAACCTTGAAAGCGATATCCATAGAATCGCCAAAATATGAAAATTTGCCATTTTCCTTTTTAAATGTGGCTTCGTTGTTGAGGTCGCCAAGTCTGGCAAGCTCCTCAATTGGTGCCAGCTCGTTTAAAGGACAATCAACCTTGCCATTGTCATTATATCCGCTTCCGCTTACTTCGTATTCCTTATCGCTAGGAAGTAGGATGATTTTTGCTGTTTGTTCGTTAAGGGTAAGAGTTCCGGTTTTGTCGGTTGCAATAACAGTGCAGCTGCCTAGAGACTCAACAGCGTTTAAGTTTTTTACAACTACATTATTTTTACTCATTCGGTTTGATGCAATTGTCAGCGCCATTGTCACTGCAAGCGGCAAACCTTCAGGCATGGCCGATACGGCAAGCGCGATTACTGATAGGAAAATCTCAGTATGAGGTATGCCTTGCAGCCACATGATTAGATATATAACAACAGCGATTGCAACAATGATGACGCTGATTTGTTTTGAAAATTTGTTGATGCGGATTGTAAGAGGTGATTTCTGATCTTTTACAGATGAGAGCTTAGTTGCGATGTTTCCAATTTCAGTATGCTTGCCTGTTTCAACTACAACACATACCGCTCTTCCTGTAATGACGTTGCTTCCCGAGAAAACCATGTTTTTGCGATCGCCAAGCGCGCAACTTTCTTCACAAATAATATTTTCTTTCAGCGCATTGATGCTTTCGCCAGTAAGCAGTGCTTCATCAACTGTAAAATTGCTGCATTCAATTATGCGCATATCTGCACTTATTTTATCGCCACTTTCAAGAAATACAACGTCGCCAGGCACAAGGTCAACTGAGTCAAGTTCAATCTTATTGCTATCTCGCAGAACCTTTGCTTTGACTTTGATCATGTCAGACAGGCTGCTGGCAACGCGTTCGGCACGTTTAGATTGAATTGTGCCAATGGTGGCATCTATCATAACAATACCAAGTACGACAAACCCTTCAAGAAGGTCGCCAACGATAAATGAAAAAGCCATAGCTGCGAGCAGGATGAGAACAATTGGATTGATAAGCTCTTCCAAAAACATTAATATGATGGATTTTGCTCTTTTCTTTGGCAGGGTGTTTTTGCCATATTTTGACGCTCGCTCGACTGCTTCAGCTGAAGTAAGACCATTTGCGGACGAATTGATTTCCTTCAGCGTTTGATCAAGTGTTTTGTTGTGCCAAGCAGTTTTGATTGTGATGTTGTCAACTTTGTTCTTTTTCACTTTGTGTGCTCCTTATGTCTTATAGTTTAGCATTTTTGCATAAAAAAGATAAACAAAATAAGCAAATATTACAAATTTTTATAATATTATCTTTATTTTTTTATTAAAAAGAATATATTTATTTGACTTATGGGAGGCAAATGTTTTAAAATTATAGCGTTATAAATCACTATTTTTGTAAAAACTCTTGAAATTTTTGAGAAATGTGTTAAAATAGACACATGAGGAGATTATGGGACTGTTATTAAATTGGTTTACAGATTTAGGAAGAAGTGTAAGAGAAGGACTAGGCCAAACGTGGATGATTATTCTTCTTTGTTTCTTCGCAATTATGACGATCTGGCTTGCTCAAAACATTTTAAGAGCATCAATCAACAAAACAAAAATAGTATTTAAGTGGGGACAAATTGTCTTTTTGATAATCTTCTTATTAATGACAATTTGGTTTATCACTTTAATGTAGTAAAAGGAGAGAGAAATGAAATCAACAATTCTTGCAATCGCAAGCGATTTTGCGACAAATGTCTTGCCGGTAATTCGTTATGTATTGTTTGGAATTATTATTGCATGTGCTGCTGTGCTTGTTGTTACAACACTTTTGCAATCAAATGATTCAAGCAATGGTATGGACGCGCTTACAGGTGTAAAACAAGAAAGTTACTATTCTCAAAATAAGGGCGCTTCTCGTGATGCTATCCTTAAGAGAATTACAATTGCTATGGCAATCGTAATCGTAGTATGTGTTCTTGCCTTCTTCATCACAGAACTTGTTGCGGGATATGAGGCATAATGCAGGCGAAAAGTAAAATTTTAGCATTACTTGAAAAAGATGGTCTAGCCATAACAGGGCTTGGCAATCTTTTTTCTTTTATTTCCGCTACCTATTCAATTGATATGGAAGAAGTGAAGAAGGACTTCTATAAATTGATGGGAGAGGGGCTTATCTATGAAATTGGCAAGGGCAAATTTATCACCATTCCATCCCGTGGTTACGTCAAAGGAACATTTATCGGCAACGCCAAAGGATTTGGCTTTGTAGAGGTGCCAAACGAGGAAGATGATATTTTTATCCCTGCAAATATGTGCGGCGGTGCAATTGACGGTGACAAGGTTATCGTCAAACTTTGTTCGCGCAGTGAGGAAGGCTCGGATGGGCAGGTTGTAAGCGTTTACAAGCCCGTTGAATATGTGACAGGCGTGGTGGAAAAAATAGGAAAAACTTATTTTGTTGATCCAGACAACACAAGAATTCCATTTAAAATTAAACTCATAAGCAACAGCTTGCGAGTGGAAGAAAATGATAAAGTTACAATCAAAGTAAACAGAAACAAAGTAAACGTTTCTGGCACTGTTATTGAAGTTCTTGGCAAGTGTGATGATGTTAAGGCATGCGAGCTTGCCATTATTCGTGATCATGGACTGTTTGAAACGTTCCCAGAACACGTGCTGGCTGAGGCGAGAAAGTTGCCTCAAGAGGTTCTTCCAAGTCAAAAACAGGGAAGACGCGACTTGACAAAAGAAACAATCTTTACAATTGACGGGCTTGATGCGAAAGACCTTGATGATGCAATTTCAATCGAGCGAACAGTTGAAGGCGGATACAAACTTGGCGTGCATATTGCAGACGTTGGCGAATATGTAAAGTATGAAACAGAGGTGGATGAAGAGGCATATAATAGAGGTACCAGCGTGTACTTTCCAACAAGCGTGCTGCCAATGCTGCCAAAAGAATTGTCAAACGGCATATGCTCGCTAAATGAAGGAGTTGAAAGACTTGCCTTGACTTGCGAGATGATTGTGGATGAACATGGAAATGTGAAATCTCATCAACTTTACGAAAGCGTAATCAAAAGTTGTGCTAGACTCAACTATAAGGATGTTTACAAATGTCTTTGTGGGGAGGAGAGTGACGAGAAAACAGCAAGCGTAAAAGAAGAACTTCTTATTATGCATGAGCTGTCACAAAAAATTCAGGCGAAAAACAGGGCAAACGGAAGCCTTGATTTTGAAATTCCTGAAGTGCAGTTTGTGTTTGATGAAAACGGCATGGCGGTTGATTTTGAAAAACGTGAGAGAAATGATGCTCACAGGCTTATCGAAGATTTTATGGTGCTTGCAAATCAAACAGTTGCAAAGGAATTTTGTGATCGAAAAATTCCATTCGTATATCGTATTCACGAAAGTCCACGCAAAGAAAAGGTGCTGTCTGTGATGGAATATCTTAAAGGGCTTGGCGTTAAAACACCTCGAATTCCAGAGCAGGTGACACCTACGTTCTATCAAGAAATCTTAAAATTGACTTCTGATCAACCTTTTACTGAGACTGTAAACAAGGTGATTTTGCGATCTATGCAAAAGGCAAAATATATGAATGAGTGCCGCGGACACTTTGGTCTTGCGCTGACATATTATTGTCATTTTACCTCGCCAATTCGAAGATATCCAGACCTTACAATTCATAGAATCATCAAAGAAATTCTTCATAACGGAGAACTTGGTTATCAGCGTAGCGACGAACTTTTGCAGTTTACTTATGAAGCCAGCGAGCAGTCAAGTTTGACTGAGAAAAATGCTGACAAAACTGAAAGAGAAGTTGATGATCTGTGGAAGGCGTATCTGATGAAAGATCGCGTTGGTGAAAGCTTTGAAGGGGTGATCAGCTCAGTTACAAACTTCGGAATTTTTGTAGAACTTGAAAACACCGTTGAGGGCCTTATCAAAATTGAAGACCTTCCAGATAGCGGCTTTTTATTGCTCGAGCGACAACTTAAACTTAAGGGGCAGCGCATGACTTTTGCAGTTGGCGATAGGGTAAGGGTTAAACTTGTTGCTTCAAACATCTATACTCGAAAGATAGATTTTGCATTTGAAAGCTTTATCGAAAGAAGGAAAACTGCTCAATAATTAAGTAAAAACAGCTTAAAAAACGGTAAAAAATCGAAAAATAACCTCATTTTTATAAAAATGTTGAAAAAAATTGAATTT
>JAGAKV010000043.1 GCA_017625505.1 Clostridia bacterium | reverse complement strand
CGAATAAGGTTAATAACATTTAATTCCCTTCCTTCAAATATTTTTGCCTTCGTCAAGCAATGCACGTTGCTCAACAAGAAAAATCAAATCCTCAAAGCGCTTAACCTTTTCCCCTCCCTTATAATGTAAAATTTCTAGCCAACCTCTAATGCCCAACCAGTAGGACTTAATCACCACATCTGAAAATTCACTGTCCAGTAAAACAAAGCGATGCTTCATTACATCTTCCTTAGGCTGCCAGTTTTCTTTCAGCCAGCTTTCCGAAGCTCTACCGTTGTACTTTAAGATTATAAAATCATCTGCGGCATAACGGGCAATTTCCCCAGCCAAGCAATCTTTGACAAAATCAGTATGACGATGATCTTCTTAGAATGAAAGGCGTTAAAGGACTTCAAGAGTACATGCTCGAACAAGTTATCAACACATACAGAAGCCAAGGTGTTAAAGTTAACGATAAGCATATTGAAATTATCATTCGTCAAATGCTTAAGAAAGTTAAGGTTGAATCTGCGGGAGATACATCTCTTCTTCCTGGGGAAGTTGTTGACGTATACAGATGCGATGAAGAAAACGAGAGAATTCTTCAAGAAGGTGGCGTTCCTGCTACTGTTAAGAGAATTCTTCTTGGTATCACAAAGGCATCCCTTTCAACTGAAAGTTTCCTTTCAGCCGCTTCCTTCCAAGAGACATCAAGAACTCTTACCGATGCTGCTGTTAAAGGAAAGGTTGACAACCTTATCGGAATTAAGGAAAACGTTATTATTGGAAAACTTATTCCAGCCGGAACTGGTCTTAAATCATACAGAACTGTTATGCCAGTTGTTGTTAAACTTGAAGATTCAGTTGTTGCAGATGATACAGACGATGCAATTGCAGAATAATCACAAAAAACAAGCATTTAATATGCTTGTTTTTTTATGTGCCAACATTGAATTAGGTGTGCCTCGACGTATGGATTTTGTGATTTTGAGGTCGCTGGTTAGATTGAGAAGTTTAGCGTGCATGAGAGGCTTCCTATAAAAATGTTTTGCGGGGTCTGTTGTGTGAAGAGGGAAAGGAAGAAAAAAATGAGAGGAAGATGATAATAAGTGATATTTATACTTTACTTTTTCGACAAAATTTGATAAAATTCGATTATGGATGAAAAGTCGAATAAAAAGATAAGTCTTCGCGTTTATGTAATAAGTGGAATGATGATTGCCGCGTCGCTTGTGCTGTTGCTAGTCTTTTTGCTTGTCCCGGGTAAACGTGACGGAAATCTTATTCCTCTAAATTGCAGCGTTGAGAGCATAGAAATGGAGATCGGGGAGTCTAAAGCAGATTTCTATCATTTGTCGCATGATGAAGCACTTGTTTCTTTTAAGGTTGACAAGGAAGGCATAATAGAAATTGACGAACAGAAAATTACAGCACTAAAATCAGGAGTTGTTACTGTACAAATGACAGTAACGCTCAATGACCAGTCAATAACAGAGGTTTTTGTTGTTACCGTGTTAGCCGAAGAGTACTCGCTGAAAATTACGCCTATTACTGACTGTGAGGTTGCTGGTAATACAATTTATTTATCGGGCACCGCCTGTCAATTTAGCGTGGAGTTTATAAACAAGAAGGGAGAAACTGTTGAGGATGCACAGGTAAGCTATACACCAACAAACAACGCAAGAATTCAATTTGCCTTTGGCGTTTATATGTTGCTGGCAAGTGAAGATTGCGCAGTGACATTTAGCGTTAGCGAATATAATTTTTCAATGATTTTTAATGTAATTATAAAGTAAAAAAGACCTGTTCAGGTCTTTTTTAGTGGTATAAATAAACTTAGGAGATATATACCACACATGTACTTTTTAAGTACATCTATAATATAACACAAAAAAATTGAAATGTAAAGTATTTTTGAAAAATATTTTACAAAATTATTAAAATATTTTACAAAATTTACAAAAACCAACAAAAATAAGGCAAAATATGGCGTTTTTCTTCTTTATAAGGGCGAGTAATTGAAAAAATCAATCGAAAATACTGCCAGATACTTGCAGTAGTAAAGTGCTTGTGAAAAGTTAAAGTTATCGATTCCATTCGATATGTTTTTTAAAAAAAGACCTTTCTCATGAAAAGTCTTTTTTTTGGTAGCCTCTAGGGGAATCGAACCCCTGATTCCGCCGTGAGAGGGCGGCGTCTTAACCGCTTGACCAAGAGGCCATATTTAATTTAAACATCCATAGTATAGCAAATTATTATATATTTTGCAAGTGTTTATCTTAATTTTTTATTAAATATTTTGTTTTTTGATTTGTTTTGTATATAATTTAGATTAGAGGTACAAATGTTTAATAGAAAAATAAAAATTGGGATTGCGTTTGGCGGTGGAGGAACGAGAGGGTTTTCTCATCTTGGTGCAATTAAGGCCTTTGAAGAATTTGGCTTGAAGTTTGATTTTGTGGCGGGGACTAGTGCGGGCTCTTTGGCGGGCGCATTTTATGCTGCAGGGTATAACTATAATCAAATGTATAACATTATTAAAAATCTGAAAGAAAAGGATATCAGGAAAAATGTGATACCTTTTACTACATCTAAGGCAGACGGCATTGGCGATGTTATAATTCAAAACCTAGGTGATATTAATATTGAAGATTTGAAAACGCCCTTTGCTGCAGTTGCTGTTGATATCAAAAGTACAAAAGAAGTGGCAATTGCGCGTGGAAATTTGGCAAAAGCTGTTATGGGAAGCTGCGCGGTTCCGGCAGTATTTCAGCCTGTTATTTTTGACGATATGATTTTAAGTGATGGTGGGCTTCAAAATACAATTCCAGCAGACGTTCCAAAAATGTTTGGATGTGATTATGTTATTGCTGTTGACGTCAATAAATCACGCACTTATGGCACCGATTCAACTAAATTTTTAGATGTTGTGACCTGCGCAATTCGCATCCTTATGAAGAGCAATGCTGTGCGTGGTTATGTAAATGCTGACGTGATGATTGCGCCTGAAACCAAGCGTTTTAAATCAACTAAAACAGAAGGTTTTGATGAGATGATTGAGGAAGGGTATAAGGCAGCAATTGATGTCATGCCTCAAATCATGGAAATTTTTGCACGTAAGAAGAAAAATAAAAAACAATTTATACCATCTGATGATATAAAGATTATTAGGTAATGACAAAAATCAAAGTTAAACAAAAGAGAAAAAGCCCATTTGCAAAGGAAAAAATGGAACTGAGTGAGATGTTGTTTAAGGGCAGTATCACTCTCTTTTTTGCCGTTGTTTTTGTTGTGTGTTTTCTAGCTTTTGGTGGAGTAAAGGTTTTTCAAACAACATATTTTGTAGACACTTTTCATTCTTTTGACTTTCAAATACATACAATTGATGTAGAAAATGGAGATGCCTTTCTTTTAAGGCTTCCCCAAAACAAGACAATGCTTATAGACTGCGGGGAGCGGACCTATGAAGATCGCGTAACATCATACATAACGCAATATTTGCATAGTGAGCAGTTAAACACAATTGATTATTTTGTTTTAACGCATACAGATAGCGATCATATTGGCAACGCTGAGGCAATAATAGAAAAATTTAATGTAAAAAACCTTTATCGGCCAAAAGTGTACGCTGTAGATGAAAGAGATTATACAACAACAAATGGCTTGTTTAATACAAGTTTAAGTGATGAATATAACGATGCCATATGTGCGGCTTATCAAAAAGGATGCAATATTATTTTCTCTGAAAGCGACCTGCAGATAGCTCTGCCAAATTGTACGATTAAATTTTTATCTCCAACCGAAAACAGTTATTCAAAAGATAATAATTATAGCGCGGTTTTGATGATTGAATATTTTTCAAACAAATTTTTGTTTATGGGGGATGCCGAGCATGAGATTGAAAATCTCTTAATTGCAAAATATGGAACACAGCTGAAGGCGGATGTATTAAAACTTGCTCATCATGGCTCTAAGACATCTACAACAGAAGAGTTTCTAAATGTTGTACAGCCAACATACGCTATTTTATCTTGCAGTGAATCATCAACGATTTTGCCAAATAATGAAGTTATAGCTAGGGTAGAAGCTGCTGGGTGTGAAATTCTTTCGACTGCGAGCAAGGGAAATTTTGCGATTACGTTAAAGCAAAATTGCATTGTTTGGCAGGCTGAACAGCAACTATTTAATTACTGGGCAATTATATTGGGGATTCTTATCGTAGTGGATTTAGTGCTATGGAAATTGCCTCTTTTAAATAAGAAAGCTAAGCAAAAGACGTAAAAGCGAAGAAAATGATTGTACTTTTCTATAAAATGTGATAATATATTCCTATGGAAAGAACAAGAAATATTGTATTAGTCTCATTAAATGATAAGTTTTGCAAGTCTGCTGGGAAGAATCTGGCAGACAGGCTTGATATGTTTAGTGTAGATTGCGAAGAAATGGTTGAGTACAATCTTATCAATCCTAAAGAGGTTATTGAAAAGTGCGGGCTTGAATATTTTAAAAAGAAACAACGAGCAGCAGTTCGAAATTGCAGCGAGTATGAAAACACTGTAATTTCAATTTCGTATGACCTCTATAGGGCTTATCAATCATTATTTGAAGAATCTCTTGCTATTTATATCCGTTTGCCGCATGGCAAGCAGGATAAAGTTCCAAGCGAAATTGATTTTGAAACTCGAGATGCATTCTTAACAAACAACGCTCAAATATTGATTGAACTTGAGCAGAAACAGCACAAAAAATGCATAAACATGATTATTCAAAAAATGGGAGAATATTATGAAAATTGCTGATAAAACGTTAAACTATGTCAAATCAATTGCAGCGCAAAGTGTTTCGCTTGCTGGCAGTGGGCACACGGGCGCTTCGCTGGGAGCAAGTGCGATTATGCTGGCGCTCTTTAAGGAGCACTATTCTTTTGATGTGTCTGACACCGACTTTTTAAATAGAGATAGGTTTGTCCTCTCTGCGGGACATGCTTGCCCTCTATATTATACACTGCTGTCGCTGTTTGGCTTTGATGTATCATTAAGCGATTTGAAAAATTTGAGAAAACTTGGCAGCAAGACTCCGGGACATCCTGAGTATAAAGTTACAGATGGTGTTGAAGCGTCAACAGGATTGCTTGGTCAAGGTGTTGCTAATGCCGTGGGAATGGCAATTGCAGAAAGCATGCTTGCGGAAAGATTTAATAGTGTTGGCTTTCCTATCATCAATCATTACACATATTGCCTTGCCGGTGACGGCTGTCTTATGGAAGGAATTGGCCAAGAAGCTTGCAGTTTGGCGGGGACATTGGGATTGTCAAAACTCATCCTGTTATATGACTCAAACGATGTGACGATTGATGGAAATTTAAATGTCTCCAACAGGGAAAATGTGGCCTTAAAATTTAAGGCAATGGGCTGGAATGTGATTAAGTGCAACAAGGGAAATGATTATAAAGCTTGTGTGAAGGCGATTGCAAAAGCTAAGCAGGCCGAAAAACCAACAATCATCATT
>JAGAKV010000042.1 GCA_017625505.1 Clostridia bacterium | reverse complement strand
TAGTAATCATCTTCGTATACAATCTCTAGTGGTAGTATGCATTGTTGAATATCGGTTTTGTTGTTTGGGCTGCTATTGATTTTTAAAAGGTCACCAGCTTGCAATTGTTTAGATATATTGACAATTTCATTGTTTACAAGAAGGTTGCCCCATGTTTTTCTAAGATTTTTGATATAGTTTTCTGAAAAACCCTTTTCTTTGAGATAAAAATAAATAGTTTTATATTCTCTTTCTATGCTATATTCTTGATATTTCATGCTTGTATTTTACCAAAAACGCTTGCAATTTCAAAACAAATTAACTTATTTGCTTGACAAATGACAAATAAAGGCTTATAATGTGTGCTATAAAATGCGATGATAAAAGACTAGTAACTATGGGGATGAGCTTTCAGAGAGTCCTTTCAGCGGCTGAAAGAAGGACAGCTATAGCCATTGTGAATTCACTTTTTAGCAGCATTTGCGAACGTTGCAAGGGTGACCAGTAGTTTATGCCGTAGTTCTGCGTTAAAGAAAAGATAAGGACAAGTCTTAGGGGACAGCTTTTTTGAATGCTGTGAATCTGCATCGGCTTGTTGAAGTTAGGTGGTACCACGAAGAGTTCTCTTTCGTCCTAATAGGGCAAGAGAACTTTTTTATTTATGGAGGATAAAATGCTTTTAGATGAATTAAAAGACACGCAAGTGCAAGTTCTTAGTGAAATTGCAGCGGCAGCAACAAACAAGGATATTAATGATATAAGGGTTAAGGTTTTTGGCAAAAGTGGAGTACTGACAACTTTGTCACGTGGAATGCGAGATGTTGCCCCAGAGGAAAGACCAAAAGTGGGGGCAATTATCAACGAAGTTAAGGTTGCCATTGAAGAGGCGCTTTCTGCCAAACAAGCAGAAGTAGAAAATGCAGAACTTCTGTCAAAGCTTGAAAGCGAAAAAGTTGACATTACAGAACCAGCGCAGGGGGTTGAAAAGGGGGCGTTGCACCCAATCCCACGCGTGATTGACAAGCTGTGTGATATTTGTGTTGGCCTTGGTTTCTCTGTTGTTGAAGGGCCAGAAGTTGAGTCTGACTATTACAACTTCGAAGCTATGAATACACCAAAAAATCACCCTTCGAGAGATATGCAAGACTCTTTCTTTGTAAATGAAGAAATTGTTTTACGTACTCAAACATCTGCGGTTCAAGGACGTGAAATGGAGGTAAGAAAACCGCCATTTAAGATTGTGTGCCCTGGTAAGACTTATAGAAACGATAGCGATGCAACACATAGTCCAGTTTTCCATCAGCTTGAAGGACTTGTGATTGAAGAGGGAGACAAAGTGTCTTTGGCAGACTTAAAATCGATGCTTACAATTCTTATGAAGAGACTTTATGGTGAAGATACAGAAATTCGATTTAGACCTTCTTTCTTCCCATTTACTGAGCCAAGTATTGAAGTTGATGTTTCATGCCCAACATGTCATGGTAAGGGCTGCTCGCTATGTAAGGGAACAGGTATGCTTGAACTTCTTGGCGCGGGAATTGTCAATCCAAAGGTTTTGGAGCTATCAGGTATTGACAGTAAAAAATACAGAGGTTTCGCGTTTGGCTTTGGGCTTGATAGAACTGCTATGATTTTAAACAGCATTGGAAATATTAAGTATTTTTACAAGAATGATAAGAGATTCTTGGAACAAATGAAATAAGAGGAGAAGCTTGAAATGAAAGTAACTTATAATTGGCTTAAAGAAATGGTTGATATTAACGTATCACCAGAAGAACTTGCTAAAAAACTTACATCTGCAGGATTTGAAGTTGAAGAGATCATCTATCAAAACGAGCATCTTCATCATGTGGTTGTAGGAAAAATCTTAAAAATTGAAAGACATCCACAGGCGGACCGCTTGGTGGTATGTCAGGTTGACATTGGCAGTGAAATCACTCAAATTATCACTGCAGCAACTAATGTGTTTGAAGGTGCGCATGTTCCAGTAAGTTTAGAGGGGGCAGATCTTTGTAATGGTATTAAAATTTCTAAGACGAAAATGCGCGGTGTAGAGTCAAATGGAATGTTCTGCTCTGGCGAAGAACTTGGAATTGATGAGAATTATTTTGAAGGTGCGGGCGTCAATGGAATTTTGATTCTTCCTCAAGACATGAAGCCAGGCACTCCAATTGATAAAGCTCTCATGCTTGACGATGTGATTTTCGACGTTGGCATAACTCCAAATAGAGCGGACTGTATGAGTGTGATTGGAATTGCACGCGAAGTGTGCGCGCTGCTTGGAAGAGACCTTAAAAAGCTTAACTTAAATTATGATATTGACATTTATGCAAAAGATACAGTAAGAGACTATGTCGATGTTGAGGTGAAGACTCCAAACTGCTTTAGATATATTGCTGCTGCAATCACTGATGTGAAGATTGAAAAATCGCCATTATGGATGAGGGCAAGACTTAACGCGGTTGGTATTAAGCCTATCAACACCATGGTTGATATTACAAACTATGTTTTAATTGAATTTGGACAACCACTGCATGCTTTTGACCAAAAAAATATTGGCGGGTCTAAAATTATTGTACGTCAGGCACAGCAAGGCGAGGAGATTGCTGTTTTAAATCACAACACATACTCTCTTGATGAAAACATTATGGTTATTGCTGATCAAGAAAAGCCTATGGTCATTGCTGGTGTTATTGGCGGTATGGACTCTTGTATAACTGATGATACAAAAACATGTGTGCTTGAAAGCGCTGTTTTCGACCTTAAATCAATTAGAATTACAAGCAGAAAAATCGGTGTTCGAACAGACTCTTCTGCAAGATATGAAAAAGGTGTGAATGTCGCAAACGCCGAGCAAGGCGTGGCTAGAGCGCTTCATCTTGTATCAAAACTTAAATGCGGCAAAATTGCTCGTGGTGTGATTGATATTGCGTCAAAGAAAAACGAAGCGAGAAACATCACTGGCTCTGTGTCTACAATCAATTCAATTTTAGGTGTCGAGATTCCTGCTAGTGAAATGGTTCGAATTCTCAATGCACTTGGCATCGTTACTAAGTGCACGGGTGATAGGCTTGACTGCATTGTCCCTCCATATCGTGAGGATGTTGAAAATGATTATGATCTTGCCGAGGAAGTTATTAGACTTTATGGCTATGATGTTTATGATAAAATAGATTACAGCCTATTCGAAAATGCTAGTGTAACAGAGGGACATCACCATCCAAGACTCGCATTAGAGCGCAAGATGAGAAGTTCGCTTGCAGAACATGGCTTCTTTGAAAACGTTTCTTATACATTTGGAGCGCCAGATCTTAATAAAAAACTTTTATTAAGTGATGAAGAAAACCTTCTTGTGAGAGTTGAAAATCCTTTAGGCGAAGAGGTATCTTGCATGAGAACATGCATGGCATATTCATTGCTCAACAACATTGCGTATAATCTTAGCGTCGGGAATAAGGATATTAAACTTTTTGAATGTGGCAAAACATTCAGAGCAAAATCACTGCCAGTGACTGAACTTCCTATTGAAAGAAATATGCTTGGAATTGCTGTATGCGACGCAAAATATAATTTCTTCAATTTGAAGGCAGAAGTTGAAGATGCTTTAAACATGACGTCATGTGAATGGAAGATTGAGAGATCGGCAATGCCTTTCCTTCATCCTGGAATTTCAGCTGATATAATCTGTGGCGACGAAGTTATTGGAAGTTTTGGAAAGGTTCACCCAACAGTTTGCAAAAACTTTGATTTGCCTGAAAATGTTTTCTATGCAGAGCTTGATACTGGATATCTTGCGGCACTTCCAGAGAAAAAATATAATGTAAAAGCAATTTCAAAATTCCCAATTGTTGACAGAGATCTTGCTGTTGTGGTTGATGAAGCAACTACTTGCGAAGAGCTTATTCAGTCAATTAAATCTTCTTGCGGAAAATTATATTATGATGTTTCGCTTTTTGATGTTTATAGAAGTGAAGCTCTTGGTGAAAACAAAAAGAGTATGGCGTTTAATATCAAGCTTTCTGATTTAGAAAAAACATTGACGGAAGAAGAGGTTTCTGCGGTGATGAAAAAAGTTTTGAAAGCGCTTACTTATAAATTTGGAGCAAGTCTCAGATGATTTATCTAGATAATGCGGCAACAACATTTATGTTTGAAAAGGCGGTGGACATATATAAAAAATATGCCTGCCAGTCTTTTTTTAACCCTTCAGCAGGGTATAGAGAGGCTATTGACATTGCTAGACAGCTTCAAGATGCTCGACTAAGGCTTCTTGAGAAAATGAGTGCAACCCGAGGAAATATTATTTTTACAAGTGGCGCTACCGAAAGCAACAATCTTGCAATTATGGGAAGTAAGCGTAATGGAAAATGGGAATACATTTTTTCGGTTGGAGAACATCCAAGCGTGTACAACACCGCAAAAGAACTTGAAGCGCAGGGGCATAAAGTTTATTTTGTTGGGCTTGATAGTAAAGGCCATGTCGATTACGCGCAGCTCGCCAGTCTTTTAAGCGACAAGACACGTTTGGTGTCAGTTATGCATGTAAGCAATGAAACTGGCGCTGAAAATGATATACAAAAAATTGTAGCATTTGTGAAAGATAAAGCGAAAAATGCACTTATTCATGTTGATGGCGTTCAGGCGTTTTGTAAGATTCCTGTTAATATTGATGCTCTTGGTGTTGACTTTTATACCATTTCCGCTCATAAGTTTCATGGGCCAAAAGGTGTCGGAGCGCTGTATGTAAAAAATCCGGCAACAATCAAGAATATTGTGTTTGGCGGCGGACAAGAAAATGGGCTTAGATCTGGCACTGAAAATGTTGCGGGCATTATGGCGATGGACTTTGTGTTATCGCAAATTGATGTAAAAAAGAACTATGAATATGTTTCTCTATTAAGAGATCAGTTTGTCGCGGTCTTGGCTCAAAATTGCAACGTTGATGTTTTGCAGTGCGAAAGCCCTTATATTTTAAGCGTAGGGTTTATGGGCGTCAATGGAGAGACTTTGATGCGCGCTTTGCAGGATTACGGCATCATTGTAGGAATGGGGAGCGCCTGTTCGGCAAAAAAAGCCGGCAACAGAATACTTGAGAATATTGGATATGGTAAGGACGAGATAAAAAGCAGAATACGCATATCATTTAATGAATTTTTAAGTGTAGAAGAGGTGGCTAAAGCTGCACAAACGATCCTTGAGGTTTATAAAGAGATTTGGGAGAAAGTAAAATGAGAGTGATATTGCTAAGGTTTGGAGAGTTATACTTAAAGGGAGATAATAGATATCTTTTTGAAAGTATGTTGATGAGAAACATAAAAAACAAGCTTAATGGAGAAAACTTTAAGTTTGAAAAGACATTTGGAAGGTATGTAATATCTTCATATGAGGAAGCCCGCGAGAATATCATTGTTGATAAGTTAAAGCAGGTGTTTGGGCTTTACAGCTTAAGTAAGGCTGTCGAGCTGCCTGCGGATCCACAAGTAATTTCAGAAGAAGTGGGCAAAATTAATGTAGGAAGTAAAACATTTAAAGTTTTTGTGAAAAGGGCTGATAAAAAATTTCCAATTTCTTCTATGGATTTTGCAAAGCAACTAGGCGGAGTAGTTTTGTCTAAAAACCATGATGCAGAGGTTGATTTATATAATCCGCAAGTTGAGATTCATATTGATATCAGATTAAATGGAAAGGCTTACCTTTTTTATGAGACTCTTAAGTGCCAAGGTGGACTGCCGCTTGGATGCGCAGGCAAGGGCTTGCTGCTGTTGTCTGGTGGAATTGATAGCCCAGTTGCAGGTTATCTTGTAGGACGCAGAGGTCTTGAATTTGAAGCGCTTCATTTTCACAGCTATCCTTATACATCTGAGCTTGCTCGTGATAAGGTGTTGACTCTTGCAAAAGAATTGGTGCCTTATGTGGGAAAAATAAAACTGCATATTGTATCTTTTACAAAAGTT
>JAGAKV010000041.1 GCA_017625505.1 Clostridia bacterium | reverse complement strand
TTGTCCAATCTGAATAAAGGAGTATACAAAGAGGCGTTCTCGCGGCTTTACGGAAGCTCCGAAAAGGCTCAGGAGTATCAAACGAAACGATACATAAAAGCCGTAGAGAGCTTTTCAGAGATAATTGATTTGTGGAGTGTTTCTTATGCTAACGGACAAATGAACAATCCAATATACTCAAAGATAAATGTACACGAATTTTCGAAAGATGTTCAACTTCCAAAGTTAGAAAACCACATATCAAGGTTTGGCAGAAAATACATTTATGATTCCGACAAAAATGGTGATTCTTTGAATGCGTATATAACAGCTTTGTGTAAATGGGATAATGAAAACTTTCTAAATTATCGTTGGAAGTCATTACATACTTTGTATAAAATGGTTTCTGATTTTAATAGCTCAGAGTTGTTTGCAAGCCGCATTGAAAAATTCTTTCTTGATTCTGATAAGTTGGAAAGTGTTATTATCAATAAAAGTGAATATAAAGATTGGATGGAAATATTGTTTGAAACCGAAGCGGATACGCTTTTGTATCAATTAGAGAGATATTCTTTGGACTATTTTAACAATCCAGCCATCGAATTTTTGCAAGGAATGATAGCTATAAAAAGTGATAATTTCAAAAAAGAACCAAAGCAGAAATTCAAAAAGGTACTTTCTGAAATATTCTCGAAAGTGGGAAATGACAATGCCACATTTGTTAGCGACTGTCTTTCTTATTTTGACGATGACATCGAAGCACAAAAAAGATATTTAGTATTTTTGGCAGACAATTTCCCTGCGATTATAAAGCATAAAGAAGCCAAAAAATATTTGAAGTCTTTTGATGAAACCATAGCAAACGAGTTGCTGGATAGACCGACATATAATTCGATTTATGCAACATTGGGAAAATTAAAGCTAACATTAGGAGATAAAAAATGATAAACGATGATATTATAGAAAAAATCGATACACTTGTTGACGAGTTAAACCAAATGAAAATCGACTATCAAAAGCGTTTATCTGCAAAAGAAAAAGAAATTGAAGAACTCGTTTCTCAATTAAAAGAAAGAGAGTCCAATTTGGGGGATTTAGAGAAACGAGCAACTGAAATTTCAAATTCTATTGAGGAAAAGCAGGCAAAGGTTGATGAACTTGATAAAAAAGTTTCTGAACTTGATAAAGAGGTAAGCAAAAATGAAGCTATTGCCTACAACATAAAAGACCTTTGGGATGAATTAGAATTTGATATCAAAAAACAACGCGTTCACTCTGATAATGTAGATGAGTTTTTTGCAAATTTTGATAATCTAAAAGATGAACACAAAGAATTTGAAAAAGACCTTTCAAAATTGAAGACTGATATTGAAGGATTATTGGCAGACTACGAAGTCTTAACAAAAAAACAAGACAGCATTCAGACCTCACAAAACAGTATTAGCAAAGATGTTTTAAAGTCGGAAACCTCAGTCCAGTCTTGTTTTGATAGAATAGCAGAAATTCAAACAAAGATAGATACTATAAACGCATATGTAATAAAATCTCTTAACGCGGAGTTGAAAATAGAAGAGTTTCTACAACAGCAAGCGGTTATAGGCACGGATTTGCAAAAAACAAAAGAATACATTGATGAAGCAAATCCTGTTGTAGAAAAGATTGATGAACGAATCAAGAGCTTCATTGAAACGGAAAAAACGTTGAATTACTGCAAGGTTGAGTTTGAACAGCTAAAATCACAATTTGCGTCATTAAAAAAACGACTGGATGAAAGTGTTAGCATTGAAAATAAAATCACAGAATTTAACACTAAACAATCTCAAAATCAAACAACGCTTCAAAGTTTGACAACTGCTATAAACGGCTTAAAGACAATGGTTGCCACATTAGAAAGAACCGTGTCGGATGCAAAAAGACTGCAAGACGGCATAGTTGCACAATGGAATATTATGAAAAGAGATTTTGATAGTTGGATTGGAAATGAGGCAAACTTGCAGAATTTTATTATAAACACTGTTATCAGTAGAGTTGCCGCAAAGGGATTTTGGGGCAATAATGGATTAGTAAGAATATAATAAAAAAGAGTTCTGTATTGCGCAGAACTCTTTTCTCATATTACTTTGTGTGGCGTACAAGGCTGCACAGTCTGCTTTCTGAGAAGTAAGGCAGTATTTTCTCATTAGAGTCCGTGAAGCGCGTAAACGCCTGTTTTGCGTACTTATCAGGCGTGCCATATTGTACGACGTAGCGATGACCGAATGCGAATTCTCTGAGGTTGAACAGCCTTTCGAGTGGTTTGTTCCACCCTTGTAAAACATTATCGCTTGCGTGCAGTATGAAAATAGAGCGTGTCTGTTCATTGTCAATCTTTCTTTGATACCTTATTGCACTTTCGAGAGCTTTGAGACCTTCGCCTAAGTTTGGATTGCCAAAAGCTGAAAATCTCTCGAAAGGAGAAGTGATTTTTGCTCTGTCCCTGTAAGTGATTATATGTAGATTTGTTTTGTTGTTTGCGAATTTCAAGGCTCTTGCCACTTTAAGTATGTTTTGGCTCATTGAGCTTAATTTACCGCCCTGCATTTTGTGTGAGCAGTCCAAAATATAGTAGATATTAGTTGTTTTCATTGTTTAATCTCCTTGTTTTTGTGAAAATATGAATTTTTAGTGTCGGGTGTCAATTTTTCGAAAAATTCTGAAAATGCGCCTGTCTCATCCCACCCCGCCCCCAGCACGAATTTTTGAGGAATTCTAACCTTTTTGCCCCTTCGGGCGTTACCCCTTTCGGGGCGAACCCCATTGTTTCTTAACCTTTTTCTGCGGGGAAACTGGGGGTATTGGGGCTGACGCGCGTTGTCAGCACCCCGATTTTGGCTTGGCGAAAAATTCGTCATTTTTTACCATAGGAAAGTCAGGGATTTTTGAATGTTTTGTTTTTGTCAGTAGTGTTTCTATTACTGAAATGTAAGTATTTTTGGGTTTTAAGAATGTTTGCGAGTTTTGAAAAATGCGTTTTGTGGGACACACAAAAACCCTGATGTTTCAGGGTGGAGAGATTTTGCCCCGAAATCCCCAAAGCCCCCGATTGAAAGAGGGTATAGTGTTAATTTTGTTTTGGTATATGATGCTGAAAACTGAAATTTCTACTGATTTTTAATACAAAAAAGCCCGATTTCGCTTGTGAAATCGGGCGTCATATATTTAGATTGGAAATTCAAGGAAAAAGGGTATAAAAGCAAAACACACTCCCATAGTACCTAAGAAATCAGGTTTTGGAAGTGTGTTTAGTTGGTGAACTGTAGTATTAAAGTG
>JAGAKV010000040.1 GCA_017625505.1 Clostridia bacterium | reverse complement strand
CTTTTTAGGCATTCCATCCGCTCTTGTCGAACTAGTTTTGCTTCGCCCTTTCACCGGATCGGGAAGTTATGCGCTTTTGAATGATGTTTTTCTTCAATATGGCGCAGATTCATATATATCTCGATGCGCATGCGTAATTCTCGGCTGCAGTGAAACAATTTTCTATGTGACAACCGTTTACACCTCACAAACAAAAGTCAAAAAACTTCTTTACGCAATCCCCATTGCATTGCTTTGCGCAGTAGTCGGATCTATCCTCGCCTGTCTTTTATGCAAGATTATGTAAACTTTTTCTTTTATTTTTTTCTTTCTCTTCCTTCCGCCTCAATTATTGCAAGATTTGATGCAATTGAATTGAAAAAGAAACGAAGTTTTCTTAAATCTTCATCACAATATTTTTTTGCAATAGCAATCGATAAACTTCCCGCAAGAGCGACCAGTTCACTTCCGCAAATCTCCATTTTTTTATCCATAACAATATTTATTCAATTTAAAGCAAAAAAGAAACCAAAACAAAAAAAACAGCCAACTAGGCTGTTTTTTATTTTACATAATGCTTGGTTTAACCTTTCCATCTGCGATTTCTTCACATGCAAGAGAAATTGCTTTTTTGTCTTGATCTGCAAGTTCAAGTCTTCTTACGCTTTCAATTTCTTTTGCTCTTTTTGTGATTATATTGCAAAGCACATATTTGTTTCCTTTAGTCTTTGATAAGAGTTTATCAATTGCTGGTTCAATCATCATAAATATAACACCTCACTTAATTTTACGCTTAGATTATAACATACAAAATCTAATTTGTAAATATTTTTTTGCGTTATTCTTGCACTTTTTTGATAAAAAAGCGAGTAAAAGATGATTTTTTCACCTTTTACCCTCTTTTTCGCAAATTTTATTCTCAAAAAATCCTGCAGCAGAGCATGACGGATTGCTTTTCTGCAAGATTTTTGATTTTTATTTTTTAAGACTTTTTACTTACGCCCTTGGGAATTTGATGTTTGCTTGAGCAGCAGCAAGTCTTGCAATTGGAACTCTGAATGGAGAGCAAGAAACATAGTCTAAGCCAATCTTATGGCAGAACTCGATTGAAGATGGATCTCCACCGTGTTCACCGCAAATACCAGCGTGTAATGTCTTATTTGCACCCTTTCCAAGTGTAACAGCCATATCCATAAGTTTACCAACACCAACTGTGTCAAGTCTTGCAAATGGGTCAGATTCGTAAATCTTATTTGAATAGTATGATGGCAAGAATTTACCAGCGTCATCACGGCTAAATCCAAATGTCATTTGAGTTAAGTCGTTTGTACCGAAGCAGAAGAAATCAGCTTCTTTTGCAATCTCATCAGCAGTCAAAGCAGCTCTTGGGATTTCAATCATTGTACCAACTTCGTAATGTAGGTCAACTCCAGAAGCCTTAATAACTTCGTCAGCAGTTTTTACAACAACATCCTTAACGAACTTGTATTCTTTAATTTCACCGACAAGTGGAATCATAATTTCTGGGTTAACTTTCCATTCTGGATGTTTCTTTTGAACGTTAATCGCAGCCTTAATTACAGCCTTTGTTTGCATAACAGCAATTTCTGGATATGTAACTGTTAGACGGCAACCACGGTGCCCCATCATTGGGTTGAATTCGTGTAAATCGTTGATTAATTGCTTAATATCAGCAACTGTCTTGCCTTGAGTTTTTGCTAAGTTAGCAATATCTTCTTCGCTTGTTGGAACGAACTCATGTAGAGGTGGATCCAAGAAACGGATTGTGCAAGGCATACCATGAAGAGCTTCCATAAGTCCTTCAAAGTCTTCTTGTTGCATTGGTTCAATCTTAGCAAGAGCAGCTTCTCTTTGTTCAACTGTATCTGAGCAAATCATTTCTCTGAACGCACCAATTCTTGATGGATCAAAGAACATATGCTCGGTACGGCAAAGACCAATACCTTCAGCGCCAAGTTCAACAGCTCTCTTTGCGTCTGCTGGAGAGTCTGCGTTTGTTCTTACACCAAGCTTTCTGTACTTGTCAGCAAGCTTCATAATTCTTCCAAAGTAACCACTGTTAGGGTCAGCTGGAACTGTCTTAATCATACAGTCATAGATTGTACCAGTTGAACCGTCAAGAGAAAGAGCATCTCCTTCCTTGAATGTCTTTCCAGCAAGAGTGAACTTCTTGTTTTCTTCGTCCATCTTGATGTCGCCACAACCAGATACACAGCAAGTTCCCATACCACGAGCAACAACGGCAGCGTGAGATGTTTGACCACCACGAACTGTTAAGATACCTTGAGCATATTTCATACCTTCAATATCTTCTGGGCTTGTTTCAAGTCTTACAAGAATAACCTTTTTACCCTTCTTTCCTTCTTCAACAGCGTCTTCTGCTGTAAATACAATTGTACCAGCAGCAGCTCCTGGAGAAGCAGCAATACCCTTACCAATAACATTGTTCTTGTCTGCATCTTTAAGTGCAGCAGTGTCAAATGTTGGATGTAAAAGCATATCAAGTGTCTTAGCATCAATTTGCATTAATGCTTCTTTTTCAGAAATCATTCCTTCATCAATTAAATCGCAAGCGATTTTAATTGCAGCAGCAGCTGTTCTTTTACCATTTCTGGTTTGAAGCATATAAAGCTTCTTATCTTCAATAGTAAATTCCATATCTTGCATATCACGATAGTGATTTTCAAGAGTGTTGCAAATATCAAGGAATTGGTTATATACTTCTGGCATAACTTCAGCCATCTTAGCGATTGGCATTGGAGTTCTAACGCCCGCAACAACGTCTTCACCTTGTGCATTCATTAGGAATTCACCCATAAGACCTTTTTCACCAGTAGCAGGATTACGTGTAAACGCAACACCAGTACCACTTGTTTCACCCATATTACCAAAAGCCATCATTTGAACGTTAACAGCAGTTCCCCATGAGTAAGGAATGTCGTGATCCATACGATAGATATTAGCTCTTGGATTATCCCAAGATCTGAATACTGCCTTGATAGCTTCGAAAAGTTGTTCCTTTGGATCGCTTGGGAAATCTTTTCCAAGTTGATTTTTGTATTCAGCTTTGAATTGGTTAGCAAGTTCCTTTAAGTCGTCAGCAGTTAAGTCGACGTCAAAAGTAACTCCCTTTTCTTCTTTCATCTTGTCGATAAGTTTTTCAAAATATTTCTTACCAACTTCCATAACTACGTCAGAGAACATTTGAATAAATCTTCTGTAGCAGTCATAAGCCCATCTTGGGTTTCCACTCTTTCTTGCAAGAGTTTCAACAACTTCTTCATTCAAACCTAG
>JAGAKV010000039.1 GCA_017625505.1 Clostridia bacterium | reverse complement strand
TTTCACTGTAACAATGACAGATAAGGCTGTTGCAAACAACGTTATCGTTACTTATGATGAACAAATCGCAGGAGCTACTGAAGTAACAGCTGCTTACTCAGAAGAAACAGGAACAACTCTTGATCAAACAGGTACTTTCACTGTTGCTGGTAATGCTACAGTTGCAGTTACAATCACTGTTAAAGTAAATGATTCTAACAAATCAACTGCAAGCTATGACAGCAAAACTGGAAGCGCTCTTTCTTGGAGACTTGAAGAAGCTGTTGCTTAATTAGTAACAAAAACTAAGTTTTTATAAAAATATGATGTAACTTTGGCTGAAACATTTTGGATGACCTGTTTTAGCCAAAGTCATATTTTTATATTGATGTCGCTTGTCTGCGCAGGAGCGGGCGAGAGGCGAAGAAAAACCTCTGCGAAAAGGGGATAAAAAACAGATTCTTTATTTTCAGAAAGAAAACTGCGGCCAAAAGCGCGAGATGAATTATCTGCCGCGAAGCAGCAAAAAAATTAATCAAAAATTTTTAGCGAGGACAAAATGCAAGACATGGTCAGCGTTACACTAAAAGAAGATGATAGTGTACAAAGAAAAATTGAAAAAACTGCATTGCGACTTAACAAAAAATTTAGCAAAAGACGTAGGGTAAACGAAGCAAAGCTTCTCAAACCTAAAAGCAAAGTCAGAAAAGTTTTTTCAATCATAATTGATACAGTTCTTATTGGAATATGCGTATTATGCTGTATGTTTGGTATGTCAAGTTTTATTTTTAAAATGAACAGACTTCCACCAACATTTGCAGGATATAGTTTTATGCAGATTTCGTCAGGAAGTATGATTGCCGATGGCTTTGACATCGGTGACGCGATTGTTGTAAAAAAAGTTGACACAAAAACTCTCAACGTTGGCGATAACATTGCATTCTATGTATATCCAACAGATTATAAAACATTCAATAAAGATTCTGCTACTCTTGTTGAAAAAGAAGAGACACAGCACAACCATTCAATGTCATTTGGGCAATTCTTCGGCGTTCCTTCAAAAGAAATGAGTGCTGCAGCAAAAGCACATTCTCGTCTTGTTTTTCATAAGATTACAAAAATCTATCAAGACGAACAGGGCATGTACTGGTTCACTACAAAAGGCTCTTCAAACGCACTTGAAGACTACTGGCACGTAAGCGAACGCATGGTTATCGGAGTTTATGATAATTCTGCAGGAGCAAAAGTGTTCAGTTCAATCCTTCAACTTCTCTCAGGAAGTATGGGGACAATCATTGTAATTTCAATTCCAATCCTTGTTCTTTCAGCAATGTTTGTTGCAAAATGCATCAAGCGTGTGCAGATTGCAAGGCTTGAGCTTGACTGCATTGAAGAAAAACGTAAAATCACTGATGAAATCTGTGTCCGCAATGATATCGGTTTCAACATGACAAAAAATGACAAATACAAAATCTTAGTTCAAGCACCTCCTGAAAAGCGAGAAGAATATTTGGCTCTGCTTTGGAAGGACGGCTCGGCGCCAAGCAGCATCCATAAATATGTGATCAGAAAAAATCTTACCCTCAAGCCAATGGAAAAAATGCTTGAGCTCAACAGACTTTGTGAAAAAATGCATGCAGCAGGTGTTGATCCTGAAGAAATTGCAAAACACTATCTTGTGAAAAAGAGTGCAATTGAAAAAGAGCAACAACGCTATAAGAAGATTTTCAAAGCTCTTAGAAAGAAAAATCAACAAGAGAAAGACAATAAACAACGCCTCGAGCAAACACAAACGTCTCAACAAGATGTTGAAGTGAAAGCTGTTCAAGAAGTGCAAGCGGCAGTTGAAATTCAACCTGCACCAAGCGTTGCACACGAAGTAAAAGAAGAAAAGGTTGCGCCAAAGAAGACTGCGGCAAAGCCAGCTGCCAAAAATACAGCATCTTCCAAAGCCGCAACAGCAGCGAAGAAAACAACCAAAGCCGCTGAACCAAAAGCTGCTGCGAAGAAGAAAACAGCAACAAAACCCGCCACAACAAAAGTAGCTGACGAGAAATCAGCCGCAACAAAAAAGGTTTCAACTAAAGCAGTTGCAGCAAAACCAGCAGCAACTAAGCCAGCTGTAACAAAGACAGCAACGACAGCAAACAAAACAACCAAAACAGCTTCAGCAAAAACAGCTGCCGAGAAGAAAGTGGCAACAAAGTCGGCAACGTCAAAAGCTAAGTCGACCACAACCAAAACTTCTGCTGCGAAAGCAACAAAAGCTGCAAAAACAAACAAATAAAGCGAGATGATTCTCGCTTTTTTTTATTGCAATATTTTATATTTTTTCCTTTCCTTTTATTTTGTTTTTCATTTTTTATGGCTTATTTTCTTTTAATTTTCTTGGTTTTTGCTTTGGTTTCGCGTTTCGCCCAACTTTGTTTTTTTTGATTTTCTTGTTTGTCTGTCTTTTACTTTGATTTTTTTGTTTTCATTTAATTTTCCCTTTTTTATTCTTTCTTTTTCCTTTTGTTTTTATCTTGGTTATATTCCGTCCTCCGGTCACATACATTATCTTGTATTCTGGAGGAAAATATGGAAAATTTTGCGATTTATGAAGATATTAAATCACGCACAAATGGTGATATTTATATCGGCGTTGTGGGACCCGTTCGCGTGGGCAAATCAACTTTTATTTCACAATTTATGCAAAAACTTGTTGTTCCAAATATTGAAGAACAAAATGCAAAACAAAGGACGATTGATGAGTTGCCGCAGTCAGCTGACGGCAAGACGATTATGACCACTCAGCCTCATTTTGTGCCAAATGAAGGAGTGCAAATCAAGGTGGCAAATGCAGAGATGAAGGTGCGCATGATTGATTGCGTGGGTTATGTTGTCAGCGGGGTTATGGGGCACACTGAAAACGATAAGCCTCGCCTTGTCAAAACGCCTTGGACGGAAGGAGATATCCCTTTTGAAGAGGCGGCAGAGCTTGGAACTGATAAGGTTATCAACGAGCATTCTACAATCGGCATTGTGGTGACCACTGACGGCTCGGTGACAGATATTGCGCGCAGCAACTATATTGAAGCAGAAGAGCGTGTTGTAAAGCAAATGAAGAGATCAGGAAAGCCTTTTGCCATTGTTCTCAACTGCAAACATCCAAATTCTGCCGATAATAAGAAGCTTGTTAGTGCACTCAAGGAAAAATACGACGCACCAGTCATCGCAATGAATGCCCTTGAAATGAAGGATGAAGATGTTGACAAAGTCGTTGAGAGTGTTTTAATGGAATTTCCTGTCACTTCAATCAAAATTGATATGCCGCAGTGGCTTCGCGCGCTTGACTACGACAATGAAATCATCAGCGACATAGCAAGAGAGATGAAGAAAATTGGCGCGTCTATGAATAAGCTTAGCGATGCCGACAAAAATCAAATTGCTTTTGCAGAAAGCGTATTTTTTGAGCCAACCCTTCTTTCAACAGTTGAAGCAGGCAATGGCACTGTTCGTTTCAGCATTATTCCAAAGCAAGATTTGTTTTATAAGGTGCTTTCAAAAGAGTGCGGCTATGAGATTTGTGACGATTTTGCCCTTGTTTCTTATATTAAAGAGCTTGCCATTGCAAAAGTTGAATATGATAAAATCAAAGGCGCGCTGGAAGAAGTTCGCTCAACGGGCTATGGTATTGTTGAACCGCGCAGAGAAGATCTCGAGCTTGGCACTCCTGAAATTATCAAGCAGGGGGGACGTTATGGCGTAAAAATCAAAGCCAGCGCGCCAAGTCTTCATATTATGCGTGTTGACGTTGAAACAGAAGTCACTCCAATTGTTGGGAATGAAGAACAATCTCAAGACCTTGCAAACAATCTTGTCGATCAATTTCAAAACGATCCTGAATCTATTTGGGAGACAAACATTCTTGGCAAAAGCCTTTACTCACTTGTTGGCGACAGCATAAATTCAAAAATTGTGCTTATGCCGCTGGAGGCGCAAAAGAAGATGCGTAAAACGCTCGGCCGCATCGTAAATGAAGGAAAAGGCGGCGTGCTTTGTATACTGTTATAACTTTTCTAGCGTAGAAAAGTTACAAAAGACGTCGGGGATTGCAATTTCCCCGAGCCCTTAAAACGCTTTTCATGCGGTTGAAGATTTGAAAATTCCGAGTTAAAAAAGAGCCCATGCGGGCTCTTTTTGTATGAGAAAATGTTTAGAAAGCGGGAAAACTTATTTTTTGCGGCTTGCCTTTTCAATCATCTTTTCAAGTTCGTCCGCTTGTTTTTTGACTTCATCCAAAACCTCTTCTTCGGTGAAGTGTTGGGCGTTTTTAAGATAGATGATTTCATAGTCAAGGTTGATTGTTGGGTTGTATTTTTTGATGTTTTTTGCCACCCGCTTCCAGTCTATTGATCCAACACAGTTGAGGGTGTGCTGGTCAGAGGTGCCATCATTATCATGAAGGTGCAATGTGATAAGTTTATCGCCATAAAGTTTGAAATAGTCAAAATCACATTTGTCGCAGTTGTCATGTCCACTGTCATAGCAGAATTTGAGATATGGGTGTTGAATATTTTGAAAAACATCATTAAAAATTGCGCTGCTTAAAAGGTTTTCAATGGCAAGTGGCATGTCGTATTTCTCGCAGACTTTCAAAACCTCTCTCAGTCTTTGCTCGCCAACCTTAGAGTACTGGCCGCGGCAGTGAACTACAACGCAGGTGAAGCCATATTTCTTTGCGATTTTTACGTCTTTTATGAGGTCTTTTTTTATCTTCTCGCCTCGTTTTCCTTCAAGCCAAAAATATGGAAGCTCGTCTTTAAGATATCGCATATGAAGGGAAGAAAGTTCAAGCCCATGTTTAGTCAAAAGTTTGACCTGCTTTTTTATATTGCCGTTCTGGTGGTTAAATCGTGGGTCTGCTGACGTGATTACGCAGTCAAAACCCTTTGCTTTAATACGTTTGATTCGCTCTTCAACTGGAGAATTAAATCCGAAGAATAGTGTTATTCCTTTTTTCATTTGTGCTCCTTTTAACGTTAAGTTTAACACAAATGAATAAAATTTCAAAATTAAAAGGGCAAATTAAAAATTAATTTTGTTTTTGTGAAATTAGCGATAAAAGTTTGCAATTTCAAGGGCTAGTTTGCTATCATATAGGTGTTATGAATTACGATTTATCTACTTTAAACGAGCAGCAACTGGCGCCCCTTCTTGTCACAGAAGGTGCAGTTCTTGTTACAGCAGGCGCAGGCTCAGGCAAAACGCGACTTTTGACTCATAGAGTCGCATACTTAATTAAAGAAAAAAATGTATCACCTTACAATATTCTTGCCATCACATTTACAAACAAAGCGGCAGGCGAAATGAAAGAGCGAATTGCTGGCATGGTTGATGGTGCGGCAAATGTTTGGATTTCAACCTTTCACTCAATGTGTGCGAAAATTTTGCGTATGGATATTGCTTCAATGCCGCCATTTACAAAGGATTTTTCAATATATAGTGAAAACGACAGTGAAAAAGTATTGAAAGAGGTTTGTGCGGCGCGCGGCGGTGACGATAAACTTAAAAAACTGGTGGGCTTTCATTTGTCAAACTGGAAAAATGGCGTGATGTCGCTTGGCGACTATCTTCTTATCAATAAAAATGCTGAAGAGATTGAAAAAGTGGGGGCATGCATAAATGATTATCAAAAGCGTTTAGAGAAAAACAACGCACTTGATTTTGACGATCTGCTTTGCAAGACTTATCAGCTGTTTAAAACCTGTCCGCAAGTTTTAGCCTATTATGCAAACCGCTTTCAATATATTTTAGTTGATGAGTTTCAAGATACCAACGCCATTCAGTATGAGCTTGTCAAACTTCTTGCCAGCGTACATGGCAATGTTTTTGCTGTTGGGGATGAAGATCAGTGCATCTATTCTTGGCGAGGGGCAAACTTTAAAAACATTTTCAACTTTAAAAATGATTTTGATGGTGCGCAGGTGTTTAAACTTGAACAAAACTATCGTTCCAGCCCTGAGATTATTGCAGTTGCAAACAATGTGATTAAAAACAATACAACCCGCTTAAACAAGAATATGTACACCACAAGAGAGAAGGGGCAGGTTCCGCAAATTTATAATGCATATGACGAGCGTGATGAGGCTTTGTATGTTGCGCAAAACATTTCAAAACTTGTCGCACAGGGCTATCACTATGATGACATGGCAGTGCTTATGCGTATGAACGCGTTGTCAAGAAGCTTTGAAGAGGCCTTTTTATCATACAATATCCCACACAGAATATTTGGCGGCTTTAAATTTTATGAGCGTGTTGAGATTCGCAATCTTATTGCCTATTTGCGTCTGTTTGTCAATCCGAAAGATGATGTTTCGTTTGCAAGAATCATCAACATTCCAAAACGAGGCATAGGGGACGGGACGCTGGCAAAACTGCAAGCTATTGAACAGAAGCGTTCGCTGCTTGAAAACTGCCTGTCAAGAGAACTGGAATATGAAAGTGCACTTTATAAAAAATTTCAGCCTTTTATTGAGGCATATAATAAAGTGGCTGCCATACCTCAAAGTCCGCTTGCTGATTTTGTTGAAGAGATGATAAAGATTTTCAACATTCGCTCGGCATACAATCCAAAAGATGAGGAAGATTTAAACAGGCTGATGAACATTGAGCAGTTTATCTCGTCTGTTAAAGAATATTCCGCCTTAAATCCTGAGGCAAGTTTAGGTGATTTCCTAGAAAATATCACCTTGTCATCTGAAAATGACGAGATTGGACAGGGCGGTGCGGTCACTATTGCAACCGTACACGCAGTGAAAGGGCTTGAGTTTAAAGTTGTGTTTATCATTGGGCTTGAAGATGGCATTTTCCCGCTGTCGAGGTCAATGAACTCTTCGGCAGAACTTGAGGAAGAGCGTAGGCTTATGTATGTTGCAATTACTCGCGCAGAAGAGGTGCTGCACCTTACGCAGTGTTCAAGGCGATATTTATATGGCGGCAGTCAATATCAAATGCCAAGCAGATTTTGCCGCGAGCTTGGCCTGCTTTCCGTTCAGGAAAAGAAAAATAGTTCACCAAGCTTAAATAGATTTACAAGTAATGCATTTGGAAACTCTGCAGCTGGCAGCTATGGTGGTTTAGGGAGCACATACACTCACAGCGAAAGCGAAAAACCAAAGAAGTTTAGTGCGATGAACTTTGTTAAAGAAGAGAAAAAAGAAGAAAAACCAGCAAGAGACATTTCAGTTTATCATGTTGGCCAAAAGGTTTCTCACCCTAAATATGGTGAGGGCGAAATTGTTGACATTACGCCAGACGGGCTGGTTGGAGATATAATTTTTGAAGATTTTGGCAAAAAGAGTTTAATGCTTGAACTTGCACCTCTTGAGATTATCGATTAAATGGAGAGAATATGGAGAAGGAAAAAATAATTGAACAAATGAAGAGGCTGATTGATGAGATTGATAAGCACAATTACAATTATTATGTGCTTGACAATCCCACCATTTCTGATAAGGAATATGATAAGCTTTACTATACACTTGTCGATCTTGAGAATGAAAGCGGGATTGTTTTGCCTTCTTCTCCAACGCAGCGTGTAGGCGGAGAAGTGCTTGAGGGGTTTGCTAAACGAGAGCATGAAGTAGCCCTTGACTCACTTAATAAGGTCCGCGATTTTGACGATCTTGAGTCGTGGGTGGCAGACATGCAAAAAGCAAGCAAGGGGACCAAATTTTCGCTTGAATATAAGTTTGATGGTCTTTCACTTATTGTCGAGTATAACAACGGTCAGTTTGTAAGCGCTACTACTCGCGGTAATGGCTTTGTGGGGGAGGATGTTTCGGCGCAGGTCAAAACAATCAAATCAGTGCCACTTACAATTCCGTATAAGGGCAGGTTGATAGTACGCGGAGAGGGGATGATGACAAATAAAGCCTTTGAGGAGTACAATAAAACTGCAGAAGAAAAACTTAAAAATCCACGTAATGGCGTGGCTGGTGCGATTCGAAACCTCGACCCTAAAGAAACCGCCAAACGAAAACTTGACTTTTTCTGTTATCAAATATTGCTGTGTGACGACCATTTTGACACGCAACAGCAAATTCATACATTCCTTGAAAATCAAGGCTTTTTGACAGGCGACTTTTTCCACATATGCACAAATGCGCAAGAGATTGAAAAACTTATTCAACAGGTGGATAAAGTCAAAGGAAGCTTAAACGTCTTGATTGACGGAATGGTAATAAAAATCAACGATGTTGCCTCGCGTGAGGAAATCGGTAGGACGGCAAAATTTCCACGCTGGGCAATGGCATTTAAGTTTGAAGCGCAAGAAGTTTCTACAATGCTTGAAAGTGTTGTATGGCAGGTGGGGCGCAGCGGAAGGGTTACGCCAATTGCAAACCTAGAGCCAGTTGAGCTTGCGGGGGCAACGGTATCTCGTGCAACGCTTAATAACGTAGAGGATATTAAGAAAAAAGGCGTTTACGAAAACTCAAGGGTGTTTGTAAGACGCAGCAATGAGGTTATCCCTGAGATTATGGGGTTGGCGGAAAAGTATGAAGATTCAAAAGAAATTGAAATTCCTGCCATTTGTCCATCTTGCGGACAACCTCTTATTCAGAAAGGGCCACTGCTTTTTTGCGAAAATCATTTTGGCTGCAAGGAACAGGTTGTTGACAGGCTTAGCCATTTTGCCAGTCGAAATGCAATGAATATTGAAGGCTTTTCAGAGAAAACGGCGCAGGCATTGTATGACAACTTAAATGTAAGGCACCTAAGTGATTTGTATAGATTGACTAAGGAAGATTTTCTTACGCTTGATAAGTTTAAAGAGAAAAAAGCACAAAATATTGTAAATTCGCTTGAAGCGAGCAAGCAAACTCAGCTTTATAAGTTTTTATATTCGCTTGGTATTCCAGAAGTGGGCGTAAAAACAGCAAAAGACCTTGCAAAGTATTTTGGCAGCCTTGAAAAAATCGCCGCAGCAAACGAAGAAGATCTTATTTGTGTGGACGAAGTTGGCGATGTCATCGCAAAAAACATTAAATTGTTTTTTGAAGATGGATATTATCAAGATGAGATAGCGAGACTTTTTGAAAGTGGAGTTGCAATTGAGAAGCAAGACCATGTAGTTGAGTTTAATGAAAACATTTCAGGTAAAATTTTTGTGCTTACAGGCACGCTCTCACGTTCGCGAAAAGAAATTGAAGATCTTATTGAGGCTTTTGGTGGAAAGACAAGCGGATCGGTGTCTAAAAAGACTGATTATGTGCTTGCAGGCGAAGAGGCAGGCTCTAAACTTGGCAAGGCAAAGGCGTTTGGCGTGCGCGTGATAAATGAAGAAGAGTTTTTTGCTTTTATCAAATAAAACTAAAGAAAATACCAAAAAAAATAGATATATTTTTGACAAAACATCTAATAAAGTGATACAATGGAGGCAAGTAGGAGTACAACATGACACAACAAGAACAAGAGTTTATAATTTTTGCAAAAAGACATCACAGAGATAAAGAGAATATTGCAAACGCATCAGTGCGTGATACGATGGATGAAGTTTTTCAAGCGATGAAGCTGCGTGGTCTCAGCCCAACAACACAGCTGATTAAAGAGCTTATTGATATTTTTGGCTATCAGCTTATTTCACGTCTTCCACATGAGAGTAAAAAGGATATTGAAGTCCTAAATTATCTTATGCTTGCTGACGACGCAGAAAAGTTTGTAAAGAGGGATGAAATCATAGAACTTGGCGCTGCATTCTTAGGCGAAAAGTCGATTTGTATTGTGGGCGATATTGTTTGCACTGAAGCTTCAGCAAGTCAGATTAAGGAAGCATTAAGAGACTACAGCAGCGTTGAGAAACTTCATGCAAGCGATTTTAGAAAAAGAGAATCAGGTGACAGCGTCAGTAAAGATGTTTACAGCGTCATTTATCAGCAGATGAAAAATGAAGTATTAAATCTTACAAGCGATGAAATCGAGCAGGGCTATGAAAAACAAATTCAAGATACGCTTAATATGCTTTCAGAGAAAAAATTGCAGGCAAATGAGGAGATCTCATCTCAAAACTATATATATGGTGTAGCTTCAGGCTATGCAAAATACCTTGCCACTTACTCAAGCCAAAAGGCTGAAGGTAAAGATGTAGAGCCTATGCTGATTACACTTGAAGATAAAAATGCACCACTTTCATTTGAAAGCTTCGAGTTTAATGAATTTGTTGAGATGGCAGTTGACGAGATTGCAGAAGAAATCTCAGATGGAAAACCAAGTGAAAATAGACAAAAAAAATTGCGTGGCGAGATATATGCAAAGGTTGACGATGTTGCACAAGAGCTTGAAACCAAGCTGAAAGGAAGATGCAGTGGATGTGAGCTGAAAAAGGAAGACATAGAAACTGTGAAAAAAATTGTTTTGCAAACAATCGCGCAGGCAAAAGAAAAAGAGAATCTTATTGAAAAACTTTTCTCAACCAAAGATTCACTACTTAGTGCGATTGAAGAAGCCGAAGAGGAAAACGAAAAATAAGGGGGAATGTATGACAAAGCAAGAACTTTTAAAACTTATTGACGATACTTTTGAGGTACTTCTTGATAAACCAAGGCAAGCAGGTGATAAGAAGGGCAACAGCTAAGTATATAATTATTAAAAAAGACGCAGGAAGGGCTAGACGTTTTGAAACTAGTGAAAAAACACATCAGTAATTGTGATGTGTTTTTTGTTGTTACTTATTAAAATTCTTCAATAATTCATTTATCCATTCAATATCCTTGCATTTAATTGCTTGTCCAATAAGATAGTTAAATTGATAAACTGCAATTCTTGTTTCTACGTTTTTGTCTTGAAATATCTCTGGATATTCTGCTTTAAATTGTTCGTAGATACCTAAATAGTCTTCATCTTTAATATTTTCTTCATCTTCTTCACTAGCAAATTTACTTGGATTGTCACACATTGTTTTAAAAATCAACATTTCATAGTCGATAGGACAGACTCTAACTCTGTCAAAGTCTATTAAACTTAATTTACCATTGTCATATATAAAATTATCAAAGTGCGCATCGTTATAAACTAAACCAAATGTATTATTGTTAAACAAATTAAATAAATCATTTGAAACAAAAGCATCTATATCTTGGGTATTAAATCCCATTTCTGTGAGTGTTAAAGATTTTGTTTTTAGTTCTTTTGACAAATATTCCACCCAATCTAAATCTTTATATTCTTCACTTAAAAAGTTGTAATCTTGTTTATTGAACTCTTTTAAAATACTTGCAATTTGCTTTATACAACTTTGTCTCTCTGCTTTTGATAATGTGTGCCAAATTGAATATAAACTTTTTCCGTTTAACTTTGAAATAATCAAGTATTGATAATCTTGTAAATTGCCATTTGCAAGAAAGGTAGGGATGCAAGGAAGTTGAATGTTTTGATAAATAGAAGTTTCTTTATCAAGTTTTTTCTTAATTGTATCGTCTTTTGACATTTTAATTACAAACCTATCATCAACAAAATAAACTAGATTTGTAAACCCTGATGTTGCTTTTGTAATTTTCTCAAACAACATATTTTCTTTTTGTAAAATTTCTTTTATTATATTTTCCATTTTATAATTCCTTGTTGTAGTTTAAAACCACTTTACCATTTTCAAGATGTTCGCATAATACGAATTCTGTATAACCAAAGTGGAAGTATATTTGAATGTTGCGAACATTTGTAGCACTAGCTCCTATTGTGGCATATTTAAAACCTTGTTCTTTAGCCCATTGTTCTCCGATTTTCACAAGCTTAGAAATATGTCCTTGTCCTTCATATTCTTTATCACATCTAAAAGCATTCATGTGTACAATAGTCTTGCCATCGCATAATCCTTCTAACCCCTTAACCTCTTTAAAATTAGGGTCAGTAACGACTGAAATTTGTGCAATTATTTCTTCACCATCTTTTGCAATAAAGGTAGTTAATTGTTTGTCTTTAAAAGCAGGAATATATACATCTCTCATTGCTTCCCATTCAGCTTTTTTGTGTGGTCTTTTTGCGATATCTTTTTCCCATACTGCAATATATTCTTCTAATGTTGCTATTTTGTATTCCATAATAAACTCCTAAACATTTTCATTATAGCATATAATTTAAAAATTTGTATCAATTTAAACACAAAATATAAAATGGCATTTAGACGTGTGCTTGTCATATACTTACACTAGTTTCAAAATGCAGTGACTAACTTCCTGCTTTTTTTGTTGTACTTATAAAAAATTGAATGAATAATCAAAACAAAAAGGCATAAAGCATCTTGACAATTTTTGAAGATATGCTATACTTTAGGCAAAAGGAGAAACTATGAATAACAAACAACAGAAGCTGAAAGAGCAACAACTTGTTTGGCTTTATCATTTTGAAGGAAAATACAATAGACTTATTATGAATCAAAGAGACGACCGTGAGGTTATTGAAGATTTACATAAAATTCCAGAAAACGTGAGAAGTGAGGCGCTTTATGCTGCGCTTGCAAACTATCTTGGGCTGAGAGTGCTTTCTTTTATCCCTGAGGCATATTTGAACAAAACTCTTCACGAGCGACTGGCCCCTTACGCTAAATATGAAGAAGACTATCAAGATTATGCTTGCGTAGAGCTGAAAAATAAAGCAGGAGTATATTACTATTTTCCACAGTACAACATCTTTTCTGTACGTGGGGGAGAAAATGAGATTTCGAGTATAGCTCGCGATCCGGAAAGCTTTTTTTACATAAAAACAAAACATTTTGCCGATCCGCTGGAAGTGAAAGAATATCAAAAGATTCTTGCTGCAAAAATGCAAGCTGCAGCACAACAGGCAGAGAAAGAAGGTGTATTAAAAACTTTTGAAAAATATTATGTCCTTACAAAAACGCCTTTTAAAAAGACTTTTTCTCAGAAGGTGGCAGCGAAGATAGCACGCGAAGCAAAAAAAGTTGACACCCAACAGTATATTTTTGAGACAGTTGCCGATATAAGCAAAGACGTAAAGGATATTGCAAAAACTTATGATCAAAATGTATCATGCGCGCCAAAACAACTTGAATGGGCAAAACAATACGTTGAAATTTGCAGTTTGAGCGAATTCTTCGAAGCGAGCAAAAACTTATTTGTGCAAAACATTATAAATGCATGCCGCGAAAATGGAGAGAACGCGTCTGAAGTTGCACGTAACCTGTTAGCAATGCAGCTTTATGTGGTTGCAAACACAATTGATGAATCGAATATCAAGTTTCACAAAAATTGTCAGGCGACAAAGAGGGATATTAAGAATGTTAGAAAACTTGCAACCATTCTGATAAATAAAGCAGCGGCAATTCAAAGGGAGATTGACAGCTATTGCATGCTTAAAAAAGACATAACAAAGCAAATCGAAGAAATTTCAAAATAGAAGGAGAATGCGGTGGCAAAAGCAAAAGAGAAGGACAATAAGATTATTGTTCTTAAAAAAGACAAGCAAACAATTGTGATAAATGGCAAGAGAAACAACATTTATACTATTCCTGCAGCAGGGCTTGCTTTGGTTGTAAAAGAAATCAATATTAAACTTGTTGACATATATAAAAAGAAGGCAAAAACAAAAGGCATTTTCACTATGCCGATGGTATACAGCTTTGCCGGACTTGCAAGTTCACTGCTTGCCAAAGGCATTGAAGGAGACTTGTCAACTTTTGTTACATCTTGCTCGCTAGGGCTATTAGTTGCAGGTATTGTTGGAGTTGTACGCGGTATAATTGAAACATCAAAACTCAAAAAAGAAGAGAAGAGATATCAAAAAATCTTGGAAGTACTGGGCGATGAGTTGATTCTTCGCGAAATGTGCAGAAAAGAAGATTTTACTCTTGCTTTGAAAATTTTAAACGAATCCATCGATATTATTAGAAATGGAAGAGAGGAGAAGGAAGCTGAATTATCTTAAGGAGGATATATGAGAAGAGCAGAGTCCCACGAGGCACTTGACGAAAGAGAGAAAATAGAGCAAGAAATTGAAGAACTTAATAAAGCGGAAGAAGAACTTCGTGCTCTCGAAAGACAGAAAAAGGCAGAAGAAAGACAAAAGAAAATCCAAGAGGCAAATGAAAACATTCTTAAAGCGAAGGCGAAAAGGGACGAGGCGATAAGTGTGTATAAACTTGGCCAAGGCACTTATATTACTTCAAACTTTTTGATTCCGCTTGGAATTCTTGTCTTTATTGCACCACTTCTTGGAGGTCTGACGGGTGCCATTGGAGGATTTCTTGCAGGGGCAGGCTTATTTACCATGACAAGCGGTGCACTCTTGCGTGATGAGCTTTGCACTAAAAATAAGGTGGCGGCTCTCAACGAAAAAGTTAGGCAGGCAGAGCAAGAATATCAATATGCTTTGGAGTACGCTGCAAGCCTCTAATTTTTTTAGCGCATACGCGATAATATTGCAACAAAAGATGATTTTGCAAAGGAGTCATCTTTTTTTGTGTTTTGATTTGACTTCTCTATTTTATGTTTAGTATAATAATTGTAAACGAAAGTGATAATATACTTATAGAAAAACATGAATAAAAATATCTAAAAAATTTGCAAAAAACCTTGACAAATGAAGTGAACGTGGTTATAATAACAACCGTATGCTTCGTTGTCGGAGGCAATGCTTTTGATTGTACACTTGGAGAATTCCATTTAGTATGCACTTTTCTTCGGAGAAGTGGAAGGCATAAACAAACAGCAGGTGGTCACAGGAAAGCTGACTTAACCGATTCACAAATCTCGATTTGTGGAGTTGCGCACAAGGCGCAATCGTGCTTGTTCATGTTTTACAAAAGAAAAGCATTTTTATTGCGCGACAACAAAAGTGTCGCGCATTTTTTTTGAAAAATGACAAAATTACTTAAACGAAAATTTTAAGTTAAAAGGAGAAACAAAATGCCTACAATAAACCAATTAGTGAGAAAAGGTCGTGAAACATTTGAGAAAAAGTCAAAGTCTCCACTTCTTGACGAATGTCCTCAAAAACGTGGTGTTTGCCTTTCTGTAAGAACTGCAACTCCAAAGAAACCAAACTCAGCTCTTCGTAAGATCGCAAGAGTAAAACTCTCAAACGGAACTGAAGGAACTTGCTATATTCCTGGAATTGGACACAACCTCCAAGAGCACAGTGTAGTTCTCGTTCGTGGCGGAAGAGTTAAGGACTTGCCTGGTGTACGTTATCACATCATTCGTGGTAGCATTGATACTGCTGGTGTTCAAAACAGAATGCAAAGCCGTTCAAAATATGGCGCTAAACGTCCTAAAAAATCTAAATAACATTTAAAACAACATCAAATCTCAGTCAGTTGACTGATAAAAGGAGAAAACAAAATGCCAAGAAGAAATAGTGCTGTGAAGAGAGATGTTCTTGTTGATCCAATTTACAAAAGCAAAGTTGTAGCTAAAGTTATCAACCAAGTTATGGAATCAGGAAAGAAAGGACTTGCTCAAAGAATCGTTTATGGTGCTTTCAATACCATTAAAGAAAAAATGGATATGGAAGGAATCGAAGTATTCAACGCAGCGATTGAAAATATCAAACCTGTTCTTGAAACAAAATCAAGAAGAGTTGGTGGTGCTACTTACCAAGTACCAATGGAAATCAGACCAGAAAGAAGACAAACTCTTGCAATTCGTTGGCTTGTAGCCAATGCAAGAAAGCGTACTGGCGAACGTGGAATGGACGCTAAACTTGCTGGTGAAATTATGGATGCTTACAACAACACTGGTGCATCAATCAAGAAAAGAGATGAAATGCACAGAATGGCTGAAGCAAACAAGGCTTTCGCTCACTTCAAGTGGTAGTGCGGGCGCAACCAAAGTTTTGACACTGACACGCAAACAAGTTTGCTGACAGTTAAACTTCGGTTTCTCCCACAAGCCCTCTTCCCGCCTCCTTGAAATTAACAAGTGAATTTCGGCGTAATAGGGGTGCAAATAAAAATGTCAAGCCGGGCAAAGCCCTTCCCCTTGAAATTTTTATTTGCGGGATTGAAAATATACGTGTTATATTTGTAGTGATGCAAACTAAGTTTGCTCGCGACTCTTTGCGGGAATAAGCGGTTTTATTAAATTGCTAAATGCAAATATTAAGTGTTTATGTCACACTTTAAAGGACATAATTTAAACAGTGCTTAATGCACAATCTAAATAGGAGAAAAAAAATGGCAAATACTCTAGAAACAACTAGAAATGTCGGTATTATGGCCCACATTGACGCCGGAAAAACTACAACAACTGAAAGAATTCTTTTCTATACCGGAAAGACTCATAAGATTGGTGAAGTTCACGACGGTGGCGCTACAATGGATTGGATGGCTCAAGAGCAAGA
>JAGAKV010000006.1 GCA_017625505.1 Clostridia bacterium | reverse complement strand
TTTTAAATTTGCGCTTTTTTCTTTTTCCATACCCTTCTCCTTAAGTTTACACACCTCTCCATTATATCTATCTTTATTCTACCCCCCCCCCGGAAAAAATGTCAAGTAAATTTAAATGTTTTTAAAAAATTTTTTATAGAATTATAAAACAAACTTATCATGTCTTAAAAAATAAAACAACTCTAGAAAGATCTTCTGAATAAAAAAAGATGATATTCCGTATCATCTTTTTTTTGTTTTGCAATATGTTCAACATCTCTTTTATTTCTCAAACACTGCCATAACTTGAGCTTCAATTTCAACTTTGCCAATATAGTCTGTAGGGGCGAGCGTTTCAGAGATTGTCCTCATTAAGTTGTTTGTTGAGCACACATATTCCTCTTTAAGCCTTACAAGGTTTAGCCCCTCACCTGCCATTTTTTCCGCTTTCACGCGTGCATTTTCAATAGCTTGAGAAAGAGCAAGATTATATTGCCCTTCCATGTCAGAGACTTTATAGCTGATATTATCAATTGCAGTCACTCCGTTTTCGGTAAGCAGAGAGATATAGTCGCTCACGTCTTCTACATCAACGCAACAGATTGAAAATGAAGTGGTGCTGTAATAGCCATTCAGCGTTTTGCCGCTTGAATAATCATAACTTGGTTGACAGCCAAAAAACTCAAGTTTCACATTTTCTTTATCAAGCCCCTTTTCGGTGATTGCCGCAACAACAGCTTCAAAAGTTTGGAAGTTGTTTTCTTTTGATATTGATATATCATTGTCCAGCGTTTCTATGCGGGCATAAATCATTGCGCTATCAGGAGAAACGCTTGTGCGTGCCCGGCCAAACACGCAAATTGAGATATCCTCATCAGCCTCATACTCAATGACGCTTGAATCTTCTTGAGTGGCCTCTGCCTGCTCATCAGTCTGTTGATTTACATCTATTTTTTGCAAGTCATTTTCTTCTGCTGCAGGCTCTTCCAATTCAACCTCATCGTCAACTTCAACGCTTGAAAGCGTTGTGTCTGCATGCTCAATTTTTGGCATAACAAAAACATCTCGGTCAAGGTCTTCATCGACAAGCTCTTCCGCCGCGGTCATTTGTTTCATAATAATTGGTTTTTTCTTACCCTCTTCCGTCTTAACCACACTAAAGAGAGCAAGCGTCAAACAACCAATCGCAAATGCCCCTTTCAAAATTTGATTTTTCATAATTCCTCCTATACGCTTTTACTTTGCGCAAAGGATAAAAAAATATTTAACAAAACAAAAATAAGACAAAAATACAATAAAAAAGACAATAAAATCAACTTTATTGCCACTTTTTCATATAAATTTACTTAGAATCTTGCAAATTATCTTCAACCTCTTTAAATTTTAAGTGAAAAGCATAATGTTGTTTCGCGTCGAAAATTTTATAGATTTCCCAAATATAGTGCTCAAAACTTGCAAATGTTTGCGGGCAACGATCTTTCAATGATTGCCACAAATTTGGGTTGGATTTTTTCCATTGACAAGCCAGAAGAAAATCTGACGGAGAAATCTTTTCCTTTGCAAGTTCTTGCGAAAGCATAAGAGCCCCATAAAACTTAGGAGAATTGAGATATGTGGAAACGTTGAGCCCTGTTTCTTTCTCAAGATACATCACAAACTTTTTGCCTTTTTCATCATAATAATGCGAAAAATAGTCTGACGCTCTGCCACTCTTTGACACTTTACCTTCGATATACGTAAGTATTTTTGCGATGTTGGCATACGTTTGACTGCAATAAGCTTTCATAACCACCTTTTCACGTGTAAACCCGCTGTACAAAAATCCTTTTTTCTCGCAGCATGCACGCAAATGCATGCTCCCTTCATCAAGCTGAATTTTTATTGCACCTCTCTTAAATTTTTTCTCTGCAAGTGTTTTTAAATAATCCAAAAATTCATCGTCAAGAATGCTATTGCCCTCGCTATAAACAGTCGCTGCTTCAAGCCCAAAATTTTCTCTTAAATTTAGTGAAATATACCCATCAAGCTTGCAGTTGAGTTTGTTGTATGCACAAACAAGCGCCTTGCCGTCGCCAAGCGCCCCCTCAACCGTCAACCTTTTATCAGAGCGCATAAGCATGCTCGCAATTTCTGCGTACTCGTGATCGTCTAGTTGATTTAACGACTCAACCAACACCATATTATAATATGTTTTCATGTTTTCCCCTTAAGATGCATTTTATCACACATTGTCTCGCTTGTCAATATTGTTTGCCGAACAAAATGCCTCATCAATCAGTAAAACAACATTCCTCTCAAAGCAAAAATACATTTCCCGCCGCTTGCGTTATACCCTTCAACAAAAAAAAAGAAAGATAAGCCATCTTTCTCATTTTACATATTTTGTTTGCAAATTTTCCAAATATTTTCCGTCCGCTTCGTTTGTCGTAAGCTGAGGCAATACCTTTACGCCACTTTTTCCGCCTTTCACCGCTTCAATCACAACCAGAACAACCCTTCCTCTTCCATTTTCAGTAAAAAACATACGTTTTGGCTGCAAATTATTTTTTATAAGCTGGCATATAAGCTCTGCCGTACGCTCTGCGGTATAGACAAGATAAAATTTTCCGCCAAACTTAAGCATCTTGCTTGCCACCTCGCACAATTTATCAATCTTAAGTGCGCTGTCATGGCGTGCAATATCTCGAGTTTTACTTTCATTGTGAGACACATCATCCCGCATATATGGAGGGTTTGAAAACACAACATCCACCCCGCCTGCGCTGAGATACTTTTTAAAATTCGCCACATCATCGCAAATTGGGATGATTTTTTCTTTTAAATTGTTAAGCAGCACATTTTTCTCAAGCAGCTGAAACATCCCCTCTTGAATTTCAAAAGCATAGCATTTTTCATACTCCATTTTAGCTGAAAGAAGAATTGAAATCACCCCTGAGCCGCTTCCAATTTCGACGCAAACGTCTTTCTTTTTTGTTGAAATAAAATTTGCAAGCACAACCGAATCAGAAGTGAACGAATAAAGCTTTTTATTTTGAATAATCTGAAGCCCCTTGCACTGCAAATCTTCTATTCGCTCGTTTTCATTTAACGTGATTTGCATAGGCGCCTACTTATTATGATTTTTAAAACGAACCTGCTCAAGCTGGAAAGGCTTTACTTCACTGCTTGATTCATTCTCAAACTTGACAGAAACAGTTTGCTTAAGAAGATCGTTGTAAATAACCACACCTTCTCCCTCAGGTGTTGACACCGTCGTACCCACCTTTGGCATTGCTTTCATAACTTCCACATAATATGGATTTTCATAAGCAAGGCAACATAAAAGTTTTCCACAAAGGCCGCTAATATTGTTTGGATTGAGAGACAGCCCTTGATTTTTAGCCATTTTGATTGAAACGTGATCATTGATGCCAAAGCCTTCTTTGCAGCAACAAACTTTCCCGCACATTCCAAGCCCACCAAGAAGTCTGGTTGCATCACGAGGGCCAACTTGACGCAGTTCAATACGCACCTTGTATTTATCCGCAAGTTTTTTTACCAGCTCTCTAAAATCAACACGGTCGTCACTGGTAAAGTTGATTGTAAGACGTGAATAGTTGTAGTTTGACTCAACATTAATCACTTTCATGTCAAGATTTTCCTTCTTGACCATTGCTTTAATTTCATCATAAAGCTCTGCTGCTTTTTGGCTGTTTTGTTTTGCCTCTTCAATTTCTTTTTCATCAGCAATCTTCACAACATTTTTAAGTGCACCTTCAAGCTGCCCCTCATCAACCAACTGAACTGCTTTTGTAATTCTTACAATATCTTTTCCTTTTTCTGTATCAACAATAACATAATCCCCCACATTGAGATTGAGCCCATTTGGACTAAACCAGTAGTCGTGTGCGCCATTTCTAAATCTAGCAGAAACAACTTCTATCTGCATATATATTTAACCTCCAAAATATTTAGTAATAAGTTTTCCAAAACAATGGTGAAATTGCAATTATAAAGCATTTCTCTCACTGCACCGTCAAGAAGCTTTCGTATTTCACTTATTGCCGTGATTGTATATTCGCTTTCAACAGCCTGCAACTGCGGCAAAACATTTTTAAATCGAACATGAAAAACCTTGCCTACTTTAATAAACAACAAATCTTCAAATATCAGTGATAAGATTTCAATGATCAGATTGAAATCATTTTTAAAGACAGCAAGCTCTTTTGAAAAGGATAATAGCTTTTTGCTGTTTTTTAAGTTTGTCACAACAGCAAGCGTACTGTCAAACAGCTTATGAAGATCCTCTCGCTGAACTAAACTTAACGCTTTACCCGCATAGCCGTCAGCTAATGCAGAAACTAGATCATCCCCCCCGCATAAAACATGGGCAACCTTTTGAGGAAGCTTTGCAAGTTCAATCTTGCTGCAGCGCGAGCGAATGGTTGGCAGCACCTGATTGATATTGCTTGTCGTCAAAATAAAGTAAACATTATTGGCGGGCTCTTCAAGCGTTTTAAGCA
>JAGAKV010000038.1 GCA_017625505.1 Clostridia bacterium | reverse complement strand
CCAAGGAGTATGGCTTGATTGATGAAATTTTTGTTTCTAGAAATGTGAAAGCTTAATTAAGGAGATAATATGAGCGATTTTGTATATAAATGTAGTTTTTGCGGCAAAAGCGAAAAGGAAGCCAAGAAACTGATTGCAAGTCCTGGTGGAGAAGCGTACATTTGTGATGAGTGTGTGGGCATCTGCAAGGATATTATGGCTGAAAACATTAAAAGGTCAAATTTTGAGAAAATTGAGCTTCCTTCGCCGAGAGAAATTAAAGAGAAGCTTGATGAATATATAGTTGGGCAAGATGAAGCGAAAAGAGTGCTTGCGGTCGCTGTTTATAATCACTATAAAAGATTAAATTACAATCTTACTAAAACTGTTGATCACAACCCTGATGAGGTCGAGCTTGAAAAAAGCAACATTCTTATGGTAGGAGCAACGGGCTCGGGGAAAACACTTCTTGCAAAAACGCTTGCTAGGGTGCTTAAGGTGCCATTTGCAACTGCTGATGCAACAACCCTTACCGAGGCGGGCTATGTTGGTGATGACGTTGAGAATATATTACTGAAACTCATTCAGAACGCTGATTATGACATACAAAAAGCAGAACGCGGGATTATCTATATTGACGAGATTGATAAGATTGCTAAGAAGACGCAAAACGTTTCAATTACGCGAGATGTGGCTGGCGAGGGTGTGCAGCAGGCATTACTAAAAATTTTAGAAAGCACGGTGGCATCTGTACCGCCTCAGGGTGGCAGAAAACATCCTCAGCAAGAGCTTATTCAAATTGATACAACAAATATTCTCTTTATTTGTGGCGGCGCATTTGTGGGGCTTGATAAGATTATAGAATCAAGAAAAAATGATACGTCTCTTGGGTTTAATGCACATATTAAGCAAAGTGAAGAAGAAGCAAAGAAAAACTACGCAAAAGAGATTCAACCAAACGATCTTATTAAATTTGGTCTTATCCCTGAATTTATTGGAAGACTGCCGGTTGTGGTTGGACTTGATGAACTTGACGAAGAAGCGCTTGTTAAGATTTTAGTGCAACCGAAAAATTCAATTGTAAAGCAGTATAAGCTTATGTTTAAAATCGATCAAATGGACATCGAGTTTACTGATGAGGCGGTTGGCTCAATTGCGAAAAAGGCCATGGAACTTAAAACAGGAGCGAGAGGACTTCGCACAATTATTGAATCAAAGATGACAAAGCTTATGTATGAAGCGCCAAGCTGGGAAAATGTAGACAAAATTATTGTAACAAAAGAGTTTATCGAAAGCGACGACGCTCAACCAGACGTTATATTTAAGAAAGAAGATAAAAAAGAGGTTTGCTAAAAAATCTCTTTTTTTGTGGCAACTATGGGCATATATGCATATAAAACATGGGAGGTTATATGAAGGCAATTTTTAATATATTAGACACCTCAGCCAATAAAACAAACAACCATTTTTTAACTTTGCAAAATGCAAGGCTAGATTTAGTTGGAGAACTTGAGGCCATTGTTCAGTACGAGAATCACTTAATGCAAACAAATAATCAGGCCGCGCAAGCAGCTATTAGAGACATCGCCAAAGAAGAAAAAGTGCATGTGGGGCAATTGATGGGACTTATCTTTAGTTTAGACATCGAAAGCAAAGAGATGTTTGAAAAGGGCCTAAAAGAATTTAATGAAGAAAACAAACTTAAGTCATGAGGCAGTTGAATGTTCAGCTGCCTTTTTATATATACAGGGGCGAAGCTTAGTCAAAGCAAGCACTTTAATCAAATTTATTACAATCTAAAAATAATTTTGAAAAAAGTATAAAAATCTTGGCAAAAATGCTTGACATTGATGTGATATATAAATATAATAAAGGGGTATCATATGTGCGGGCGTGGCGGAATGGCAGACGCGCTTGTTTAAGGGGCAAGTGAGAAATCGTGTGGGTTCGACTCCCACCGCCCGCACCATTGATTTGCAGAGTGATCTTATTTATGTCGCTCTGTTTTTTTATTAAAATTTAATGTGGGAGTCAAACACGTTCGAGAGGTAGTAGTCCATTGGACTATTCTTTTTTTTGTTAATTAAGGAATTATACAGACATCAAGAATTTCTAGTTGGAGATGAAAAATTATTGAATTCCTTTTTGGAATATGTTATAATAGGGTAGAAATAATGGAGAAGTCAAGCATGAAGAAAATTATTATTGGAATTGTTGCAAAGCATAGGGATGTGAGCGTCGACCGACCAGATCTTGTTTTGCGTGACGAAATGAAAGATGCTGTGTTTTATAATGATGCGATTGCAATTGGGATACTTTCGCCAACACGGACAATTAGTTTAGTTGATCAGGGCAATGAAAGAGACTATTATGAGAAGATAGACAGGCTGTTGAGTGAAAAGGAGAAAGATGCGCTCGTAGCACAGATTGAACTATGCGACGGGCTAATTCTTGCTGGTGGATCAAAAAGTGACGCGTATGAGATTTGGATTGCAAAATATTGTTATGAACATGACATTCCTCTTTTGGCAATCTGTGCGGGACAGAATAATCTTGTTAGAGCTATGGGAGGCACTACAAAAAAACTAGAAAATGATGAGGAACATTTTTGTCCAAAACAAGAATTTGTTCATAGCGTTAACGTCATTGATAAAGAGTCTATCTTTTATCAAATGGTACAAGAGAAATCGCTGAAAGTCAACTCTCGACACAGGCGAGTTGTTGATAATCCTGCGGGGCTTGATGTTGTTGCTGTGGATCATGAGGGCAATATTGAGGTTGTGGAAGCAAAAAATAAGCTCTGCTTTATTGGAATGCGTTTTCATCCAGAGTCATTATATTTAAAGGATAAGCGTCATAACAACATTTTCAAGCAGTACATACAACTGTGTAAGAATAGAGTAGTATGTTATGAAAATATAACATACTAGCTTTTGTTCGTGCTTTGTCAAAAATCGACAAAAGAAAAGTTTTTTCTTTGATTTTCTTGTTGCAGCTTTTAGTGTTCTACACATATAATGAATAATACTACATACATGTCATGGAGGTATTATAATGCACGAGGTTGCTGGCGAAAAGAAGTTTAAAGAATGTTTTCATAAAGGGTTAAAGTTTATTTACCCTCAAAATAAGCTTGCATGGGCGGAAGCGGTTGGCAAGTCTTTTGAAGGGAAATATAAGGGAGCGGATATTGAAATTGTGCTGCGCGTTATGGAAGCGCTTGATGCAGGGAAGGATGCGTGTGATGTTTACACACAAATATTAAAGCGTATAGAAGAACATGAAGCATTTGTAGATAGAGTTTTGGTGCTTGTTGCGCAATTCTCTAAACATGGTTTTGACTTTTACTCTACAGTTGCTGGAAGCGTTCAGGCGAGAGTTTTGACTGGCAACGAGCAAAAGTTTCTCAGTAGAATTGCAAGAATGAATGAAAAATATCAAAAAGAATTAAGCCAACATGATTTGCCCGTGCTTTAGTGAATGATTTTGTTTTTTATTCACATTACTAAATGTATGAAAAGATTCATACATTTTTTTGTTGTTATAATAATATTGAGTATGGGAATTAGCGCGGTAGCTCCAGCCTTTGTTTTTGCCGTAGATGGAGAAATTATTCAATATGAAGTCTATGATGAATATGGTGATATGCTCACATACTCCAGTGACGTTGAGATTGGTGATACAATCTTGACAAAAGATTTCAGTGAATATCAAATTTATAGAATTGAAGGAGAGAAGTGCTACGCTCGATTTTTGCGAAAACTCAACCGTCCCATCATCAAGAAAGGCAAGGTCAAGGATACAACATCTACAGAAGATAAAAAACTATGTTTATATATGACACACAACGATGAGAGTTATACTCCGTCGGATGGGTATGATAGCATTTATGGAGCGGGCGGTATACATGATGTTGCAAAAGCTTTAGAAAAACAATTTGAGGCAAGAGGAATACAAGTTGTTTTGGATGAATCACTGCATATCCCGCACGACAGCAGCGCATATTCAAGATCGGCAGTGACCGCAAAAACGTTATATAATAGTGAAAAGCCAGATGCGCTTTTTGATATACATAGAGATGGAGTGAGTCGCAAATATTATTATGCAAGTCATAACGGAGAAGAGTATAGTAAGATTCGAATTGTTGTCGGAAAATCAAACCCAAATTTTGAAAAAAATTACAAATTCGCACAGGAGGTCTTTGCTGTTGGAAATGAACTTTATCCATGGCTTTTTCTTGATATATACTGCGGCAAAGGTCATTATAATCAAGAAATTATGTCGACAAACTTGTTGTTTGAAATGGGTACATATTTAATTGAAAAGGAACTTGTTTTAAAGTCGGTACCCCTTTTGGCTGAGACTGTTGAACAAACCATGTATGCAAGCATTGTTGAAGACGAGGGAGGTGTCGATCAGCCGAAAGAGGATATAGTGGATAATGAGGTTGAAGAGGAGGCCAAAGATGATGTTGCACAAACAGAACAGACAAATGACGCTGGAAAACCGGGCTGGACGTGGCTGGTTGTGGTCAGTGTAATGTTGGGAAGTCTAATTATTTTTGCTTTTGCAACAACTCTTAAGAAAAAAATCAAATAAAACCTTTGCAATTGCATTATATTTGTGCTATAATTGCAGCATATTGGAGATGAAAATATGGCAAATTATTATCGCACAAATAATTGTGGGGAACTTAGAATTGAAAATGTAGGACAAAAAGTAGTTTTGTCTGGCTGGATTGCAAACATAAGAAAGCTTGGTGGCATTGTTTTTGCAACCCTTCGTGACCATTTTGGGGTAACGCAGCTTTTAATTGAAAACGAATCTATGATTGAAGGGATCTGCAAGGAAACTGTAGTCAGAGTTGAAGGAGAAGTTGTAGAACGCTCGTCAAAAAATCCTAATATGGAAACTGGTGATATTGAAGTAAAAGTTTCTGCGGTAAGTGTGCTTGGGAAATGTCAAAATGTGCTTCCGTTTGAAATTGCTGATGCACAAAACACAAAGGAAGAACTGAGATTGAAATATAGATATCTGGATTTAAGAAACCAAGAAAATCATAAGCTTGTTGTGTATAGAGCAAATGTTTTAAATTATGTAAGAAACAAGTTGACTGAAATGGGCTTTTTGGAAGTGCAAACTCCAATTTTGACAAGCTCAAGTCCTGAAGGGGCAAGAGATTATATTGTTCCAACGGTGAATGCTCCAAGCGAGTTTTATGCGCTGCCTCAAGCGCCACAACAATTTAAACAACTTTTGATGATTTCTGGGTTTGACAAATATTTCCAAGTGGCTCCGTGTTTTAGAAATGAGGCTGCTCGTGCAGACCGAACACCAGGCGAGTTTTATCAAATTGATATGGAAATGAGTTTTGCAACTCAAGACGATGTATTTGAAAACTGTGAAACTTTCATTATTGGGCTTTTCAATAAATTTACTACGCTGGATGTTGATAGAGCTCCGTTTATTCGAATCCCATACAAAGAGGCAATTGATAAATACTGCTCGGATAAGCCAGACCTTAGAAACCCTCTTACTGTAAATGATGTTTCAGACGTGTTTAAAGACACAGAGTTTAACGCCTTTAAAGGAAAAACTATCAAGATGATTGTTGCACCTTGTCAAGACAAGCCAAGAAGATTTTATGATGACCTTGGAAAACTTATTGTTAGCTACGAAGGCAAAGGACTTGCGTGGATTAAATATGACGGAGCAGAATTTACTGGATCGATTGCAAAATTTGTCACTGACGAGCAAAAATCTGGCTTGCTTGAGTGCGGCGTTAAGGCAGGAGACAGCTTGTTCTTTATTGCAGATGAAAGAGCAATGGCTGTAAAACTTACAAATGTTTTGAGAAACGCGCTTGGTGAGCAACTTGATCTTATTGATAAAAACAAAGTTGCGTTCTGCTGGATATGTGATTTCCCATTCTATGAGGAAAATGAGGAAACAGGGGCGGTAGATTTCTCTCACAATCCATTTACAATGCCGCAAGGTGGGCTTGAAGCTTTAAACAATGCAGATCCTCTTGATATTGTTGCATATCAGTTTGACCTTGTATGCAATGGATATGAAATTTTAAGCGGCGCTGTACGAAATCATGATGTTGATGTTATGGTGAAGGCGTTTGAGATTGCGGGCTATCCACAAGAGGTTGTTAAAGAGAAATTTGGAGCGCTTTATAGTGCTTTCCAATATGGACCACCTCCACACGCCGGTTGTGCTTTCGGCTTTGAAAGACTTATTATGATTATGACGGGGAAAGACGTGATTAGAGATGTGATCACATTCCCACTTAACAAAAATGGAAGAGACTTGCTTATGAACGCGCCAGGGAAAATTGATGAAAAAACATTAAAAGAACTGGGAATTAAAACAATCGAAGAATAACGGAGAAATTATGAAAAAAATTGATATAAAATATTTATATGATAATAAAGAGGCTATGGGCGGTCAAATGATAACCGTCGCTGGATGGGTGAAAAGTTGCCGCGGTAATGGAACTTTTGGCTTCATTGATTTGACAGACGGAACTACTTTTAAAACATTGCAAATTGTTTTTAGTAAGGACAAATTGTCAAATTTTGATATGGTTGAAAAAATCAACACTGGTTCGTCTATTATGTGCAAAGGTGTGCTTATGTTGACGCCAGAAAATAAACAACCATTTGAAGTTCAGGCGGAAGAGGTGACAATCATCAATGCAACTGACAGTGAGTACCCACTTCAAAAGAAAAAACACTCTTTGGAATTTTTAAGAGAAATCGCCTATTTAAGACCAAGAGCAAACCTTTTTAATGCTGTGTTTAGAGTAAGAAGTAAACTTGCTTACCTTTTGCATGAGTTCTTTGAAAATGAGGGGTTTGTGCATGTTCATACACCACTTTTAACCTCATCAGACTGTGAGGGAGGAAGTGAACTTTTTAGAGTAACTACTCAAAACATATACGACGAAGAGAAAAAGTTTGCGCCAGAAGATGAGCTTTTTGGTAAGAAGGTTTACCTTTCGCCAACTGGGCAATTAGAGGGAGAGACTTGTGCTTTTGCTTTTGGGAAGATTTATACGTTTGGTCCTTCTTTTAGGGCGGAAAACAGCAATACAACAAGACACGTAAATGAATTTTGGCATTTAGAGCCTGAAGTTTGCTTTATGAATCTCAGTGAACTTATGGATCTCGAAGAGAAAATGATGAAGTATATCATTACAGGAATTATGAACAAATGCCCAGACGAAATGCAGTTCTTTAATAATTTTGTTGACAAAGGGCTGCTAGATCGCTTGAACAATGTGGTGAACAACGAATTTGGACGTGTGACTTATACCGAGGCAATTGAAATTCTTTCTAAAAACAACGATAAATTTGAATTCCCAGTAAAATGGGGTAGCGATATACAGACAGAGCATGAAAGATATTTGGCGGAAGTTGTATTTAAAAAACCTGTGTTTGTGACTGATTATCCAAAAGAAATCAAAGCATTCTACATGAAACAAAACGAAGATGGCAAAACCGTTCGTGCTTGTGACCTTCTATTCCCAGGAATTGGCGAAGTTACTGGGGGCAGCGAGAGAGAAACTGATTATGATAAACTTCTTGCTCATATGAACACTCTTGGATTAAAACAAGAAGATTATTGGTGGTATCTCAACCTGCGTAAGTTTGGATCGGTTGAACATAGCGGGTTTGGTCTTGGCTTTGAGAGAATTCTGATGTATGTAACAGGCGTGTCAAATATTAGAGACGTTATTCTCTTCCCAAGAACTCCAAATAATTGCGAGTTTTAATAAAAATAAGGCTTGTTATATCAAGTCTTTTTTTTATATGTTTCAAAGATGTGAAAAAGGTTCGCTACTTTGTTCGGGAGGAAGTTCTCCTTGCATGAGTTTGCGTGTTTCATCGGGGGAAAACAGGTAAATTTGTATGTCTTTCTTGTTAAAAGATGTTGTGTTGAATCTTTCTATGTCGTTTTTAATTATTAATTTCAACAATATTTTTTTGATTAAAGAGTGTTTAAACTCCAATCTTGTCAATTGCAAGGTTCATTTTAAAGTCAAAAATCCATACATCTATTATTAAGGCAATTGATTTAATTCAGGGCGCCTAGTATGAACAAATAATCATCTGGGAAATCTATTTCAAATGAGAGTGTTTTGTTTAAGTAAGGGTGAAAGAACGAAATCTCCTTACAAACAAGAGCCGTGTGGGATATTAGTTCGCTTTTTTCTCCATATAGCTCATCGCCAAGCAGTGGATGACCGATGGATGAGAGGTGAACTCTGATTTGGTGAGTGCGGCCATGCTCGAGCTCAAGCTTGATAAGGCTGATATTCTGTTGTTTGCTTAATTTAAGTGGTGTTACAAATGTCTTAGCAGCTTGACCATCGGGAGAAATTTCTCTTTTATGTTGATTAAAGCCATTGACTGAAATTGTTTTGATTGGCTTATCGATTACAAGTGGGCCGTCGATAATTCCTTGACAAATGGCGTAGTAGATTTTATTTACATCTTTGATCTCTTTCTGTGAAATGCTGTCTTTTGCGACTATGATAATGCCGGCGGTGTCTTTATCAAGTCTATTTAAGATGCGCACCACAAAGTTCTCTTCTTTATTTTGCATATAATAGGCAATTGCTCCAGACAAATTGTGTGTATAGTGAGAACTATTGGGCATGCATGTCAGTCCACTTGGTTTGTT
>JAGAKV010000037.1 GCA_017625505.1 Clostridia bacterium | reverse complement strand
GGTTTTACATTCTTCCGCCCATCAGCGAGCCAGAATTGTATTTTTTAAGGCCGCTGTAGAATGAAAGGAAGGCAAGTCCAATCCAAAGAGCAGCAACGGCAATTGTTCCTAAAATCCACCATATGTTTGGGTTGATAAAGAAATACTCTGCAGGGATGATGGCGTAGAAGAAAGCTGGTACAACAGTTGTCAAAATAAGTTTTACAGTGTTTGAGTAAATTGCAGAAGGGTATTTATCTGTTTTGTTGAAGATTGTTTCTGCCGCTCTTCCAAGCGCATCGCCATTTTTAACACGGAAACATAGCGAAACATATGTTACATACATACCCACATAGATAAGGCCAGCCAGTATGATTGCTGGAATCATGATAAGATACCAGTGCCATGGCGCACCCGTTATTGCAAGGACGATAAAAGAATATATAATGTCGCCTATGGCAGAAACGTCTGTTGCAGAGGTTGCAACATTTATTAAAACGTTTTTTGGCTGCGTGAGATAAACGTCAAGGCGTCCTTCATAAACCATATCTTTAATGTTCCAAGCGCCAGAGAAAAAAGTTCTTGCAATTCCAAATCCACCGGCAGCGATAGCCCACAGCAGCATTGTCTCGTTGAATCCATAGCCGCCAATATCGTCAATAAGTGAGAATATAATTACCCATTGAATAATAAAGAAAAAGTCGTTTAAAATCATCATGATAAGCTGCATGAAGAAGGAAGGCTTATATTTCCATTCTTTTTTTATGTTGAGCTTAAAATGCTGAAAGATGAGTTTTAAATTGTTTTTAACCGCCATTGTTTGTCACCTTCCTTGTTCCAAGTCTATATATGATAAGTCCAAGCGCTGTAAAGATTGCAAGCCACGCCACTTGAGATATGCTTACCTTCAAAAACAAATCCCACGAGAAGTCTGCAAGAAGTTTGCATGGGCCGCTCATCATAGCGAAAACTGGGCTGTAGTTTATTATAGGTTGAAGCCATAGTGGGAAGAATTCTGGAGGGAAGAACAGGCCAAGAAGCATTTGCAGTTTTTGTATAATCCATGTGAATGGGGTTGCTTCTTCAATCCAGAAAGAGAGAAGCCCGATGCTGCCATAGATTACACATGACAGGAATGCTGCAAGAAGCAAACTTACAAGAATAGGCGCTATGTATGCTGCGCTAAAATTTGCTATAGGGCCTAGAAGTAGAAGTCCCATAGCCAGCGCTGCAGGGATTAAGAAGATAAGTTTCCAGAGGATTTCTCCTGCATGATGTGAAATTTGATAGAAAAAATAGTTGTATGGTTTGTTGAGTTGATATGCGATTCGTCCTGTTTTGATGTCTTTTGAAAAGTCAGATGTAACTCTTCGCGCATTTAAACTGTACATAAGAATTTCTGCCATAATCATATACCAAATCATCATTTCAAGGGTGTAGCCGTTTATGAGTTGTCCGCCGCCGTTTTTTCCGTAAATAAAATCCCACAGCTGCTTAAAGATGAATATGATGACTATAAAAGACAATACAGAAAGTAGAGAGTTGACAAGCGTCTTACTCTCTTGTTTAAAGCTTGTTTTAAAAATAGTGAAATACTTAGTCATTCTGTCCTCGATAAATATCTTTGATTATTTCTTCAAGAGGGGTGCTTGAAATTGTGATGTCTTGAATTTCGTCTGCTTTGAAAAGTCCCCAAAGCTCGTCCATGGTGGTTTTGTTCATATCAACTTCAATCTTGTATAATGTGTCTTTTGCTTTTAAAACTTTGATTCCTTCTTTCTCTTTAATTTTTACATCCTTTTTGAGGTTTACTTCCACAATCTTTTTGTTTAGATAGTGATATTTTAAATTTTTCATGCTGTCATCAAGTACGATATTGCCATTGTTGATGATGATAACTCTCTTGCAAACTTCTTCAATGTCTCCAACATCATGAGATGTGAAAAGAATTGTTGTTTTCAGCTCTTTATTAATTTTTTTGATAAGCTTTCTAAGTGTTTCTTTTGCGATTGGGTCAAGCCCGATTGTAGGCTCGTCAAAGAATAGCATTTTAGGATTATGCAGCAGGGATGCAACCATTTCGCATCTCATACGTTGACCAAGGGACAGACTTTTGACTGGCTGATGCATATATTCTTTAATCTCAAACAAAGAAGAAAGCTCTTCAATTCTTTTTTCGAGTTCTTTTTTGTTGATGTCGTAAATGGAACCAAAAAACTTAAAGTTTTCGTATGGCGAAATGTGAATCCAAAGCTGCTCTTTCTGCCCGAAGACAGAGCCGATTTGACGAGAGAGGTTTACTCTGTTTTTGCTTGGGTTCATACCAAGCACCTTGATTTCGCCGCTTGTTGGATATAAAATGCCAGTCAACATTTTGATTGTTGTTGACTTTCCGGCTCCGTTTGGGCCAATAAATGCAAGAGCTTCTCCTTCTTCAACGCTAAACGAGATTCCATCAACTGCGTTTTTGACAACCTTCTCTCTTTTAAACAGAGACTTCTTTCCGTTGGCTTTTGTTGCTCTTTTCTTTGTGATAAATTCTTTTCTTAAATTGTCTACTTCAATTACTTTCAAAATCTTCTCCTTTTTTTTATTGTATCAAATTTGAATGTTTTTGTTAAATGTTTTGCCGTGATTGTATTCTTTTCTGCTGAAAATCTTTAAAGAAAAAAACAAAAGCACCGCGCATGTTTTTCTTGCGCAGTGCTTTATATTATCTTCAAATTGATTGGCGTTTTTTTTCACCTCTATTGTTTGATAAAAATATTACTACCTACGCAAAAAGAATGATTGTCGCATGGCACAACCATTGTAAAAGAAAAACCTTTTGCGAGATAAATATTTTTCATTCGTTTTCTCCTTTAAGATGAAATCAGTATATCACAGCATTTTTGTTTTTGCAAGCATTTTTTTAAATATTTTTTTATTATTAGCCATTCTAAATATAAATATTTAGAAAAAAAATTTAAATATCGAAAAATTGTTAAAAATTTATCACGTTTTGCTCTTATTTTTCATTTATTTCTCTATATGGCGTAGAAAAGCACATGTTAAACAGGCTTTTAAAACTAAGGCTATGTTTAACGTGATTGTGTGCTTTAAAAATAAAAAATCAAAAATAAAAGGAATTATGAAATATGTGTGGCATTTATGGAGTTGTAGGGCAAAATGCAATAAATAAAACAATTGCAGGGATTAAAAGGCTTGAATATCGAGGATACGATTCATCAGGTATTGCATTTTTCTCATCAAGAGCAAATTTGGTAAAAAATAAAGAAAAATTAAAGAAAAACTGTAAAAAATACATAAAAAACATCAAATTTTCTTCCCAAAAGCTTGTTTTGGTAAGGGAAAAAGGCGAAATAAAAAATTTGGAAAATGTTTTTAAATCTTTTTGTTTTGCGTCGGATGTGGCTATTGCGCATACTAGGTGGGCAACTCATGGCAGAGTGTCAATTAAAAACTCACACCCGCATATGAGTCAAGACGGAAGATGGGCTGTTGTGCATAATGGCATAATTGAAAACTATAACCAACTGAAAAACATTATTCCGCAGGAGTGGCTACAAAGTGAGACGGACAGCGAGGTGGTTGCTCATCTTCTTCAAATTTTTTATAAGCAAAATATCCTTGAGTGCGTATGTGATGTGTGCAGTCGGTTAAGCGGAAGTTTTGCACTTGCAATTATTTGTGCTGACGAAAAGGATAAAATTTTTGTAGCGAGAAAAAACAGTCCGCTTGTTGTTGGATATGATGAAAACTGCGGAGTAGTTTGCTCTGATTTAAATAGCGCGGGTGGCCTTGCAAACGTGTTTGTTGTTGACGATTCAAATTTGGGCTTTGTTGAAAAAGGAGGACTTCAGCTTTATAATTTTGCTCTTGAAAAAGTTGAGGGGGAAGTGATTAAAGTTGATCAAGAAGAGAATTCCACAGAGGGCAAGACTTATCCACATTTTATGCTGAAGGAGATTGAGCAGATCCCGGCAGTTATTGAAAAAACAGCTGACAGTCAAGGTGATTTTATCCACTTATCCACAATCCTTGACCGAGACGTTTTTAGCAAGTTTCAAAAGTTTCTCATAATTGGTTGTGGCACGGCCTATCATGCGGGACGAGTCGGGGGAGAGGTGATTGAGCGTGTTTGCAAAAAGTCATGTTGCTGTGAGATTGCCTCTGAGTTTTGTCATAAAACGTTTTTGTATGATTTGTCAACCTTAGCAATTTTTGTAAGCCAGAGCGGAGAGACTGCTGACACTCTTAAGGCGCTTAGGCTGTGCCATGAAAAAGGGCTTAAAACACTTGCAATCACAAATGTCAAAAACAGCACGATCACGCGGGAAGCCGATTATGTGCTGTATTGCAGTGCGGGCGCTGAAATTGCAGTGGCAAGCACCAAGGCTTTTAACGCGCAGCTTTGTGTATTCTATATTTTTGCGGCATATTTAAAATCGTTGCAAGAAGGAAAAGATTATGTGAGTGATGAGAAGCTCAAACTGAAAGGTATTGCCGGTGTAATTTCGCAACTAGAAATCGATGGTGTGTGTAAAGAGATTGCCTGTCAAATCAAAGATAGCCCAAGTTTGTATATGATAGGTCGGGGGATGGACTATATCTTGGCGCTTGAAGCATCTTTAAAACTTAAGGAGATTTCTTATATTCATAGTGAGGCTTATCCTGCGGGAGAGCTTAAGCACGGCACTCTCTCGCTTATCGAGGAAGGGACATTTGTTTTTGCTTTTGCTTCGTCCTACGAGACTCTCTCGAAAAATCTTTCAAACATCAAAGAGGTGCAGGCGCGTGGAGGCAAGGTGATTATGTTGTCACCATTTGAAGTTGATGAGGATGTTTACAAGCAGATAAAATTAGAAAGTGTTGACGAGTTGTATATGCCGCTTTATGCAGTGGTATATATGCAAAAAATTGCCTATTATACAACCTGCATGCTTGGCCATAATCCTGATAAACCTAGGTCGCTTGCTAAAAGCGTAACGGTTGAGTAGCTTAAGAAAAGTGTACATAATCACTCTACTAGTGAAAAATAGGTTAATTTGAGTTTAGTGAGATAAAAAATGGTTTTCTGTAAAATAAATTAAAAATTTAAATAAATTTTCTCTTACAAGTTTGACATAATAGATTAAAAAGTGTTATTTTAGAAGTAAGGAGAAAATTTATGAAGAAAAAATTTACATGGGCTTTGATATTTATGCTTGTATTTGGACTCATTGGTTATGCCGCAGGTGTTGCTTTCAACTATATGAGCGTTGCAGATTTTAAAGCTGCACTTACAGCAGACCTGTCACTAATTCTTCTCGGCACATGTGCTGCAGGCGGATTTATTGCGGGGTTATGTACAAAGTCAAAAGAGAAAAAAGGCAAAAACACAGGTTATACAACATCTGGAGAGAAAACGGACATTGCGTTTGATTCAAAATTTATCTCACCAGAAGAGATGAAGCATGATAAAGAACTTATCTATGCAACTTGGAACACTCTTCCTGAGACGACAAAAACGGGTTTTGTGTTTAGAATGAAGAAAGTTGGCGGAAAGTTTGAAGTCAATATGAAGCCTGAGACGCACGCGCTGGTTCTTGGTACTACTGGAACTGGTAAAACACAGCTTCTTGCAAATCCAACAATCAGAATTTTGTCTCATACAGGGCAAAAACCAACACTTGTTATGACTGACCCTAAAGGCGAACTTTATGAAGACAATGCAGATATTTTAAAGCAAGAAGGATATAAGGTTGTTGTACTCAACCTCAACGATCCATACGACTCTTCTATGTGGAACCCAATGGAGATTGCGTTTGACACATATCAAAGAGCGGGAAACCTTGCAAAAGAAGTAAAAAAATATACAGATTGTACTCCAGAGCAAATGGGCTTTTCAAGAATTTCTGAAGAAGACCTTAAGGGAATCACGTATGGCAGTTCTTGGTATGGCTTTGAAGGAAAAGCATTCCCAACACACGAACTTATTAAAAACGAGCTTGCTTCAAGAAAAATTCAGCTTGAAGATGAAGCAAAGAGTGACCTGAGAAACATTGCTCTTTCGCTTATTCCAGATGATCCACAATGTAAAGATCCAACATGGCCAAACGGATGTCGAGACTTCATCACTGGTCTTATGTATGCAATGCTTGAAGATACAAGAGACCCTCGTCTTGGCATGACAAAAGACAAATTCAACTTCTTCAACCTTTATAAAATGGCGATGAGAAGAGATCAAGCCGGCGAGAGAGAAAGTCAGCTTAAGACTCTTGCAAAATATTCTCAAGGAAGAGACACAATCAACGGAAATGTTGAACAGCTTATGTCAACGGTTTGTGGAGCGGCATCAGTTACACAGAGATCTTTCCTTTCAACACTTGGTTCTTCAGTTGGTAAGACTCTTGGTGACGATGGTATTTTGTATGTAACAAGCGGAACTGATATTGACTTTAAGAGTATGGCTGATCAGCCAACGGCATTCTTTATCAGAATCCCTGATCACAAGACAGAAAGACACCCAATCGGCGTTCTTTGTATCAGCCAACTTTACAAGGTGCTCGTTGACGTAGCCAACAAGTACGTAAACCCTAAGACGGGAAAGAAAGGGCAACTGCCAAGACCTGTATATTTCATTCTTGATGAGTTTGGAAATATGCCAGCTGTGCCAGGATTTGGTACAATGGTTACTGTTGCGCGTTCTCGTAACATTTTCTTTGAAATCATCCTTCAATCATATACTCAGCTTGATATTAAATATGGCCAAGAGGAGGCAAAAAATATTCGCGGTAACTTCCAAATGGAGACATTCCTTGGTTCGGAAGATCCTGCAACAATTCAAGCGTTTTCAGAAGCCTGCGGTGAAATCACTGTATTCCATGAAGAAGAAAATAGGTCTAGAAATACAAAAGATACGTCATCTGGGGAAAATATTTCAACCTCCACTCAAAGAACAAGAAGGCCGCTTGTTGATAAGCAAGAGCTTCGTCAGCTTCCTAGATGGACTATTATTGCAAAGATTTTCCGTAAGTCAATTATGAAAGATGTCATGACGCCATTCTTTGAATGTGAGTTTATGGAGAAACGTTCTGCAAAAATGCCTGCACGTATCAGCCAACCAATTGATGTAAGTAAAATCTTCTACGATATTGACAAACGAAATGACATTGTATTTGGCAAAAAAGTAGACGACGATTTTGACTTCTAATTTGTTCAATTAAGTCCATTGTTGGGATGTTTATAAATTTATGTGTAGCATAAAATACAAATAAAAGTGCGATTAAAGAAAAAAAAGACGCCAAGGGTTATAACTTTTGAAGCTAGTGAAATATTTTATAAGTAAAACACTTTATAATAATTTATAAGATGTTTTTTGTTAACTATTGCTTTTATGCTTCTTATATGATATTATATATAAAAGGAGTGATTATGAACAAGATAGAGTTTATTTATGATTATACTAAAAAAGAATTTTTAAGAATGTTAGATAAATGTGATAGGGCTATAAAGTGGAAAAGCAAGAAAACTGAAAGTTATAGTATTACAAAAGAAGAATGTGAAAAGATTTATTATAAACTTATCCACAAACAAGGCAAACTTTTGAATATGATTAAAAGGAACTATATAGATGGAACTTATATTCCTGCAAGACCTACACCACACTCAAATCACTATAAAGATATAATGCGTATAATGAATTTTTATCATAAAGAAACAATATCTTTAGAAGACATTGCAAAATTAAGACAGCAAATGGAGACTGGCGAATGTGAAATTTATAACATGTTCTATAGAAGTCAATACTACCCAGAAGGTGAACAGTTATATCATGGAAGATTTCTTGAACATTATAACGAAGAAGAACATATATTATAATTTTGCTATTTTGGCATTTAGGAGTGTGCTTGTCATATACAAGTGTTCAGCTATCACCCCAAAAATGCAAAGCATTTTCGGGGAACCCCGATATGCTCGAACAGACAAGCACACGCCTATAAACTAAGCAGACAAAAAGCGAGAGTGTTGGTGAACGTAACACACTTTCGCTTTTTGCTGTTATATGTAGTGGATAATTTATTCCATGGTGTACTTGACAAGAGTCTCTGAAATGTTTTTCTTTTGCTGGTTAAGACAGAGAAACGATATTTGTGCTTACGCACTTTGTTTTTGTGTTTCTCTGCCTTTTGATATTATGTTTTCATTCCCTCTCTTGTCAAGTACCTTTCACGGCATAAAGTAGCTGTTAAAAAAGTTAAGACACTTACATCTTAACTCTTAATTATTACACTAGTTTCAAAAGTGTTAGGTTAATTGGCGTCTTTTTTAATTTATCGCTTTAAAAAGTTTGTATAAAGATAATGATTTATGATAAACTGACTATAGAAAAACTTTAATAAGATGTAGAGGGGACGATATGATTATTATAAAAGACAAAAAAGATAGCATTGCAAAGATTAAACAAATGGGGCTTAACCATTTTCCGCAAGATGTTTTTGATGTGAAGGATTTGGAGGCGATTAAAGAATTTTTTGAGAAATATCCTGCCGAAGAATATATTTTAAGGCACACTGATAAAACAAATGGAAAATTTTATTTTGTAAGTGGTTATGAAGAGGCGCAAAAACATTTTGAAGATTTTGAAAGTGAGATTACAATTGCGGTTTCAATGAATCCATATAAAGAGGATATTGTGCTTTTAGGTGACATCAGTGTGAAAAGAGACGGGGCTAGCGAGATTGTTGACATAACGGCACGCGACGATGAAGAGGCGACCCATAGAAATGTTTATGAGCAGCCAAAGTATAACCTTCACACCTCTCTTGAAGATGACCGCCTGTGGAAACTTCCAGGTTTTAGCAAACTTATGCGATATATTTCTGATAACGAGCTTTATAATGTGATTTTAGAGTTTGTCGTGTATGCCTGCAAGGTTGGCGTAAACAAGGATAATGTTGTCATTATTGAAGTGAGAACGGGGTATTAATCAAAGCAGCAAAAATAGGAGACAGTCAAACTGTCTTTTTTCTTTTTTATTAATTTTGAAAAACTCTTGCGTGAGAGATGATTTTATGATAAAATAATAGTATGGAACTTGAAAAGATTATTGCAAACAGTGAAGATTACTTAAATTTGCAGAAAGAAATTGAAAATGGGAAGGTGTCAAAGTCAATTTTGCTTATCACAAAAGATGAGTATTATTCTTATGAGTTTGCTCGTCTTCTTGCGTGTCTACTGTTTAACAATGGCGTAGGTGAGCAGAATGAACACTATTTCAAAATCAAAGCAAGTTCGCACCCAGATTTAAAGGTTTATCCACAAAAAGATAAACTTATGGTGTCTGATAGTGACAATATTGTTGAAGAGGGCGGCATAAAGCCTATTTTTGCAGATAAAAAAGTGTTTATTTTAAAAAACATTGACTTGGCAACAGAGCAGGCGCAAAACAAACTGC
>JAGAKV010000036.1 GCA_017625505.1 Clostridia bacterium | reverse complement strand
TTTATTCTACCCCCCCCCGGAAAAAATGTCAAGTAAATTTAAATGTTTTTAAAAAAATTTGTTGAAATATATAAAGCTAACTCTTGCTTAGTGCGAGATTTTGAAAATATAGCTACAACAATAAACAAAAAAGCAGGGCTATTTTGCTCTGCTTTTCATGATTAAATTTTCAGTGTGCTTATATATTTCGCTTAATACAAGCATGAGAAGTGACAGTCCAAAAATTATAAGCCACTGCTCACCAGAAAGCGTGACGAGTTTTAACATGCTTTGAAGTGGTGTGAAGGCAAAGAGGGCAACCAACGTAAAGCAGAATCCTACTGCAAGCAAAAACCATTTGTTTTTATGCGGCTTAGATTTAAAAATTGACGATTTTGTTCGCATAGACGCAAGATAAAACATTTGAATGATGTTGAGTGTGTAAAACGCCATTGTTGTTGCAACTTCTGGCGATGCTTTCAATCCTATCAAATAGGAAATGACAACGAGTAATGTTTGAATCAATCCCAAAATCACAATCGAAATTCCATTGCCTTGCGAAAATAGTCCTTTTTTGACGTCGCGAGGCGGCCGGCTCATAAGGTCATGCTCAGGCTGTTCTACCCCAAGCGCAATCGCCGGCAAGCTGTCTGTAATTAGGTTGGTAAAAAGAATTTGAACAGGATACATAAAGACAAACTGCGGATACAAAAGGGTGACTACAAACAGCGACATAAGCTCAGCAAAATTGGCTGAAAAGAGAAATTTGACCGTCTTTTGAATGTTTTGATAAATCTTACGTCCCTCTTCAACTGCAAGCACGATTGTGGCAAAGTTGTCGTCCGCAACAATAATATCAGCAACCTCTTTTGCGACATCTGTTCCGCTCTGCCCCATGCCAATCCCGATGTTTGCCCGTTTTAAGCTTGGTGCATCATTGACGCCGTCACCCGTCATTGCTACAACATTGCCTTTTGTTTTAAACGCTTCAACAATTCTCACTTTATCGCTTGGGCTAACGCGCGCGAAAACGCTATACGAGTGGATGATTTTTGCAAGCTGATCGTCAGAATACCTTTCAAGCTCTTGGCCAGTCATAACTTGCGACTCATCATCCGCTAGCCCAATCTGCCTTGCAATCGCAAGGGCTGTTTTTGCATAGTCTCCTGTTATCATTACGGGACGCATGCCAGATCGCTTACATTTTTTGACAGCGTCTTTAATCTCTTTTCTTGGAGGATCTATTAAGCCAACCATTCCTGCAAAAACAAGATTTTCCTCTTTAAAATCAGCATGCGAGCCCACATCTTTATACGCAAAACCGATCACCCGCAACGCCTTGTCGGCCATAAGTTCAATTTTTTCTCGCACAACTGCTTTATAATGGTCGTTAAGTGGATACACCTTTCCGTCAAGATAAATGTGCGCGCACTTTTCTAACAGGCGGTCGCATCCACCTTTAACAAACATGGTCTTTTCACCATTGCAAGCACATAGCACGCTCATTAGTTTTCTTTGCGAGTCAAAAGGAATTTCATCCATGCGGGTAAACTCTCTTTCGATTTTGCTTTTATCCGTACCCATATTCTTTGCCATGGTCGCGAGAGCAACTTCAGTAGGGTCTCCGATAAAACTTTTATCTTGAAATGTTGCGTTGTTGCATAACACCGCCGCTAAAAGCAATGGGGAATTTTTGCTCAGACGCAGTTTTTTCTCTTGAAGAGCGCTGTTGTCATAAAGCGCAACTGCTGTCATTTTGTTTTGTGTGATTGTCCCCGTTTTATCAGAACAAATTACGCTGCACGCGCCAAGCGTTTCAACCGACGGCAGATGTTTTACAACGGCTTTTTGTTTCGCAAGCCTAGCGACGCCCATGCTCATGATGATCGTAATCACCGCCGGCATACTTTCAGGAATTGCAGCTACAGATATTGCCACCGCCGTCAGAAAAGCGTCCAACACACTGTTTGGCGTTATACAAACCTCAATGACAAACGTCACAACCGCAATGGCAAGAATAACATAGGTGAGGATTTTTCCAAGGTCTTTAATACTTTTTTGCAACGGTGAAATTTCTTTTTTGCTTTCTTTGATTGCGTTTGCAATTTTGCCAAACTCGCTGTCTTCGCCCAGTGCAGCAACAACCCCCAACCCGCGTCCGAAGCAAACAACAGTGCCTTTATACGCCATGTTTTTTCGCTCGCCTAAAGGAGCCCCTTCGCTGCAAATTATGTCACAATTCTTTAGTACTTCTCCGCTTTCTCCAGTAAGTGCCGCCTCATCGATTTTTAGCTGCACACACTCAATAAGACGCAGGTCTGCAGGGACAATACTTCCTGCCTCAAGCAGCACGATATCTCCCTCAACAAGTGCATTTGTTTTAATTTTCTTTTTCTCTCCCGCACGCAAAACATAACATTCAGGCCGCGACAGCCTGCCAAGCGCCTCTAAAGACTTTTCGGCTTTAAGATCTTGCACCACGCCAAAAATCGCATTCATAAGCACTATGGCAAGGATAATACAGCCGTCAACAATTTCTTCAGCCTTTCCTTCCACAATGCCAATAATGATTGATATTGCGGAGGCGATAAGCAAGATTATAATCATAAAATCGGTAAACTGCTCTAAAATCTTAAAGCCAAGAGCCTTTTTCTTGGGAGGTTTTTCCTCTCTCCTTGTCCCAGCCCTAGCAAGCACTTCTGCCTCGGACAGCCCCTTCGGTGAAACATTAAAATCAAGCAGCGTTTGCTTAATGCTTTTATTATGATATGTTCTCAATCCCCTCTCCTCTATAAAACTATAACTGACACAATCGACATAATCGCAAGGTACAACGCAAACCATTTAAAATTTGTTTTTTCTGTAAGCTTCATCATAAATTTTATGCTGCCGATGCCAATAACAAAAGCAATGATGCAGCCAAGAAGCAGTCCCGACACGCTTCCGCTAAATCCTCCCCCGCTCGATGACAACTTAGCAACTTCAAGCAGCAGCGAGCCCAAAATTGTTGGGATTGAAAGTAAAAATGAAAACTTTGCGCACTCTTTTTTGTCTGCTCCAAGCATAACACCCGTCGCAATTGTTGTACCACTTCGAGAAAGCCCCGGCAGCAGCGCAATCCCCTGCGCAAGACCGATGCCAAAACAGTGACCTGTTGTCAGTGGATTGCCCTGCCTTCCTTTGCTGACCTTCTCACACACATAAAGGATACAAGCGCTGAGCGCAAACGCAATCGGCAACATTTTCCCTTCAAACGAATCTTTTACAAAAGGCATTAAAATGATAGCCAACAGGCAGGTGCAAATTGTTGCAAGCGCAAGCTTTATCACTTCATCTGAAAGAGGGTGTTTAATCATGCGCCATAAGTCCTTTCTAAATACGATAACGACTGCCAGAAGTGTTGCGCAGTGAAGAATTATGCTGACAAAAAGACTGTCCTTTACTCCAAATAATTTGGCAAAAAGGACTAAATGCCCGCTGGAAGAAATCGGCAAAAACTCACATAGCCCCTGCACAGTTCCAAGAAAAATCAGCACCCAAAAGCCCATGTTTTCTCCTTCGTTGTATGTATATTTGGACAGGCATAAATTTATTCTTCCTAGCAGTAAAAGACAAGATAAAAGCCACACCACAACAATCATTTCCCATAGTTTATTTTTCATCGTAAACTTTATGGATAGAAAAAAGAAAGTGTGCAACTTGCGTGCGCGGACAAAAATAAGAGCGGAGGAAAACCTCAGCCCTTCTTTTTTGATTCTCTTAAATTCATTTTAATAAATAAATGAAATTCCTGTATAGAACTTGTAATTTTTGCTTGTGTCTGACTGGTGATTTTTGAGTACTTTGTATGTGATCTCAACATAATCACACCCGTCGCTGCCGGCAAACTTCTTTGGGTTTAGTCTTCCCGTGACGTAAGTTTTTCCGTCAAGATCCTCATCTTCGCCCGGTTCAAGCAGTTGATAATATCTTCTTGCTTCGCTTGTTCCTACAAGTATAAGTGGATTGTTTGAAATGATTGGCGGAAGTGCATATCCACCCACTTTGCCTACATCTGTCATAAGCACGCCGTCACCGATGTCTGTTTTAAATTCGCCGGCAATCAAACGCTCTTCTTTGTCAAGATGTTTTAAAATCCCTTCATCTCCGCACGCTGCCCAATCATAGAAGTAAACATTGCCTGCATCTTCATACATATCAGGTGGATTTTCATGATATGGATCAAACGGTCCGTCATAAACACGAGTCTGCTGCGATGCGATTGTATACAGTTTGTTGTCTGCGTTGCTGTAATAATTCATCTCAACAATAATGTCGAGATATTTCTCTTCATTCCAAACGCCTTCTTCTGTGCCGTCGCCGTCTGCATCATACTTAAGCGCGATATACATTCCATCGATTGGAGTTTCATCTTTAAGCATTAATACCACTGACTGATACTCAAGCGGTTTAATATAATACTTATTCTCGCCCCCCTCAGCAACTGAAGGGAAGTTTTCATCCCCTGCAATAAGGAAGGTGTTGCCCGCGTATTCCATAATCTCCGACGCAAGGAAGTTGTCGTCAATTGTTCCGCTTCCGTCCTCATCCGCCGAGCCGATTTGAACATTCTGGCATACGCCGTCAATGATATTGTTTACTGCCTCGTCATAATTTCTTCCAAGATTGCCGCTTTTGCTGTCATCTTTTGTCACAAACTCGTAAGTGATTGTGTCATCATTATGAACAAGCTCGATAACTTCGCTGTAATAATTAAAATCATCTTTGGCTTTATAGCCAATAACATTGTCTCGCACCCATGTTTTCAGCTTGCTCATTTGCCTTGGGGTAAGTCCAACATAAGAGCCCACTTTTTCAAAAAGTTCTTTGACTGACGCAAGCGCTTCGTCAACCGTCTGACTGCCTATTGAGACAGAGTATGGTTGCTCGCCTGATGCATTTTTAGTAACAATAACTTCAGCAGGCTCTAAATCAAGCGCGTATCTATAAATTGCATATTCAAGCGCTTTGACAAAATCTGAGTTTTGATTATAACTGTTTTGATCAGGCGCGCCAAGATAGATTTGCTTGTATAATGCATCATATACCGAGTCATAGATAGATTCAATCATAACCTGAAAAACTTCTGAATTATTTATTTTTGTGTAAAGACTTCCATCTTGTTTATATTGAAAAGCCTGTTGCATCAAACTCTCAAGCGTTACCCAATCATAATTAAACGACCAGTTCCAGCCGTTTGTATAATCAGCGCCAACAATAACATAAGTCTCGCCTAGTGTGACAGCCTCCGACCAAGAGCCATCATCATTTTGTGTTCTTGTTTTTGAGACTTCTCCAACAGTATCCACTTGATAACGAATGCTATCGTAGAGATATGGAAGATTTGCATCGTTAAAGTCTAGCCTTGTATAATAAGGTGATTCTTCACTTTTGATATTTGGAATACCATAAATTCCATATAAGTCATTTAATATATACCACGCATACTTACCATAATAGTGTGTAGGATTTTCTGCAGAACCGCCCGAACCGGCATCATAATCATAGGAATCTGGGCGATAAAGCACTTTTGCGCCATACATATCAAAGGCAAGTGATTCGCTGTCTTCAGGGTCGTAATCCTCGCCAAGCCCTCCCTCGAAGTCTTCTAGTTCTTCCGGGCTCATTCCTGCGCAGCCGACAAAAACAAATGACATGCAAAATATCATTAAAAAGCTCATTATCTTGAACATTATCGACTTTTTCTTTGTTTTTTCTCTCTTCATAGCTTTATTGTAACCTTTTTCGCTTAAAAAATCAACTTATATATAAAAAAAGGCAAAATATTTGCCTTTTTTGTTATAACCTTTTTATTGATTGAGGTGCTATTTCATCCTCTCTTCTTCTTGCTGGCATTTTGCGCATTCTTACTGCCGTCGTTTGCGCTTTTTGATCATATTCAATACCCACCCCTTGAATCTCAATTATGCTTGAATCAGAAAGCACATATTTTGATTTATCTTTCAAGTTGAGAATATATCCACTATCAGTTTGAGCATATTGTATTGCTATAGGAATTTCAATAATTTTATCAGCACTAATTTCAACAACTATAAATGATCGAGCTTCACCTAATTTATCTGACACCAACGCATTTCCATCTTTAAACAACCTCACTGCACCCTCTGGGCATTTTTCTCCAAGCCCAGCAGCTTTAAAGATTGCATTCATAAGTTCAGTACACCCCTCTTGCAAAGAAGGAATATAAGTAAATATATATTCATTTGTATATTTATCTATTGTTATATTTTGCTTATTTATAAAATCATTTATAGCTATTGGTGATTTTAATAAAGCCTTTCCATAATAGTAGTGACAGTTATCATCAGCCTTATTATATTTAAATACAAACCCAATTCCAGATATCTCCGATTCGCCCTCTAAATACCATTTCCCATCGGCAATCTTATTTGCATCAAATTTAAGAGGTATACATTGTGCTGTAATTCCATCAAAGCATTTTTCGTTTAAAATTTCATTTACCAGTTCTGGATAGGTCGCTACAAGTTCTGCCACCGTATCAACTTTGTATGTTTCTTTTTCATAAGCTTGCATTTCAACATAGTTTTCGCCAAGATTTTCTTCAATGACTTCTGTAATGCGCTGCTCAATTGTTGAAGAAGGGTTGTTGTACTCTTCCTTCGCGTCAAACGCAAGGGCTGTTTGAGATGAAATCAGTGGAAGAGTTGTATAGTCCCCCGCAATGATATCATCGATATCAACAGGCTGTGCAAAATTTATTGTCGCAATTTTAAGCTCTCTTGTTGTCTGCCCTGTCTTGACCACGTTTGCCACCACAACGCCTTCAATTTTGCCGTTGTTTGCAATAAATTTATATGACGTGCTAAGCGAATTGTCGATGTACGAAATCTCTCCAATTTGATCAAGTGCAAATTGAGTTGCAACTTCACCATGATTATTGATAAATTGTTCAAACGTTGTTCCGTCATCTTCGGCTGGTGGTGTTGAGCTGTCGCTTCCTGTGTCGCTTCCCTCACTGCCACTACCGGTATCAGTATCGCTGTCAATAGGATCATCGCTGTCGGTATCAATGTCACTATCAAGGCCTGTATCTACATCCACAGGTGGCTTGTGAATGTTTGTATCGTTGTCAATCTCTGTATCAGTATCCGTTGACAGGTTTGTGTCAACTGTTGTGTTTGTATCAAAAGCTGTATCGCTAAAGCCTGGCTCAAGTCCCAGATCGGTATCTGGCCCGTCATTGAGACATCCAACAAAACCAAGCGAAGTACCAAGCAGCATTGCCCCAACAACAATGCCAGCCGTAATTCTTTTTGCCGCCATTTTGAAAGAATAAAATTTTTTTGATTTTAAAGTTTCTTGTGATTGCATGTTCTTTTCTTTCATAGCTTTTCTCCCTATTTCTATCTAGCCTTAAATTTTCTCAAGTTTATCTAATTCTTCAAGTGTCAAAATGTTTTCATATTCAGTTGCAGGTTCTTCCTGTCCTTTGACAAGTTTATATACAAATCCGCCGTTTTTAATTACGCCCGGTTTGCCGTCGAGAAATTTTACATTGATAACCTTTTCTTTTACAATCTGGTTTCCTTTTGTCACTTCAAACTCTCTTGATACTTCATCGCCATCCTTAAATCTGTATGGCAATGCTTTGCCGTCAGTGCCCACGTATGCAAGGTGTTTTTCTCCTGCGAAAACAACCTTTGCAAGGCCTGATTCATCCATAAATGACGCTTGCGAAAATCTGCTTTTCATAAGAGAATAGTGTCCTGGCTTAATCCTCTTCATAAAGGTGAAGTAAGCTGGTTTTTTAGTTCCTACAGTGTGAAGCTCTTCCTCGTTATATGGCTCGTCAATAATTTGCACTCTTGCAAAACCATTGCGAAAAGGAGAAGACCTTTTCCCGTAAACTCTTTTATATGCAAAACCATCTTCGTTGACATATCGATATGTTTTTCTTTTGCTGTCGGCAAAAACCATAAACAAACCGCCCTGTTCAATACTCCCGAAAGGAGGAATGTCAGAAACGCCAATTAATTTGTCGCCTTTATAAATCTTACCACCTCCATGCACCTTGTTGCCGTGCACAGTTTGTGCATAAACTAGACCATTGCCAAACTCTTGCCAAGAAGGAATATTCTTTTCAATTTCTTCTCTATACGCAGTCAACTCATCGACTAGGTCGCCTCGTTTTTTTGTGTTTAGTTTGTTCTCAACTGCCTGTTCTTCTTTTTCTTCTATCATTGCAGTAGATTCCTCCTTACTTTTTATATGTCGTTCTCAGCATCACCAAGCTCGTCAAGATAAGCCTGTGAATTAAATCCATTCTGGTTGATAATCTCGCCTTTTGGATTGATAAAGCAATGATGCTTTGCACCTTTAAATCGAACGTCTGCTATAATTTGATCACCGTCTTGATAAACAAAGTTTGTTGCGTTTACCAAATTAAAGCCAAGCTCTTGTCCCTTTTTGTTGATAAAATCATAAGAGCCGTCTGCCTTTTGGATGCGTGCATAACCATTGTGGAAAGGCCCTGTACGTTTGCCATAAACTCCAAAACAGAATACTCCTTCGCCATCCATAAATCTGCACTTTTCGCCGCCTTCTACGTCACACAAGAAATAGCCGCTGTCGTGAAAAGAGTTTAGTGGAGAAATGGAAGTTTTTGCCACTTGCTCTTCATGTTTATAAATAGTGTATGCATCTGCATTTGCATGAGCAGCAACCGCTTTAAGCCCGTTACCAAACTTAAACACATCAATCTCTTTCGCTTTTTTAACTGTTTCATTATAGTTTGGTGTTGGATCTAAATATCCATACTCTTCAATTTCCCTTGCATATTTAGCCTCAGAAAGTTTTACTTCAGCCTCATGTTCATTGCTATAATCTCTACCTGAAAAATACATAAATTCTTTTCTCCTTTTTATTCGATATAGTCGTCATCTTCATCATCATCAAAATAACCAGCTTCTTCAAGTTCTTCAAGATCAGCCCTTACACCAATTATATTTGTTTCTACAACCTGTCCTTTAGTATTTATAAAGCACCACTTATCTGATCCTTTAAACTTTACTTCTGCTAATAATTGTCCACCATCTTCATATATAAAGCCTGTGGCATCAGACAACTTAAGCCCAAGCGGACTGCCAGTTCGATCCATAAAATCAAATGTTCCATCCTTCTTATGAATTCGCGCAAAACCATGATAAAAGCCGTCGGCATGTTCGCCATAAACGTCAAAACAGTATTCACCGTCTCCATTCATAAATCTACACGTGCCATCTTTCATTCTACACAAGAAAAATCCACTATCCTCAAATGACCCAATCGGAGAAGTTGATGTTTGTGCAATCTTCTTGTCACCTTTAAATATTGTAAACTCACTTTCACTTCCATTTACAGCAAGAGCGCGAAGGCCGTTTCCAAAATTAAGCACAGTAATCCGAACTAATTTGGCTTCCAAGTCTTCGTAGTCTTCTTCGCTGTCAAGCGGCCCGCAAACAACGTCCGTCACCTGTCGGAGATCGTTTGTATCGACTCCAAAAAACACTTCATCATCAAGTTCCCAGTTTTTCTTCAGCCACCTTAACGTTTTTTCATAGGTTCCTTCTTTCTTGGCTTCATTCAACATTCCATAAACTTTGAAGTACATCGCTTTGTTTTCTATGGCATCTTTTGTATAAAATTTGCCTTCTTTATCAATAAATACTAATTCTCCATCATGCTTTTTTACAAATGCCATAACAGACAGCAAGTCTGGATGTTCACGAAAATTATCAACCGCCTCAAAACGTTCTTTCATGATTTTGCCATCACTCAAATTAATAAAGGTTTGGCCACTTCCGTCATTCATTTCAACAGGCAACATGCCATAAGTAGGTTTTCTCAGCACTTTGTATGCTAATTGATGTAAAAATTCAATTTTTTTGTAAACATATCCTGTATTTGTCACACGATAGGCCTCATCATTGACAAATGCATATGTCTCTGATTTATTTTCTTCGAATGGCATTGCTTTAGTGAAACGCATTTCTAACAATTTTTCATCTACCGTTACATAGGTTTCATTTGGCCCTATTTCATCAAAGGTTCGAACACGTGCCATATTATTTATAAAAGTATTTACAGTTCTAAATGTATGCTCCATCAAATGTCCGTCTGCGTCATTTCGATAAGTAAATCCACCTCTTCCAGGAACTATTACGGGAGTCCACCCGCAAGAACTTATCCCAAATTTTATATAACTTTCGTTTTCGCTCATGTTTACTCCTTATTTATTATTTCCATTTTAACATATTAAAACAAACTAGTCAATAGAGCGCAAGAAAAAAACAAAAAAAAGAACAATTTTTTGATTTGTTCTTTTTCGTTGTTGTGATTTTACTGCTTTTCAACAAGCGCAAGTGCCTCAGCAATGACTTTGTCCATGTCATAATATTTATAATGGCCAAGTCGTCCGCCGAAAATAACATTCCCCTCTTGGTCAGCAAGAGCCTTGTATTTTGCGTAAAGAGTTGAGTTGCGCTCATCGTTGATTGGATAGTAAGGCTCAAGTCCTGGTTTCCATTCTGTTGGATATTCCCTTGAAATTACCGTCTTTGGTTGTTTGCCAAATTCAAAGTGTTTATGCTCAATAATACGAGTATATGGTACTTCTCTTTCAGTGTAATTTACAACCGCATTGCCTTGATAGTTGTCGGTGTCAAGCACTTCATTTTCAAATCTTACCGTTCTGTACTCAAGGTTGCCAAACTTAAAGTCATAATATTCATCAATCATCCCTGTGTATAAAATTTTGTCAAATGTATCGGTTGTAGTTTTTATAAAATCTTTGTACTCAACGCCAAGTTCAACTTCGCTGCCCTCAACCATCTTTTCAATAATAGGGGTATACCCTCCAATCGGAATGCCCTGATACCTATCGTTGAAATAGTTGTTATCATATGTAAAACGAAGAGGAAGCCTTTTGATAATAAAGGATGGAAGCTCGTTGCAGCTTCTTCCCCATTGTTTTTCAGTATAACCTTTTACAAGCTTTGTGTAAACATCTGTTCCAACAAGACTCAACGCCTGCTCTTCAAGATTTTTTGGTTCTGTAATTCTAAGAGACGCAATTTGTTCGCTAATTTTTGCCTTTGCTTCCGCTGGAGTTTTTATATTCCACATTTTTGAAAACGTGTTCATATTGAAAGGCATATTATATACTTCATCCTTGTATATAGCGACAGGACTGTTGATATAGTTGTTAAATTCTGCAAACTGATTCACATAATCCCAAATCTCTTTGTTTGAAGTGTGGAAGATATGTGCACCATACTTGTGAACATTGATGTCCTCCACCTTTTCGCAATAAATGTTGCCGCCAATATGACTGCGCTTATCAATGATCTTGCATTTTTTCCCGCGCTTATTCATTTCATAGGCAAACGTCGCGCCAAACAGCCCCGCGCCAACAATTAAATAATCATATTTCATACTCTTCTCCTAATTTTGATATTTTGCCTTTAACATCTCGTAAAGTTTATCCGCCACTCTTTCTGCTCCGGAGGAATCCTGATAGCCTCGTAAGTTTTTCTTGTATGCCTCCAAAATTGCCGGATTCTCAACAATCTCTGCAATGCGTTGCCCCACTTTCTTTGGATTAAAGATTTTTTCTCCGCACTGTTTATCTTTTATATAATACTTACATATGTATTGTTCCAACAAGTTGGCTGATGATGTTGCAATAAAAGGAACACCAAAATAGAATGATTCCATCATTGAGTTGGCTCCTGTTTTACCCATCATAAGATCTGCAGCTGAGTTATATACAAACATTTGATTTGTAAACCCTACATAATGAAATGCTGTTTTTCTGGACTGTGCCGCCTTCTCTTCGCAGTATTTATATAGCTCCTCATTTTTTCCACATACAACCACAAAATTAATGTCAAGATCCTGCGCTAAAACATTATCAATAACTTTCTTATCTTTACTTGTCCCGTATGCCCCGCTTGCCATCAAAAGCGTAAACTTATCCTCGGCTAGCCCAAGCATTCGTCTTGCCTCTTTCTTGTTTTTGGTTGTTGACTCAATTTCTTTCCTCAAAATAAATGGAACTTTATAAAGTTGTGATTCTTTAAATCCATATTTAAGCGCATATTTTTCCGCCGATTCATTGTTTACAAAAAATATATCCGTACCTCTGTCCCAAGAAGGATATACCACAGGATCAGGCGTGTAAGTGGCAATAATTGGATCGGTTTTCCCCTGCATTCTGGCATGGACTGTGAAATGCGAAGGAGAGTAATATGTACTACATATCAGTGCTGGGTTCATCTTGACAATCTCATCAATTGATGCCTCTTTCGCTTTTTTAAACTTTGCATCAAGAACCTTCAATGTAAACTTTGATCCTACAAAATATGAAAGTTTTTCCTCAAAAGCACCTAATTTGTTTTTGGATGCCATTTTAACCCATGCAATAATATCGTCACTATATTTTTTAATAATTGGATTTTGACTATCCGAAAAAATTTTCCATCGAATAACGTCAAACTGTTCGCCATATTTCTTTTCAAAGGCATCCGCAATTCCTGTTGCAGGAACAATATGCCCCATTCCTGCTTCAACAAAAGTGAACACTACTTTCTGCTTTTCCATTTTTATCCTTTTATTTTTTCTTCTTTTTATAATTTTCAATGTATTCCTGGTATTTCGCAAGAACTTCGTCGCATACATCATCCCAAGTTCTGTAAACTTCACTGTATGTCTTTTCTTTCATCTTTGCCATTTTATCTTTATTTTCAATAGCATAAATAATCTTGCTTGCCCAATCTTCAATATTTTCCTCTTCTGCCAAGAGTCCATTTACATCTGCTGTTAGAATTTCAGCTGTCGCACAACCTTTTGTCATAAGTGTTGGCAAACTCATAGCAGCCGCCTCAATTGGAGCAAGAGACGCTGTATCAAACGTTGAAGGGAATAAGAACAGGTCGCTTCGCAGGTAATGTGCTGAAAGAAGTTGTCTGTCCATAACTTTTCCTGTAAAAATCACATAATCCTCAAGTCCAAGTTCTTTAACCAGTTCTTTCAAATTGTTTTCGTGATCCCCCGCACCCACGATCAAGTATTTAAATTTATAGCCCTTGTCTTTGACAATTTTAAGTGCATTAAGTGGGATATCTAACCTTTTATTTGACACAATTCTTCCAACAGAAATGAAAACATTTTCTTCGTTTTCCAGATTGTATTTCTCGTTTACTTCCTTTACACGTTCCCTTGCTTCATCTGTACAAACGAGGTCTGTGCCGTTGCGAATTACATCAATTTTGCCTTTATAGCCATACTCTCTAAGGACATCAGCCGCACCATTTGAAACTGTCAAAACATAGTCACATGCGTTGATTGGTTTCATGATATATCTCATCATAAAATTTTGTAGAAATTTTGGTTTTAAAAGTCTCTCAAAATCATCTCTAAACTTTGTGTGAAATGTAAAAACTGTTGGAATGTCATGTTTTTTCCCCATTTTCACCAGAAATCTCGCCATCGTAAATGGAGAATGAAAGTGAATGATATCAACTTTATTTTCCTTAAAATATTTCTTAAGTTTTCCATCTCGACCTGGTGTTGCCATTCGATATCCAGTTTTCTTCCCCATTGATTTTGTCCTATATATATCAAGAGGCAGAGTATCCACATACTTTGGATATTTTGGCACCACAACTTTCACTTTTACGTTATCATGTTTAATCATGCTTTTCGTGTAGTTTGTAACCACTTGAACAGGCCCATCAAAATTTGGATAGAATGTGTCAAGTGATTGAATAATATTCATTTCCTTATTCATAAATTCTCCTTTTGTCTAAAAAGGATAACAAACCTAACGATTTTTGTCAAGCGATTGAGCTTTTCTTTAAAAAAACTATACTTTATCTTCAATAATATACCAAACACTCATGCAAATCCTTTCTTTTTAAACATTTGCAATAACAACATGCGATAATTTTTGCAAGAAAAAAAGATTGGATAAACCAATCTTAAATTTCGTTTTCAGCGTCTGCTGCTTGTGGGTACATTCTTGCAAAGTCCTCATTTCTCTTTTCTACCCAGCCAGATGTATTTTCTTTGCCTTCCTTTGCGAGCCAATTCATTTCTGCAATCTTTACGCTTGTAATTCCTAAATCAACATCCTTAAGTCCCCATGGGGATTTCTTTATTGTTGGTTCGATAACCTCAAAAAATTCTTTTCTTAGCAATTCCGCATGCTTGTCGTTCGCCAAAAACTCCTCGCTGTAAAGTTTTATACCTGCTTCAAGTGCATTGTAAAATCTAGCATACTCATCTCCTGTTGCACGACATCCGTCTGCATTGAGGCTCGCTTTGCCCTCTACTTTAACCATAAAGCAGTGTGATCCTTCTCTGAAAGGGACTTCTGTTGAATAAGCAAATTCTGCTGTTTTTTTGTTTGCCATACTAATTCCTCCTATAATATGCTTTTATTATAATAGAAATTATGGTTGATGTCAATTGATTTTAGAAAAAACGTTGATTTCGTCCCTAGTTTTTGCTGTTTTAAGGCATATCGTTTGTCAGATACAGCATTTTCCCAACTTTTAATGTTTTTAGTAATAACAAATGTATGCGTATTATCGCTTCATAATCAGCAATATCAATGTACTAAGCAAAAAGGCGAAATACTCAAAAAAGCAAAACATCTCTGACTATGCTTTGTGCAGCATTTAAAATCATTGCATCTTATTAAACAATATGAAAAGGCATAACCAAAGATAAGTTTAAAGGCAACCTTCAAGACAATGGGACTGTGACTACAAGATATCATACAAAAAAGCCATTGTCAATAGGAGACAAAATGAAACAATAAAGTAAAAGTGTAGCCAACAAAACAAAAGCCTAGCAAGTTTGTTTTGCATACTTTGATCTTCGGTTGAGCCGCAGGATTTTATCAAGAATACA
>JAGAKV010000035.1 GCA_017625505.1 Clostridia bacterium | reverse complement strand
TTTTGCTAGCAATGTTTTACCGCTTCCTGTTGGTCCAATTAAAAGAATATTACTTTTGTCAAGTTCAATGTTATCTTTCCCTGCATTATCAATTTGATAATTTATTCTTTTATAGTGATTATAGACAGCAACTGACAAAACTTTTTTTGCATCGTCTTGACCTACAATATATTCGTCTAGTTGTTCTTTGATTTGTTGTGGAGTTGGAAGTTCTATTTTTTCTTCTTCACCAAGACCTGTATTGTCTTTTATTATATCTTTGCAAATATCAACACATTCATCACAAATATAACAATCGCCGTTTGGATTTGAGATTAGTCGTTTTGCAACTCTGCCTGATTTTCCACAAAAAGAACAAAGCATTTCCTTGTCGTTCATAATTTCTCCATTTTTTATTATTCTCTAGTTGTGAAAATTTTATCTACAAGACCATAAGAAAGTGCTTCTTCGGCCGTCATATAGTTGTCTCTATCAGTATCTTTTTCAACAACCTCAAGAGATTTGCCTGTGTTTTCACTGAGCATTTTATTGAGCTTTCCCTTCAAAAACTGAATATGATTTGCTTGAATTTGAATATCACTTGCTTGTCCTTGTGCTCCACCAAGAGGCTGATGAATCATAATTTCGCTGTTTGGAAGAGCAAATCTTTTTCCCTTTGTGCCCCCAGCAAGCAAAAATGCCCCCATGGAAGCCGCTCTTCCGACGCAGATTGTTGAAACATCACACTTAATATATTTCATTGTGTCATAAATCGCAAGACCAGCAGAAACACGTCCTCCCGGACTATTGATATAAATTGAAATGTCCTTGTTTGGATTTTTTCCTTCAAGATAAATAAGCTGCGCAACAATAAGGTTTGCCGAATTGTCGTCAACCTCGCCATTCAAGAAAATAATACGATCCTCAAGCAATCTAGAGTATATATCATATGATCTCTCACTGTTGCCTGTTTGATCTACAACCATTGGAATTAACATAAAACCTCCTATACCTATATACGACCAAGCCCTTTCACTAAAACTAATGAAAGGGCCTTATCTTTTGTGATGCGTACAAAACAATTATACGCCTAAAATTTATTTATTATTTGCTTTAGATTTAATTAAATCTAAGACTTTTGTCATAATTACATTGTTTTGGAAGAATGCATAATCATTTGGAGCCATTGCCTTCTTGAAGTCTTCACCATTCATGTTGTATCTTGCAGCATATGCCTCAATTTCTTTGTCCATTTCTTCTTCAGTAACAGATACCTTGTTCTCTGAAATAATTCTTTGAAGAACTAGTCTTGTTTTAATGTTCTTTTCAGCGTCAGATTTTCTTTCTGCCTTAAACTCTTCTATTGTCTTGCCGATGTATTGAAGGTATCCGTCAAGAGTCATTCCTTGATGAGAAAGTCTGTGCTCAAAATCTTCAACCATGTGGTGAAGTTCATGTTCAATCATTGCCTCTCCCAGAGTAATGTTTGCTTTTTCAGCAATTTCGTCAAGAAGAGCAACTTCATAATCTCTCTCAACTCTCTCTGCTGCCATTTTTGCAAGGTTTTCTTTGATTGCGTTTTTGTATTCTTCAACAGTTTCGTATTCTGTAGTATCAGAAACAAACTTATCATCAATCTCAGGAAGAACTTTCTTTTCAACTTTCTTAAGTGTAATATGGAAAACAGCTGGTTTCCCTGCAAGATTCTCTGCAGGATAATTAGCTGGGAAAGTTACATTAATATCACGTTCTTCCCCTTTATTCATTCCAACCACTTGATCTTCAAAACCTTCAATAAAAGTATGAGATCCAAGCTCAAGTCTATAATCTTCTGCCTTGCCGCCGTCAAATTCAACGCCATCAACAGAGCCTACAAAATCAATTGTTGCAAAATCTCCATTTTCTGCAGTTTTTTCTTCTTCAACATATCTTGCATGTGCTGCCCTTGATGCTTCAAGTTCTTGTGCAACTTGCTCATCATCAACTTTTGCCTCGCCCTTCTTTGCTTCAAGAGATGAAAGTTGTGGCAACTCAAATTCTGGCATAAGGTCAAACTTCAAAACGGCTTCAAGGCCTTTGTCTGGCGTGAATGATTTGATATCCGCATGTGGATGAGACGCTGGAACAATCTTCTTGTTTTCCTCTAAAAATTTAGAATATTCTTCATTTACAATCGCATCAAAAGCGTCTTCAAAGAAGATGTGCTCGCCATAGTGTTGTTCGATCACCTTTCTTGGTGCCTTGCCCGCTCTAAATCCTTCAACCTTAAATTTTGATTTGTTTTGTTGATAAACTTGTTCAACTGTTTTGTCCCAAGTTTCTTTTGTAACCGTGATATTTAAAATACCTTGGCTGTCTTTTTTCTCGAATGTATACATATTTACTCCTTTTTTCCACTACATAATAGCACAAACATAAAATTATTTCAAGTAAAACATTCAATTTCTTGTAAGAAATTTATCGAATTACTCCCGAACACAGTGCAACTATACATATGACCACCATTGATAGGCAGAATAGGATTTTAAAAATGTCGATAATCTTATCTCGTACTAAGGTTCGTTTAAATTTTTTTACATACAACGCGCGGGCTGCTTCAAAGTCTTTTTCTGTAATTGATGTTGAATTGATCGTTTGCGCTTTATAATAAGCAAAATCCTCTTCAAACTGCCACTTATAATCATCAATATATTTATATATAAGCACTGCTCCCCAATATAAAGACAGCAGCGCCAAAAAAGAGACTGCAAAGTAGATAAAACCGCTCCACACCCCCTTTAAGCAACCAGATAAAATAATTAAACTTGCAAGTACTGCAGTAACAATATACTTATGTTTCATTTTTTCACTTTTTTCAAATCGTTAATATAAATAATACAACAATAGTCACAACAAACACTACATAACAAACAATCCATGCAACGTGCTTATGAGAATTAACCCAATAAAAGGCAAGAAGGATTGAAATTATATAAGCAATACATTCGCCAACTCTTCGAAAAGCATCTGCTACATCTTTATTTCCTTCCAGCACCAGCGTTAAAAGCAACGCAATTGCAATGCAACCTATGCCTATAAAGGCAAAGAGCGGCAACCATTTGTCTTTAATTGCCATTTTTGTTTGTTGTTTTTTGGCGTTATTAGATTGATCTGGCATAATTTTACTCCGTAATATGTCTTGCTAGATCAACTGTTTTGTTTGAATATCCCCATTCATTATCATACCAAGCAACAAGCTGAACAAATGTAGGACTCATCATAATGCCGGCGTTAACATCAAAAATTGATGTCCTAGCATCGCCTATAAAATCAGAAGAAACAACCGCATCATCAGTCCATCCCATAATGCCTTTCATCTCATTGTCGCAAGCTCTTTTTATTTCCTCAACTATGTCCTCATAAGTGGCAGGCGTCGCAAGCTTCACCGTAAGATCAACAACTGACACGTTGATTGTTGGCACTCTAAAACTTTTGCCAGTAAGTTTGCCTTTAAGCGCTGGAATAACCTCGCCAACTGCCTTAGCAGCGCCAGTAGATGATGGAATGATATTTGCAGAAGCAGCTCTACCCCCTCTCCAATCTTTCTTTGATGCACCATCAACAGTCAGCTGTGTTGCTGTTGTTGAATGCACTGTTGTCATGAGTCCTTCTTCAATGCCAAATTTATTATGAATAACCTTTGCAAGCGGAGCGAGACAGTTTGTTGTACAAGAAGCGTTTGAAATAACCTTCATATCCTCTTGATAAGTGTCCTCATTTACCCCCATAACAAACATTGGCATATTCTTGCCAGGAGCTGACACAATAACTTTCTTTGCTCCACCTTCAAGGTGTTTTACTGCATCCTCATACTTTGTAAATTTACCTGTTGCCTCAATCACCACGTCAACATTATGATTACCCCAAGGAATAAGCTGTGGCTCTCTTTCGCCATAAAAAGCAATTTCCTTTCCATTGACAACAAGCTTATCGTTGGCAATTTCACAAGTTCCATGAAATTTACCATGCACAGTGTCATGCGTAAGCATATATTTGCTGTAATCAAGGTCAACAAAAGGATCATTGACCGCAACAACATCTACATCCTCTCTTTCTGCACAAACTCGAAGAACAAGTCTTCCGATTCTTCCAAACCCATTAATGCCAATTCTTGTTTTGTTCATTTATCATTCCTCCCCATCTTCTATATTATCATTTAATATTATTGCCTTCCGTTGCTGTTTTTTACCCGTCATATTAGTAAAAATAAGCATAACAACCAAAATAAATGCAACAGCCACACAAATTCCATCAAGCGCAACAAGCAACATGGCAATCAAAACTGTCATAGGCACAAAAATTGAAACCAATGTAGTGACAACCGCTCCAATCGAAACCAAAATGGAGGCGATTATTGTATTTTTAGCGGTCATTTGCCTGTCAATTTGCTTAATATCATTTTCCGCCTCACAAGTGACAACCGATTGTCTTATGCCTTTCCATCTATTAACTCTGCTTGAATAACTGAGATTTGACGAATTTAAAACAACATCTGAAATATCGCTATTAAAATAAATTACCGAAGTATCGCCTGCATACATTTTTACTCCAAGCAAAAGTTTAGTTATGTTTTGCCACAACCTAAACATAAACGATTTAAAGCCACTGCGCGCAACCTTTGCAGTCACCACATCTCGATCTGACTTTATTATTTTTTCAAATTCCTTTTCGCTTATTGGTTTTCTTAATATCAAAATTTGCCCTGATGTAAGATAGTCTTGCAATGCATTAAGCATTTCTTCTTTATCAGTTCCATCATCAAATTCAAATAGATCAAAATTTGATACATTGCCGTATTGCGCAAGGGCTGATTGATAAATTTGACTTTCCAGACCAAGAAACACCTTAATATCATAGGCATCAGCTAAAACCTCGAGCGTCTTATGGTATTTTTCAAAGCCTTTTGTGACTGGAATTAAAATATTCAACATTTATCACCTCAAAATTTACTAATTCTTATTGCATGCCGTCCGCCATCAAAATCAGTGGTTAAAAAAATCTTCACAATCTTGATTGCTTGTCGAACAGACATGAATCTCCCTGGAAGGCATAATACATTTGCATCATTATGTCGTCGTGCAAGAGACGCTGCGCTTTCATTATTACAAAGGGCCGCACGAATCTTTGGATTGCGATTTGCAGCCATGCTCATACCAATTCCCGCACCACAAATATAGATTCCAACATTTCGTGAATCTTCTAAAACCTTTTCATTGCCAGCTTTTGCAAAATCAGGATAATCCTGCGGTGCTTCTCTTGAGT
>JAGAKV010000034.1 GCA_017625505.1 Clostridia bacterium | reverse complement strand
TGCTTAGCTGGCATAACCTAACACTCACCGCTGGTCGCGTCGATTTCATCATACCGCATCCGTATGACTTATCAAAAATTATTTTAAAGAGTCATTTTGCCTTTGTCAAGAGAGCACCCCTCTTTAAAACCATATGTGCGGTTATTCATCAACGTAGGGGATATTGTCAAAATACATTTTTAATTGCTTATACTCCAAGTGGTCAGGTTAGTCTGTCCATACATACTCAACTTTAGAATCCAATGTTTTCCAAAAATCTATATGCTTAGCAATTTTAGAGACACAAATGTCATAAATAGTTTGTAAATCGTCTATGCCAGTTTCTTTCGCATCATAGTCGATCATATATGCGAGTATTGCCGAAATAACTTTGAGGGGAGGTAGTACACATGTCGAATCTCTACAATTTAAATAGTCGTCTTCAGCTTGCACGTAAATCTCTTCATAGGCTTGATATACCGATAAAATATCTATTTCCGAAATATCAAGGTAAGCACCATTGGTGCCGTAAATATATTTGCTATCGTTTTCAAATGTCCCCAAAAAATACTCTGTTAGCTTTGAAATATATTCTGCTTTTTCTTGCGGATACACTTGATATGAATAGAACATCTGAGGCACTAATAAACCAATTGCAAACACAACACGGTTTTCTGCAGTATCAATTATGTAACCCATCTTTTTTGACACATCAGCAATTTCCATGAATACCCGCATGTTCATATCTACAAATGTGTCTACTGCCATTGCAACTCCTTCACGAATTCCCATTTTAATTTTCTTTTTATTGAAAAACATATTTTCTCTCCTTGTAACTTGATTCTCAAACAATCGAGACCTGACATATTCAGTAATGTTAAAATAGAAAAATTATTCAATTGGATTTTAACTTCTATGATTTGATGTTTGTTTTCAGCTTAATTCCAGAGATACTTTTTTTATGAATTAAATCTCCATTCACTTTTTTATCATTTCGGCTACGGTTTTTTTGCTTTTAAGTCGGTATATTTTTCCTGCACTATCTGACACAAAAAAGATAAGCTTGCGCCTAGGGTTTAGATCTTTTTCAGCAACACATTCTTTTAAATTTCGTATAAAGTATTTGTGTTCTAAATAAAGATCAATTTTATGTTCGATTTCTAACTCATATGGCAGAGAGGGGTTAATTCCTTGCGTTAATTGGCTTTGGTTTATCCCAAGTAAGCCATGACAATTCTTTTTGTGAAAGGAAAACCCCCAATTTTGGACTATAAGTTTTCGATTGCCAACATTAGTAATTGATAAACAAATAAGGGTTTCTTCTGGTGTATTAGGATCTACAGAGAACATTTTCATTGAATCGGAGAAACGAAGCCGAAGCTTTTTGCTTTCTTGATGCCGCACTTGCCATAGTGAGACAATAACCGCTGTCGCAGTAGCAAAAGCACCAAGCGTGGCACCTCTGGCCCCAAAAGCGGTCCAAAACAGCGACCAATTCACAACATCATCCTTTCGCAAAAGTGAGCTTATCAGTTCCAATATAGCAAAAATCTATTTTTGTTGCAACCGCATTTATATTTATAAAAATGCCGTATTGAAATGTGTTTTTTACAGTGATAATGAAGAGTACCTTAAAAAGCCAAAGTGAACGATTAGAGGCTATGATTGAACGATTGCGGCTGAAGTTGAACGATTTCATAAACTAAACATCAACAAGACCCCCCTCTGCTACAATGGTGTATGTGTAGCAGAGGGGTGATTTTGCGCATAAGGGCGATATAAGTTCTAAAACTCTTAAAAAAATATTGAATCACAAAGTTTTGCTAGGAAAAAGTTTATCACGGCAATTCTATCAAAATTACCGTGATAATGTGGCGGAGGGTGCAGGATTCGAACCCGCGTGGACTTTCGCCCTAACGGTTTTCAAGACCGCCCCGTTATGACCACTTCGGTAACCCTCCATATTGAATTTGCCAGATATTTATAACATAAAAGCGCCTCAATGTCAAGAAAAGCAGGGCGCCGCAGCGCTGTCCGAAAGGTGGTAGTGCGAGTTAAACCCAATAAAATAATTTTGCGCTCTTTTCAAAGTGTGTTTACAGTTTTTGGCTTTGTGATATAATGAAGGCCGTTGTGGCTGTATACAAAACCGTGAGGGAATAAAGTATGAAAAAGAAAAGTCTGTTGTTGGTTCTTGCCTGTTATTTTATCTGGGGCTTCCAGCCTTTGTACTGGGTGCTGCTGGAGCATGTGGAGTCCTATTTTCTCATGGCAGCCCGTGTGCTCTCCGGCGCCCTGGTCTCTGTTATTTTTCTTGCAGTTCAGGGGAGGCTGGCTGAGCTTTCTGCCCTTTTCAGGAATAAGTCCGCAATGAAGTATCTTGCGCCTGCGGCCTTTCTTCTTCTGGCGGACTGGGCTGTTTTCCTCATAGCGGTGCAGAACGGTCGGGTGCTGGATACCAGCCTTGGTTATTTCATGGGGCCGCTGGTCGTGTTCTTGCTGAGTGTCTTTCTCTTCAAAGAAAAATGCAGCCCCCTCAAGGTCGTAGCCATTGCTCTTTCTGTTTTGGGTGTGGCCATAAGTGCTGTGAAGTACGGCCGTTTTCCTGTTGTGTCTCTTGTGCTGGCCTTGGATTTCTCGATATACGGTGCGGTAAAGAAGTATGTGCATATCGAGCCGGTACTGAGTATTGCGGCGGAGACTATTATCATGTCGCCGCTGGCGCTGCTGTACATACTGTTCTTCCGCACGGGAGCCAACGGCGTGGCGGCCCTTACGGGCGTGGACCTTCTGCTGCTTCTGGGCGCAGGTGTGATCACGGTGGTGCCCATGATGCTCTACTCCCACGGAGTCAACGACTTGCCCCTTATGATGATGGGCTTTTTCCAGTATCTCAGCCCCACTCTCTCCATGGTCTGCGGTTTCCTGATGGGAGAGAGCCTTTCGCCCGACAGGCTCATCAGTTTCATTTTTATCTGGGCGGCACTGGTGATTTTCTCCCTTGCCATTATCAGGGAAGAACGCCACAGAAAAAATATCCCGCCTGCCTGTCAGCACTGATAAATTACACCGGCCCCAGTTCCCCGGCAAAGCCGTGGTGAGCAGGGGCCGGATTTTATCTGTGGAAAACAAAAATTTTTGGCCTCTTTGACTTTTTTTCATTTTCACCTGTCTAATAAGTGTAAGGCCTTACAAAGAAACGAAAGGAGGAAGTGTATTGCAGACTTTCTTCGAGGAGGAATATAAAAAGCACGAAAAGGCTCTGCTCCTTGTGGCTCTCAGCTACCTGCACAATACCGAGGAC
>JAGAKV010000033.1 GCA_017625505.1 Clostridia bacterium | reverse complement strand
CCCCTTACTCATAAGTAAATTTGCAAGATAGAGCGTTTCATTTCTTGACCTAAAAACAGCAATAATATAATGCATAGTCCCTCCAAATTTTTGCACAAAATTTCTCATAATACACTATATTGTAAATATAAAGGAATGTTTACAAATGATTTATCTTGATAACAGCGCATCAACCTATATAAAACCAAGGGAAGTGATTAAAGCAGTCAATGACTCTCTACTATATTACACAGCAAATCCCGGCCGGAGTGGTCATCAGGCTAGCGTAAAAGCGGCACTTAAAATAGAACAAGCGCGGCAGCACATTGCAGAGCATTTCAATACTGAATGCGGCCAAAATGTTATATGGACACAAAACTGCTCACAAGCACTAAATCTTGCCATTCTTGGCTGCGCACAAAAAGGCGGCCACGTTATAACCACCGAAAACGAACACAACTCTGTGTTAAGGCCTCTTGAACACCTAAAAAATCAAGGCATAATCGACTATGATGTTGCTTATCAAAAGGATGCACGCGGCATAACATTAGACGATATAAAGCCTCTTATACGTCAAAACACATACATGGTGATATGCAATCATATATCAAACGTAAATGGTGCGATAGCAGAAATAAACACAATAGGTGCCTTTTGTAAGGAGCACAACTTGATTTTCGTCGTTGACGGAGCACAAAGTTGCGGACATCTTAAAATTGACATCTGGCAAAGTAATATTGATTTTCTAACCGTTGCTGGTCACAAAGGTTTTTATGCACCGCAAAGCATAGGTTGCCTTGTAATGGGCAACTATTATCGACCTGAGCCTATCGTTTTTGGTGGAACAGGGACCAACTCGCTTGATCTTTTTCAGCCTGATATTTTCCCTGAGCGACTAGAAAGCGGGACAATTTCAACTCCACTTATCATGGGGTTGCATGCCGGTTTGGAGTTTGTAGAGCGAAATTTTAATGAAATCAATGGAAAAATTGATGATTTGACAACCTATCTCAACTACGAGTTGTCTAAAATAAACGACGTAACTGTCTACACCCACCCAGAAAACGCTTTTGGCGTGTTTGCTTTTAATATAAACAATCGTGATTCAAACGAAATTGCAAACATTTTAAACAAAAAATACGGCATTTGTGTGCGAGGCGGCTATCATTGTGCGCCGCTGAAACATAAAGCGCTGGGGACTCTTGATCAAGGTGCTGTCCGCGCATCATTATCATTCTTCAATACTTTTTCTGAAATACAAAAATTAATTCATGCAATCAAGCATATTGCAAAGCAAAAAGACTAGTATGTAATTATTATTTATTCATAACAAAATAGTGTATTTATTCAAAAAAGATGCTACCCAAGATAGCATCTTTTCATTTAAAACTCTCCTATTTTAACGGCAAATCTTTTTCATACTCTTCAACGAGAATTTTCTTTTGTCTATTATAGAGCATTACTTCTTTGACAATGTTTAAGTATATTTCTGGAGTCAACAGATTTAAATAATCATCCTCATACTCGCCTAAAATTTTACCAAGTTTTTGGCTCAAATCACTAGATAGTTTTGCGTATTTTTTATTATATTTCATAACTTTTTCACGCGCTACCTCTTGCTCATACTCATCTAAAAAGCGAATCCATTTACCATCACCAGCATAGAAAGAGTCCTTTTCTGGATATGATGTTGCCTTGCTATATCCGCAACCACAGGTAAATCTATAACCTGTATGCTTTTCACATGCGTTTCTTGCCGCATTATCCCACAAATCGCTTTCGTGATGCGCATAGGCAATATATCGTTGCGCTTTTAGTGCCATTATAGACTTTTTCCAATCTTTTGGCAATTTTGCTATTATAGGAGTTATAATTTTGGCCTGCTTATTATCCTCATTATTCCAAGCATAACGATGTTGCAACAACCCTTCACTAAGCCATTGTTCAAACATTTCCTTATACTTAACCTTTGCAATATCATCCGTTACCGCTTGTTCCCCTTTTATAAGGTTCTGAGCAACATCCTTCCATAATCCGATAAAAGATTTATCATACGTCTTTATTTCTTTACAATATGAATTGAGAAAAGCTTTTTTGGTTTGAATATCATCAAAAGGAACAAGTGTAAACAATTGTAGTCTCAAATCTTCTTGCGAATCTTTAAACCAACAATAGTTATCAATTTCTTCGCTTATATTAAACAACGTCTTAGCCGAAAGCTTACTTAAATCAATTTCACTTAAAAATCCATATGACTTGTCTTTTCTTTTATAGTTATTATGGCGGAAAAGCGTACCATGAAATTGATTTTTAATAAGAAATTCTATGGCTGAATCTTCATTGAAAATACCACACTTGATAGCATCTATAAAAACATCTGTTGTCACCAATCCCAAGCCTTGAACGGTGTCAAACGCATCAACCAATTTTTCTTCGTTTGTAAACGATAAAAGCTTGCTAATTACCTTTTCTAACACCTTGATTTTAGCCTGTTTGCTAATTTTTTGATTATCTATATCTTTTGCAAGTTCACTATCATGTGACTCTTTTCTTGAATCTTTAAGATATGAATAAAACCTCACAAGTTGTTCTTCTGTTGCATTTTTTAATCCATTAGAGACCACACTTTCATCACCTGAAGTTAAAAATAAAATCCCATCATAATCCAAACTCTCAACATATTGTGAAATATCCCTAAGCCTTTCAAAGATAGCATCATCAAATTTTGCTCCTTCTGCTTTTAACTTAGCATATCTTTCTGCTATAAAAATTAAATCATTTTTAAATTCATCAATATTATAATGTCCGCTTTTAGCAACTCCGCTTATAAAGTTCAAAATTTCAAACAAGGATTCATTCATTTCACCTTCTCGTTTTTCTAATTCATCAGGATATACATAATCTTTGTCATATAAATAGCTGTCACACACAAAGTCAGAATTATGACTGATCGCTTTTAGCTTTTTGGTTATAAAATCAATTATTTCTTCTCTATTTTCTGTATTATTGCTGACAAAATTTACAATATCATCTTGATCATATTTTGAAACAGCATCACAAGATTCTTCAAACAATTCATAAAAAGACTTTATTTCTTCCATTTCTTACCTCATAAATATACTACCATAAGAATGCAAAATTGTCAATAGTAAATTTTTTTATAATAAAAAAACTAGTATGAAAAAGTTATCAAACAATAACATACTAGTTTATTTTTTATACTATATCTTTTTCTATAAATCAACGCTTCAAGAAATTAGTTTTCACTTTTTTCTTCTTTTGGCATAATTCTTTTAAGGTCAATTCTGCCCTTTTCATCAATCTTGATGACTTCAACTTCAACTTCATCACCAATTTTAACAACATCTTCAACCTTTTCAACACGTTTGTTTGAAAGTTTTGAAATGTGAATCATTCCTTCTTTGTTTCCAGCAAATTCAACAAAAGCACCAAAGTTCATAATTCTTACAACCTTTGCGTCATAAACATCACCAACTTCAGGGACTTCTACAATGCCAGCAATAATTTTTCTTGCTTTCTCAAGCATCTCGGCATCTTGTCCAGCGATGAATACTTGTCCATCATCTTCAATGTCAATCTTAACGCCGGTTTCATCGATAATCTTGTTGATTGTCTTTCCGCCATAGCCGATAACGTCTTTGATAAAGTCTGGATCAATCTTCATTGTGATAATTTTTGGAGCGTATTTTGAAAGTTCTGCTCTTGGCTGTTTGATTTCTTCAAGGATTTTACCCATGATAAACATTCGGCCTTCTCTTGCTTGATTTAAAGCAGTTGTAAGAATTTGTTTATCAATACCTTTGATTTTGATATCCATTTGAATTGCAGTTACACCTTTGCTTGTTCCTGTAACTTTGAAGTCCATATCACCAAGGAAGTCTTCAAGTCCTTGAATATCTGAAAGAACGGCAACGCGGCCAGAATTTTCATCTTTGATAAGTCCCATAGCAATACCTGCAACAGGCGCTGTAATAGGTACGCCAGCGTCCATAAGAGCAAGTGTTGAACCGCAAACAGATGCCATTGAAGATGATCCGTTTGAAGAAAGAACTTCAGATACAAGACGAAGTGCGTATGGGAAGTCTGCTTCAGATGGAATAACAGGCTCAAGCGCTCTCTCAGCAAGTGCTCCGTGTCCAATTTCTCTTCTTCCTGGGCTCTTAATTCCTCTAGCCTCTCCTGTGGCATATGCAGGCATGTTATAATGGTGAACATAGCGTTTTACTTCTTCGTCGTCAAGGCCATCAAGTTTTTGCATATCAGAAACTGTGCCAAGAGTAAGAGTTGTAAGAACTTGAGTTTGTCCGCGTGTGAACACACCACTTCCATGTGTTCTTGGAAGCACACCCGCTTCGCACCAGATAGGTCTGATTTGAGTAAGACTTCTTCCATCTGGTCTAACCCCTTTATCAAGGATTTTTGCTCTTACCTTTTCCTTCTTCATTTTATAAAGGACATTTGAAATTTGTTTTTCTTGTTCTGGGAAGATTTCAGCAAAGTGTGCTTGAACATCAGCTTCAACCT